>CAIWJG010000215.1 GCA_903912925.1 uncultured Verrucomicrobia subdivision 3 bacterium | reverse complement strand
CTTGGGGAGAGGGTTGGGGTGAGGGGGAACGGGGCCTCCGGACGGACGCTGCCGTCCAAAACGTCTTTGGCACGCGTGAGACCGAGCCTCAATTCCTAGCGGCATTGGACAAGAATGTCCGCGCTGTGAAGAATCTAAGAGGCGCACCACGAATCTGCACCGGCAAGAAACGAGCACGTGAGCGCGATCGCTCAGTGCGCTGCGTGAGGGCACGTGGCCTACAGCGGCTAATGCGAGGCTGGCTTGTTCCGATCCTTGAACTTCCGCATGGGCTCGATGGTCTTGGGGCGCGGTTTCGCGGTCAGGATGACCGGGCAGCCCTCGTAACCAAACGCAATCCGCATCTGGTCGGCCAGGTATTTCTTGTACTGATCCGAGAAGAGTTCATCGCGGTTGACGAACATCAAGAACGTGGGCGGCGCCTGCCTGACCTGGGTGGCGTAAAAGAACGTCAAGCGATGGCCCCGGGCACTGATGGGTTGGCGGCGTTCGACGGCGTCCCGCAAGGTGCGGTTCAGGATGCCCGTCGGGATTTTCTGCTGCAACTGGGCGGCGACGTAACGCACGGCTTCGAGCAGGCGATCCAGGTGAAAGCCCGACTTGGCGGAGGTGAAGATCACCGGCGCGTAGTCGAGAAAGAACAGGTGCTCTTGCACCCACTCCCCAAACTCGGAGAGCGTCGTCATGACGTTGGGCGCATGGCGGCTCGCCTTTGTCTGGCGGCGCTCAATCTCCTCCACCCGCGCTTTGCGGATCGCGTCGTTCACCAAGTCCCATTTGTTGACGACCACGATGCAGGCGCGGCGGGCTTGCACAATCCGGTCGGCGACTTTCTTGTCCTGCTCGGTTATCCCGGCCTCGGCGTCCAGGACGAGGATGACAATGTCACTGCGGGCGATGGATTCCTCGGCGCGCTTGACGCTGAAGAATTCGATTGAATCACCCACGCTCCGGGTCTTGCGCAGGCCGGCGGTATCGATCAGCACGTAGGATTGGCGCACGCCCTCGGTGACGACTTCGAACGGCACATCCACCGAGTCGCGGGTTGTGCCGGGAATAGGGCTGACCACGACCCGTTCGGACGCGGTGAGAGCGTTGACGATGGAGGACTTGCCGACGTTGGGGCGGCCTACGATCGCGAGTTTGAGGGGGAGCGGTTGCTTGTTGCGTGTGGCGTGCTCCGCCTCTTCCCCGCTCGATTCGCCTGGGGACTCAGCGCGGGTTTCCGGCTCCGGATTCCGGACGCCGAGGATCGACGTTGCCGCATTCATCAGCGGCTCGATGCCCTCGCCGTGAATCGCGCTGACCGGAAAGACTTTGTCGAAGCCGAGCTCGGCAAACTCCAGGGCACTGGTTTCGGCCCGGTGGGTGTCCACCTTGTTGACGGCGACCAAAACGGGCTTGCCGCTGGCGCGCAAGCGCGCAGCGGCTTCGCGGTCCAGTGGCACGACGCCTTCCTGGACATTCACCACGAGGATGATGACGTTGGCCGCCTCGATGGCGAGTTCCACTTGTTCGAGCGCCGCCTTCACGATGACATCGTTCGCCTTCTCGCGCCGCAGCAAGCCGATGCCGCCGGTATCCACCAGGGTGAAAGGCCGCCCGTGCCACTCCACCTCCGCAGCGATGCGGTCACGCGTGACGCCCGGCTGATCGTGCACGATGGCGATGCGCCGCCCGGCGATGCGATTAAACAGTGCGGACTTGCCGACGTTGGGCCGGCCTACAATGGCAATTAATTCGGGCATGTTACAGCGTCATGGTGTACTCCAATCGGCTGCGGATAGCCAGCCCTATAGCGATTGAAACGTGAAACGTGAAACGTGAAACGCGAATGCCGGCTGAGGAGTCCGCCGCATACGCTACACCCAAGGCTGCGGAGGCTTCTCCCTCGCCCCTTGGGATTGGATGTTGGGCGTTCGATGTTGGATGTTGGATGTTTCGGCTGGGGTGAGGGGTTGCTCGGGGTCGGCTATCCCGCGGTCTTGGCAGTATTTGCAGCGGCAAGCAACGAGCCCGTTTCGCCTACGCCCCCCGCCCCTCGTCCCACCGGCCCCTTCCCCAATGGATGTTGGATGTTGGATGTTGGATGTTCTAGTTCCCCCTCGCCCCTTCCCCCCGTTGAGCGATTACCTGGGGGGAACGGGCGGAGCGTTCCCTACGACCGTGCGCACGTGCAGGTCCTGTTGCGGGTAGGGAATTTCGATGCCGCTCTCGCGCAGCTTCTTCTCAATGGCAAAGTACAGGTCGCTGTGGAACCGGCGTGGGGAGAGGGTCGATTCGCTGGACCAGACGGCAATTTCGAAGTTCAGCGAGCTGTCGCCGAAACTAACGAAGAACAGTTCGGGTTGGGGGTCCTTCAACGCCTTGGGATGCTCGTCCGCCACTTCCAGCATCAGCTTGCGCAGCTTGGGCAAATCGGTCCCGTAGGCCACGCCGAACGGGACGCGAAAGCGCACCCGGGGATCTTCGTAGCTCCAGTTCGTTACCCGCTGCGTAATGAAGTCCGCATTCGGCACGATGATGGCCATATTGTCGTTGGTCACGACCGTCGTGCTGCGCAGGTTGATTTCACGCACCTGGCCGGCTACGCCGCCGATCTCCACCCGGTCGCCAATGGCGATAGGCCGCTCGGCCAGGATGATCAGGCCGCTGATGAAATTGCTGATGATGTTCTGCAGGCCGAACCCGAAGCCGACGCCCACGGCGCCCGCGAGGAAGCTCAGCGAAGTCAGGTTGACGCCCACCATCTGCAGACTGACGAAGAAACCCAGAGCGAGCAGGGCGTACCCGAAGACGCGGGCCAGGGCAAATTGCATCGCCGGCTCCAGATGCGTGCGCCGCAACAGCCGCGTGACAAAATACCGGCGGGCGACCCTTTCCGCCACGACCACGAGCACGAAGAGGAATATTAGCGAAAGCAGGCTGGCCACCGTGATCCCGCTGGCCGGGAAAATCTGGTAGTTCAGGACTCGCGTGACCGTCCAGTCAATATCACTCACCATATTAGTCACGGAAAGTGAATGGTTCTCGGCTGCCATATTCATATCTTCGTTTCGCAATAGAATCGCCACTGACAGTGCATGTCCGCCGGGTGCGGTCCGGGCGGCGCGAACCGGCACTCGACGCGGAAGGCGGGATCAATCGCCTGGCCAAAACTAGCGAACTCCGCCTCATGCATCGCGCGGCAGGCATACTCCTGCAAGCCCCGCTTCAGCCGTGCCTCCTGAACCGGGCACACCGGCACCGTGAGGATGACCTCATTTGCCCGTTCCTCAATCTGATAACCGATGATGAGGGTCCAGGGATAATATTGCAATGCTTGCACGAACCCGCGCAGCCCCTTCTCCTGGATGCCAAACCGCGTCACAATGTCCTTGGCCGCCAGTCCGCCCACCCGTCCCCAGACCTGCTCATTGATCTGCTCCGCCGCCTCCTGCCCATACTTCTCCGTCAGGAAGAGGAACCAGAACGCGTCCATTGTCCGGTAATGCCGCACGAAGAACTCGAGGTAGCTGCGCAGCTCGGGCGCGTCCATCTTCTCGAAGACTTCCAAGTTCATTTGCCCACTATCCTAACTGATCGTGCTCCTGATGTCAGGCAATGAAATCAGCAATGAAATCTGCACAGTGTCCCGGGAGGGCGAGCGTCATCGAGAGCCCAAATGTTTCGGGAGAAGGGAAGAAGTCAGGGCTTGCGGGGACGCTCGCCCTTCCGGGACTACCCGCCGCATCCAGCGCTTCTGGATATTCTGCGGCGAAGCTCACCCAAAGCCCGTCCTGCTTGTATTTCAACCAGAGCCAGCACACCCCCACCATGACCCAGATCAGATAGAGCGGGGCCGAATTTTCGCCGCCTTGCGCTCCCCGGGCGATTCTGAGCACCCTGACCACCTTTTTGATCCCATGGCGGCCAGGGTTCAAACGCTTCCTGGCCTGTCTAGCGCTCGACGACGGCTACTTCTCACAACAACCCGCTATCCTTAACTTTCAAATGCTCAAACTGGACCCTGAAAACTGCGTGATCTACCTGTTCATCGCCGTATTTGCCCTTCTTGCTCTCTGTCCGCTGTGGCCTTACCTCCTGGCTGCCTTGGTGCTTTATGCCATTGCCCAAGGATTCTGCAGCCAGCGCCATCACAGCCAGCACGGCCAACCGGAGAAGATGCCCCAGATGCAGGCGCTGGCGCAGTGGACTTCTGCTCTACGCTCGCCTCGGGCATCACTTTGAGGGGAGTTTCGCAAGTTCCCTTGCAGCATCATCGTTACCCTGAGCCGCAGCTTTGGTAAGATACTCACGGGCCTTGGTGAGGTCGTTCGTAACCCCCTCACCGTTCACGTAACGCAGCCCCAAGCGATACTGATAGAGGGCGCTTCCCTTGTCGGCTTGTTCCTGTATAAACTTCAAGGTCGCGGCATCTGAGGATGTCCTCTCCTTGGAAGCAGTTTCCTTAGCGGCGGCAGCTTCCGCAGGAGTTAGCTGTCGTTGAGGGGGAGTATAGGGAACGCCACAGTCGTAATATATCGTTGCTAATTGGCGACTTCCAGTGTTATCAACCGGTCCACTCCTGCGCATCGCACGTATCGAACGATTAATAATATCTCCCATCTTGAGGCTTCTTGCTGCCGGGTAATTTGCTATGATAAAGGTTTCTCCATGATACCTCTTTACATTCCCCATGACTGGTGCAGTCGCCACGCCTTGGCGGAAATTGCGCTGGCCGGGTATGACTGTGGATCCAACCACTACCTCGTTCACTGAAAAGCAACGGCAGCGCAACATAGCTTCGCCACACAAACCTTGGACTTCAATAGGGGCATTAAAGGTTGTCCAGTCTGGGGAATTGTTTGGATATATGGTACCACCCACGGTCCTAAACTGTCCGTAAGACAATGGGGTGAGCACAACAACGAGAGTTAAGCATAATATGACCTTCATAAAAGAATCTCCAATCCTATTTATCAAACCGCCTAATAATATTAACGTCCCAAACCTCATAGCATTGGAGATAACCAAAAGGCCATCAGCTTGTCCAGAAGAAAACGATATGATTTCGTGGCTGGGCTCCGGCTGCGGCTAACTTATTCCCGCCGCTTCCGCCTCCTACTGGATCTTCAGCAGCTTGTGGCGGGAGGTCAGGTCGATGCAGCTTCAAGGACCGGTGATCGTGAGGATGGATCAGCGCCGGGGAGAAGATGCACTGGGCGAGGTATTGAGAGGCGGGGGGGTAGCAGCGGGCCGGGCGGGGAGGCGCTTCAGGGGCGGTGGTGATCGTGAGGATGGAGCCAGCGCTGGGTGAAGATGCTGCTGACCAAACGAAACGGCGGTTTTGCTGCGTTTTCTGCGTGAGTTATCTACAGGATGTAATCCAGAACGCGTCCATTGTCCGGTAATGCCGCAGAAAGAAATCGAGGTGGCTGCGCAACTCGGGCGCGGCCATCTTCTCGAAGCGTTCGAGGCTCATTTGCTGGATAACCTAACAGCTCTCCGGGGCGGTGTCAGTCAACGAAATGAGCTTGGGGATGCGCCGTCCGGCTAACTGTGCAACTTGGCCAACAGTTGCTTGCCTTCCCGCTCCAAGGGTGGAAACACATCCATGCCTTCTGCCAGAGATCGAGATAGATCACCTGGGAGAGCCCCAACTGGCCGCCCCGCTGGCGCATAAACCGCTCCACGGTAGCGCTGCGGGACGCTTTGTCCGCGTCGGTCAGTTGGAAGAACATTGCCTCCCCCCGTTTTGCCTACGCCCCCCACCCTTCGTCCCTCGCCCCTTCCCCCCGTTGTTAGTGTCCGCAAAGCTCACCGGCTGGCCTTTCTGATTTGGTCCGAGCGGCTCTTGACGGTCCGCTTCGTCTGGCTGAAGAAATCCGCCCAGGAACTCCGTTTTCCGCCGACCGCCGGTTCAATGAGCCCATTAATCCATTGGTTGCGGTTGCCGCCGGCGAGCTTCTGGAGCTCGGCTTTGGGTATCCGGCTGCGAATGGTGATCGTTTCGTACACACACCCCAGTTAACACATCGGGACCGGATGGCAATCCCGGAGAAGGGATGCAAAGGAGGCGGACGTGCCCTTTGCCCGAGCCTCTTTCCGACTTGGGCGTTTTCCGCCGTCTGAGGATCCCGGTTGGCGCAGAGCTCCGACAACGACAAGGGAAGCAGTGGCTTCGGGCTTCGGGCTTCGGATTTCGTAACTGTTCAGGTGTAGGGCAGACCTCCGGTCTGCCGGTTCACGGAGTCTCTGACTCCGTGGCCATAGGGTCGCCGGAACACCGGGCCAGAGGCCCGGTTAACCGGCAGACCGGAGGTCTGCCCCACGTTCGGACGTGAACAGTTACCGGATTTCTTTCGGGTTTCGGGTTTCGGGTTTCGGCTTTGGCAGCCGGAGCCCACCGAAGCCGCCGAGGAACCCGGAACTTGAAGCCGGGGCATCATCTCACGGCTTGGCCTGCGCATGGCTGAACCCACGGGATTCCTCGGTCAATCGAAAGCGCTGGCTGGTTATCAGTTTGCGGTACTGGACGAACAGCGTCATTCGGTCGTTGATCCATACGCCATCGGGCATTCGCTGCCGTGTGAGGGACAGGTCACACCGCGTCAGCGACCCCATCCAGCCCATCCAGCCCACAGTCACGGAGTCCACCAGGTTCGCTTGCACCCGGGCGGTGTCGGCCTCCGCTTCGTCAATCCAAAGCGTGCCTGTCAGCCGGTTCAGTATCTTGTCTTCGACCGATCGCGCTGGCACGTCTTCATCCCTGGGTTTGAACGTGACGACCAGCGTAGGCCGGTTGCTGAGGACCACGCGTTCCTTGACCGCGAACTGGTACCGCGCCAGCAACTCCGGCGTTATTAGGGCTTGCTTCCGCGCCGCCAGTTTCCTCCGGTCTGCCGAGACGAATTGCTGCTGGAACTTCTCCTCCTTGGCGTCCTGCCGCTTGGATTCCTCGGGCGTCAGCTCCCGCCCCTGGATTTTGATCAGCCGATTGAAGGGCAGGCCGCGAATCAGTCGGACTTGATATAGCTTCTCCTCTAAGGTGGCGGGTTGCCCCGCTCCATCCAATTGCTCCAACAAAGTCCGCTTCTCGTAGGTGTATTGTGGACCCTGCTCCGACTCGGCCACCGTTTGGGCGTGTTTCAGCATGCGCCGGGTCACCTCTGAGGCCGGTGGGAGAGCCTCGGCTGCCCGGCCATAGCCGTGCGAACAGCACAGCAGCCCCGCGACGAGCAGCGTCGTGGGGAAACCGCTGCGGCGGCGACAAAGCTTGATGACCATTAGCTGATCCGCTTTCACTGGCCCGATGATACCAGACGGCGATGCAAACGCCAGCCCTCTGGGTCGCGGCGGGTTCAGGGTTGCCCTAAAGCTCGACCGATTGGGACGAGACCAAGGCCGGCAGATTTGAAATCCGAAGCTCGAAAACCGAAATCCGAAGGAAATCCGAAATCCGAAATCCGAAGAAAGCTATTGCCCGTGTGGCCGATGCTTTGCCGCGGCGGCTGTTGCTTCGGGCTTCGGATTTCGGATTTCCTTCGGATTTCGGTTTTCGGGTTTCGGATTTAGCCAGCTCCTGCCCCACTTCAGTGCACTTCTGGCTACCGCGGACGCCGCGTTCATTCGCCGCTGGCGGGCAGCGGGCGCTTTGATAGAATGCGTCTCGTGCCATTGCCTGGACATCAACGCCGCTCGTATTCAGTTAGCCGCCGAACGTTCCTCAAGCAAGCCGCCCTGGGTGCCGGAGCCGCAGCCATGCTCAAGGCTCCCCATCTGCTGGCGGCTTCGTCCCCCAATTCGAAGCTCGCCGTGGCGGTCATTGGTTGCGGCGGGCGGGGCGAGGTGAGCCTCGAGGCCGGCCTTGGCGAACGTCTGGTGGCGATCGTGGATGTTGACGATACCCGGCTCGGCGCTGCGGCGAAGAAGGCCGCGGGACAGGGTGCTCGGCCTCGTACTTTTTATGACTACCGGCGGATGTTCGATGTCATGCACAAGGAGATAGATGTGGTCCTTGTCGCGACGCCTGATCATCACCACGCGCCGGCCTCGATGCGCGCCATCAAGCATGGGAAGCACGTCTTTTGCGAGAAACCCCTGTGCCATGACATCGCCGAGGCGCGCGCGCTGGCCAAAGCGGCGAAGCAGCACAAGGTGACCACCATGATGGGCAACCAGGGGCATTGCGCCGACGGCTACCGGACTCTTTGCGAATACATCTGGGCGGGCGCTATCGGGGATGTGATCGAGACCCATAGCTGGAGCGGTTTTGTTAACGGCGGCGCAGGCGCCCGCCCGCCCGCGAAGCCGGTGCCCGCTGGGTTGCACTGGGACCAGTGGCTTGGACCGGCGCCTTACCGGGATTACCACGAGGGCCTGCACCCGGCTTACTGGCGTTATTACCGTGACTTCGGCACGGGCGGTTTGGGTGACTGGGGTTGCCATAATCTGGACGGAGTATTCTGGGCCCTTAACGCGGCGCACCCTGCCGCAATCGAATGCCTCGGCATGATGGGGGGCGGCGAGGAGAAGCACCCGCAGGCAAGCGTCATTCGCTGGGAAATTCCCGCGCGCGAGGGCTTGCCACCGTTGAAAGCCTATTGGTATGACGGGTCCAGTCTGAAGCTCGACGCCAAGGCTGGATCGGCCCGGGGCCAAATCTGGACGCCGAACTACCCGCCCATGCTCTTCGATTTCGAGAAGAAGTTTGACTGCGATTTTCGCGAGGGCTGGGATGGCGGCACGTTCTACATCGGCACCAAAGGCGTCATGCACACGGCCTGTTACGGACAACGGCCGCGGATACTGCCGGAGGAGGCCCACGCGGCGTTTCCGGTGCCGCCACAGCGCATCCCCAGAATCAAGGGCTCGCACTTGAGCCACTTCTTCGAATGCTGCAAGGCGGGCAAGCCGACGTGCGCGGATTTCGATTACGCAGCGGCGATCACGGAGTTCCTGCTGCTGGGGCACCTGGCAATTGCGGCGGGACCGGGGACGCGGGTGGAGTGGAGCAGTGAGAAGGGGCGGTGCACGAACGTGGCGGGATTGAACCGCCTGCCAGGCCGCAGATACAGGAAGGGGTGGAATGCCTGAGGTGTAGTGGGGGCGGTTGGGAGGCGTTGGCGCGGGGGTAGCATGGCGGCCTCGATTATTCCTCGATTATTCCTCGATTGTTCCTCGATTGTTCCTCGATTGTTGGGGGTGTTTGTGGCCCTTGGTGAAGGGGC
This sequence comes from uncultured Verrucomicrobia subdivision 3 bacterium, assembly GCA_903912925.1. Lineage (GTDB taxonomy): Bacteria > Verrucomicrobiota > Verrucomicrobiia > Limisphaerales > UBA8199 > PALSA-1440. Next base: position 10,514 of record CAIWJG010000215.1, on the reverse strand, counting down.
GATGGAAAGGGTGGGAGGCATGGTAGCAATGGCGGCTACTGGTCCTCGGAGGGGTGTTCCCACTCGGGATAGACTTCGGGTTTGAGCTGGCCGCGGCGAATGAGTTCCTGGAGGTCGCGGATGATGGTGCGGCGGGCGACACTGAATTCGCGGGCGAGGGCGGAGATGTTGGGGCGCTGTTTGGATTTGCCGATGATTTCCTTGATGCGATTCTGCCGGCTGAGGCGGTCGGTCGAGCGGCTGAACAGGTCGAGGGCGTCAACCCGGTGCGAGCGTTCGAGGGCCTCGAACTGCCGGACAGCTTCATGCTCGCCGCATTCCTTGAGGGCGGTCTCGACGGTGCGTTTCAGGGCGCGGATGTCCAGCGGCTTGGTGAGGCAATAATGGGCGCGGCGCGGTCCCTGGAGCGCTTCGAGCTGCTGGTGTACCTCCAAGGCGCCCGAGACGATGATGATGGGCACAAACGGGAGCAGCTCCTTGAACTCAGGCAGGAAGTCCAGCCCCAGCTCGCCCTCGGAGAGGACGTGGTCCAGGATAACGAGGTCGGGCCGGTTCTGGGAGATCTTGGCCAGGGCTTGGCTGCCGTTGGTGACGCGGACCAGCGTGTATTTGGCGAGGGCTTCCTCGTAGATCTCATATTGGAGGTCGTCGTCTTCGATGATCAGGATGGTGGCGGGAGGCATAATGGGAAAATGCTAAAGGCTAAATGCTAAATGCTGAAATGGGGAAAGGGCGGGGGGCATGGGCGGTGTTTCGGTGTTTCGGTGGGGCGGTGCTTCGGTGCTTCGTTGTTTCTTCCATTTTAGCATTCAGCATTCAGCCTTTAGCCTTTCCCGGGACGGGGAGGATCAGGGTGAAGGTGCTGCCTTGGTCCACGACGGTTTCGACGGCGATGCCGGCTTCCATTTTCCTGGCCAGCTCATAAACCATCGAGAGGCCCAGGCCGGTGCCGCGGCGGGCGGAGAAGGCTTTGGTGGTGAAGAACGGCTCGAAGATGCGGGGCAGGTTGTCGGGGGAGATGCCGCAACCGAAGTCCCGAACGGAGACGGCTAAATAACGGGCCGCCGGCGCCGGGGCCAGCACCGGGCTTACGGGCGGCTTTTCCAGCAGACGCGTTGACAGGACGACCTGCTTGCGTTTGTCCATGGATTCCGCAGCGTTGAGGATGAGGTTCAGGAGGACTTGCTGGATGAAATCCCTGGAGCAGGTCACCTCCGGGAGGGCCGGGGCGCGTTCGAGGGTTATCTGCACTTCGTGCAGGAAGCGGTCACCGAGCAGCTTCACGGTGTCATTGAGGACGGCGTTCAGGTCGCAAGGGGCGGCCGGCTCGGGGGACTCGCGGCTGAAGCCGAGCATGCCTTTGACGATGCCGGCGCCCTGCTCGACGACGGTGTTGATGCGGTCCACGCGCGTGCGCACCTTGCCGGGGTTGTCGAGGTTGTCCTCGATAATCTGGGCGGAGCCTTTGATGATGGACAGGATATTGTTGAAATCGTGCGCGATGCCCGCCGCGAGCGCGCCGAGGGCGTTCATCTTCTGGCTGTGGAGGAGTTGGCGGTTGGCGACCTCGAGTTCCTGGGTGCGCTGGGCGATTTTCCGCTCTACTTCGGCGTAGCTGCGGAGCAGTTGGCGGTGGCGATTAAACGCCAGGCCGGCAAAGAAGAGCACCGCGCCCACACCTGCGATCAGAATCAGAACCAGCCGCGACTCCTTGTACCAGGGCAGCACGACTACGAATTCAAACCGGGCGGGGTTAGGGTCGATATTGCAGTTACGGTCCATCGCGCGGACCTGGAGGGCTTGCTTGCCAGCGGGGAGGTCGATGAAGGAAACCGATCGCTCCTCCTGGAACGGTGACCAGTCGCGCCCGCTTAGCCGATAGGAGTAGAGCAGCCGTTGGCGCGAAGTGTAGTTCCATCGGTCCTGTCCGCTGAAGCTGAGGGCGACCGTGCCACCTTCCGGCACGCTCCTTTCTTTCTCGCCTAGTAATTGGATGTAGGTCTTAGGCGGGTCCGGATCGGCTTCCGGGTGGTAAAGCCTCAAGCCGTGTGCGGTGCCCGCCCAGATTCGCCCTCGCGAATCTTCGCAAAGCTCGCGGACTCCCCCGCTGGGGAGCCCTTCTTCGGTCCCATTCTCGACCCACGAGCCTTGTAAGAAGCGATACAACCCGCTGTCCGCGCCGAGCCACAGGCTGCCGTCGCGGGCCGCGATTAGCGCATTGATACGGTCCAACCCAGTGCGCACCATAGTCCAGCTCCGGCCGTCAAACCCCCAGAGTCTCTCCTGAGTAGCCGCCCAGATCCTGCCATCGGTGGACTCGGCGAAGTCGATTACAGAATCCGGCGCGCCGCTGTCGGTCGAGGCAAAGGTCCGCCATTTCTGGTCGTGAAACCAGGCCACGCCGCGATCGCTACTGAACCACAGGTCGCCATTCTGGGCGGCAAACAAGCTGGAGAAGTTGCTGCCGGGAGACCGTTTCGGGGCAGGCACGGCCAGGGGCTCGAAGTTGGCGCCATCGTAGGCTTCCAGGCGAAAGCCGGGTTCAACCGCGGTGGCGCCTAAGAGGGGCGGGGCCGGTGGGGCGAGGGACGGGGGGGGGGACTGCCTAACGACTGGACGCAAAATCGGCCGTCCCGCAGCAACCCAAGCGGCTTGATCGGCCCTGCCGGATGCCTAGCGAGGAGCGCGGTGAATGCGCCGGTCTCGGGATTAAGCTGGAAGCACTGGTCGTCGGCATTGAATAGCAGGCTCCCGTCCTTCAAGGGGAACAGGGCGCGCATCCCGGGCAGGCTGCTCGGGGCGACGGATGGCAAGGGAAACTCCCGGTGTCGTTCGTTGTGCAGGCAATGCAGGCTGCTGCCCGCGACAAACCACAGCCGACCGGCCGCGTCCCCAGTGAGGCAGCGGACAAGGGAATTGATCTTCCTGACCGGGGCGGGGCTGCGCCAAGTGAGAGGGGCGTAACGCGCGAGGCCATCGGAGGTCGCCAGCCAGAAGGCCCCGCCAGGTTCGACTGCCAGGTCGTAGAATTGGCGGCCGGGGCTTTCCTCGCTTTCGACCACGTCCCGTTCGCCCGGTTCCCATTCGAAGAAGGAGTTGATGGTCGCCGCCCAATCAGTCTTATCCGGGCCGCGCCAGGCAAACCGGGTCTTTTCGATGGGGACCACCTCGGCTGACCAATGCTCGCCGTCGAAAAGCGCCAGCATCTTGAGTTGATTCGTCCCCGATTCCGCCAAGGTGGTGATAGTGCCTTCGTCATCCAGGTGCAGCTCCTGGAAATTGTGAAGTTGCAGCGGTTCGGGGGGCAGGTAATCGTGCCATTCGCCGTCTCGCTTCAGCTTGCGGAGCGGCCCCGAGACTTTCGCCAGGCCGCGAGTGCCGGCAATCCATAAGCCGCCATCCCGGCCCAGGGTCATGCCCGAGAACTTCTCGATTCGCGTCTGCGCGGCAGTGAGCATAACCTCCGAGTGGGGATGGTTCTGATCCTCGGCGCTGAATTGGAGCAGGCGGTCCGGCAAGAGGTAAAGCACGACGTCCTGCCGGACGGGGCACAAGGGAATGGGGTCGATGAGGCGCGGCAGGCGCGTGCGGAACTCCGCGGCGATTTCCGGAACCGGATGGAGCACCCAGTGGCCGTTCCGGAACTCCTGGAGTCCCTCGACGACGACCGTCCAGAGCTGTCCCGCGGGGCTCTCGTAAACGCGGCCTTTGCCGGTGTCCGGCGCGGGGATGGCGCCCACCGAGTAGCCGTCGAGCTGGCTGATGGCGGCGGCCTTCATGTGCCGGGCGAAGACGTTTCCTTGCGGGGCGAGTGTGACCGAGATGCCCGCGGGTTCGGGCAAGCCGTCGGCCGTCCGGTAAACGCGCGAATTAACGGGCCAGGGCAAGAGCCTCTGGCCCCAGCTCGTATCCGGCAGCGCCAGCAGGGTGGCGCCGAGGATGAGAATCAACCCTTTGGGCGTCATCGTGACGGGGTAGCATCGAACGTGAGTTCGATCATTATTTGTGGGTCAGCGCGTTCGTGTTCGTCAGCGTCATAGTTGCCACGGTGGTTTTGATCGCGCTGGAAGTATCCATCGGAGCGCCCGGCGACGCAACGAAAAGCAGCGAGGTGTGACGGGGTAGCATCGAACGTGAGTTCGATCATTATTTGTGGGTCAGCGCGTTCGTGTTCGTCAGCGTCATAGTTGCCACCGTGGTTTTGATCGCGCCGCAAGTATCCCTCGGAGCGCCCGGCGGCGCAACGAAGAGCAACGAGATGTGCGCGCAAACGCACAGTAACAGGGACCGCCAACAGCTCGTAGGATGGGATGGAAACATTGATGGCTAAGCAACAATCAGGACGGCCACCGCCGCCCGCAACTCTGCCGGGTTGCGAGGGCAGGGGAGGGGGTTGCCCCGGCAACGCGTTCACCTTGATCGAGCTGTTGCTCATTATCGCCATCATGGCGATCCTGGCGTCCTTGCTGATGCCGGCGCTCGCGACTGCCAAGTCCAGGGGCAAGCAGACGGCATGCTTGAATAATCTGAGGCAATTAGTCCTGTCCTTCCAGATGTACAGCGCTGATAACGATGGCAAACTGGCGCAGAATAACCCGTTGGCGGAACCCGGCGGCAACTGCTGGGTGCGCGGGGACATGAAGGTTTCAGCAGATGCAACTAACACGGCCATCATCCGCCAGGGGAAGCTCTTTCCTTACGCCAACCAGGTGGCTCTCTATCGGTGCCCGACTGATCCGTCCCGGGCGAACAATGAACCCCGGGTCCGCAGCTACTCGATGAATAGCTGGGTGGGCAGCCGTTACATGGAAACGCACCCGCAGCCCACCGGTTTCCGGACCTTCGTCCGCGACAGCGAACTCTCTGCCGTGGGGCCAGCCAGGCTGTGGGTGATAGCCGATGAACACGAGGCCAGCATAGACGACGCGTGGTTCCTGGTGACGATGGATGACAGCCGGCCGTTCGCCAGCTTCCCGGCGACCCGCCATGAGCGGAGTTACGGGCTGAACTTTGGGGATGGGCACGCCGAGTTCTACAAGCTGTGCGACCCGAAGACTGAGCTAAGCGAGGGGCAAACCAGCCCCTCCAATGCCGACTGGCAGCGGCTGAAACAGGTAACTACGGTTCGGTAGGCCGATGAAGCGATAACAGGCATGGAGCGTGAAACGTGAAACGTGAAACGTGAACCGCGTAGCCAGGATGACACCTATGAGGAACAAGACTGCAATTGGGGGACTGGTCGTGGTGATCGGCGTCATCACGTTGGCTTCCCTGCTGACACCACCCATCCGGCCACCCAAGGCCCGATCCAGACAGGTTTCAGGCGTGAACAACGTGCGTAGCGTCACGATGACGCTGACGAACACGAACGCGCTGACCCTCGGCCAGCCGAGGGGTGACAGATAGCGGGGCGTGGGCTTATGCCAGTCCTTACGCCCGCTGAGCGTAAGGCAGCTTCCACGGGTCGCGATACTTCACGCCGACTAGCGCGTCGGCCTGGGGGTCATCGACGACTTTTTGGTTGGCGGCGTCCCAGACAATCTTGCGGCCGGTGCGGTAGGAGAGGTTGCCGAGGTGGGCGACCGTAGAGACGTGGTGACCAATGTCAACGTTGAGCACCGGCTGCTGGCGCGATTTCACGCAATCCAGGAAGTTGCGCACATGGGCCGGACGCGGGTCGGGGCTGCCCGGTTTGCGCTGGTTGTCGAGGTTGGCCTTCTTCTTTTCGGGGCGGATTTCCCAGCCTTCGTCGTTGAGGATGATATTGCCTTCGGTGCCGCTCCATTCGATGCCCCAGGAGCGGTTGTAGAGGCCGTTGTTCAAGCCGGCCTTGTGCTCCCAGATCAGGGTGTAATTCGGGAACTCATACACAGTCACCTGGGAGTCGGGGGTTTCGGAGTTGTCATCGAGGACGAACTTGCCACCGCAGGAATAGGCGCTTTTCGGGGAGTCGGGGCCCGTGCCCATGAGCATCATGTTGATGAGGTGGACGCCCCAGTCGGTCATCAGGCCGCCGGCATAGTCCCAGAACCAGCGGAAGTTGAAATGGAAGCGGTTGGGGTTGAACGGCCGGTCGGGAGCAGGGCCGAGCCACATGGCGTAGTCCACACCGGGAGGCGGCGGGCCGTCGGCCGGCTTGCCGATGCCGGGGAGCCAGTCGAGGTAGGCCCAGCCACGCACGATGCTGACCTTGCCGAGCTTGCCGGAGCGGATGAATTCGCCGACCTCGACAATGTGCTTGCAACTGCGCCACTGGGAGCCCATCTGCACGACGCGCTGGTGGCGCCTGGCCGCTTCGACCATGGCGCGGCCTTCGTCAATGGTCTTGGCGAGCGGCTTCTCGACATAGACGTCCTTGCCGGCCTGGCAGGCGAGCACGGTGGGCAATGCATGCCAGTGGTCGGGCGTGGCAACGAGCACCACGTCCACGTCCTTGCGGTCGAGTACACGGCGAAAGTCCTTCACCGTGTCGGGTTTCGTGTTGCGCTTCTTCTGGCAAATCTCGACGCCTTTGGCGATGCGGGCGTCATCTATGTCGCAGACCGCCACACAGTCAACTTCCGGGTTGAGGAAGAAGCATTCGAGGTCGCCTTGGCCCATGCCGCCGCAGCCGATGAGGCCGAGGCGGACCTTGTCATTTGGGCCGGGTTCGGCGGCGCGGGCGGAGCGGACAAACGGGGAGGTGAGGCTGCCGACGGCGAGCGGAGCGAGGCTGGCGGCCAGTGCGGAGTTACCCAGGAATTTGCGGCGGGAGATTACTTTCATAGTTCAAGCATTCAATGACAGGTAGCGTAACACTATTCAACTGTCCAGACTGGGAGAGGCTGCCACGGCGATGGTTTGTCGTCGAGGGGAATTGCTGCTTGCGCGCTCAGCGGGGCACGGCAGTTGACAAAGTCTTCTTAAGTCAGTGTAGGAGACGACGTAAGGAGTCTCTGACCTCTTGGCCTGCTGCCCAAACCTGCGCTTTCTCGGAACGGGCTGATTAGAGCCGACTGACGTCGGCTGCTACAGCTTCAGATGGGAGCCCTTATCACCCACTTTGTCACTGGCCGTGCTCAGCGGGGCGCTTCCCGACACCACCACCAAGGCGGGCGGCCATGCCAATCGGAACGCCGGATTTATCCGGCAGGCTGACGAGCCGCACCAGGGCTGCCGGATGAATCCGGCGTTCCGGTGGTGGTGTCAGGCTGCGCCCCGCTCAGCGATAGCGCAGGCTGGACAGATAACCCCAGGCGAGGCCGATGACTAGGCCGGCGGCGTGGGCGCCGTTGGCGACGTGGGGTATGATGGGCGTGAAACAGGCGAAGAACCAGATGATCATCATGGTCACCGTCGTGGGATTGAGAAACAAGCCGGAGCCAGGATCGAACTTGCCTCGCATCCAGATGTAGCCGAGCAGCCCATACACCACGCCGGACATGCCGCCAAAGACCGGACCAGCAACGAAGTACTGGACCAGATCCGAGCAGACCGCAATGACCAGCACCAGCGCAGCCAGCGTCCAGGAGGATTGTCGCCCCTCGATCATGCTGCCAAGATCGCGCAGCCATAGCATATTGAACAGGATGTGGAGCGCCCCGAAATGAATGAATATGGGCGTGATTAACCGCCACACCTGGCCATGCTGAATTTCGGGGAGGGATGGACCTGTCGGAATGAACCTGGTGAAATCGGTGATGAACAGACCTAGTATTGGCTGCGGGTCCTTCCCGAACCCGGAAAGCAGGAACACCACGACACTGATCGCAATGAGCACAGCGGTCAGCGGCCCAAAGCCGTAGCCAGTCAGCGGGCGGAAGAGATTGCGCCGGTCGCTTAGCTTCTTGCGGTACTTGGCTTCGTCCTTTTCGGCTTCGGCGCGCAGCTCAGAGGCGCTCCTGGCCTCCGCCCGGTATTTAGGGGCAGCCGGGTTCAGTTGAAAGGCGGCCAGCAAGCTGGCAGCTTCCTCGAGCTTGTCCTCGTCGTTGATCCAGATGCCCCAGCCATCCGCCTTCTCGAATTCCAGGTGGCTCTCGATCTTCTGCACGTAGAGGTAGTCAGCAAAAATGCGCGCGGACTTCTCCTCCGCCAGGTGGCCAATTAATCGCATATTGTTGTGGGGTGAGCGGGAGACGCCTGCGCTCCGCTAACCCGCGCGCCACTGGAGTTTGTGGACTTGCCCGTGAGATTTGTGAGCTGGATCCACGCAGCGCAATTCAAGCTGCATGCCGTTGCGCTCCAGCATGGCATGGGCCCAGCCGGCGGGCTCATCCGCTTGGAACACGTAGGACACCGGCGGCAGATTAATCAGGTGAATTCCGCTCTCGTCCGGCCAGACATGCCAGAAATGGGTGTGCCCGAAGATGTAGGCTTTAACCTGTTTTCGCGGCCGAATGACGGCGAAGAAAGCGGCCGTGTCTTTCAATCCGACATTTCCGGTGAGACCCGGGTTGTGATGAACCAGCACCAGTGCCGGTTTGTTGCGATTGGCGTCGAGTGCGCCCGCCAGCCAGTCCAACTGCGCCCGACCCAGCAGACCGGGTGTGGCGAGGGTCTGTTCGAGCGAGTCGAGCACGAACCAGTTCGCCCGCGGGGTGCGCAACAGCGCGACTTGCCGGTCTGCCAGCGGAGGTTGGGCGGCCTTCTCCTTGGGCATAGCCTCCCAGAAGCGCTCGCGATTATCGTGGTTCCCCAACGCCAGGTGCACCGGCATCTGGCCTTGACGGATGGGCTCCAGCAATTCCGCCACGTGCCGATAGTCGGCCGTCTGCCCGCTGCTATAAGCGCAATCGCCGGTGTTGAAGACCCCGGCGGGGCGCTTGGGCAGCGCCAATAGTTCGCCCGACACCTTTGTGAAATGGTCGGTCATGTTGATGTCGCGCGCGACCAGCGTGCGGTCGGCCGCAAGATGGGTATCCGACAACAGCGCCCAGGAGTTTGGATTGGTGCGTTTGGCGGCGGCAAGGAGACTGGGGCTGAGGGCAAGCGCCGCGCCACCTGCCAGGGAGCGAGCGAAGAACTGGCGCCGTGAAATGGGTCGCAGATGAATCGGCATGGTCTCTACCTACGCGCCCCGGGGCTGTCGCTCAAGCTAAAAGTCCGGGCGCGAAGGACGGCGGGTGTGGGGCTTAAGCCGCCAGTGACTGCACGCTCACGCCAGCTTCCATCCCTTCCGATACTCGCCGCGGATGAGATGAGCGGCCTCGGGGCAATTCTTCGCCTTCAGCTTTGCGGCGTCCCACTCGATCTTCTTGCCGGTGCGATAAGCGACGTTGCCCAGGTGGTTCGCTTCGGTCAGCGCGCCGGCGTAGTCAAAATTACACGTCGTTGGCTGGCCGGTCTTACACGCCTGGATCCATTCCTTCCAGTGGCCGATGGAATTGGGGATGAACGGCTCCGGCCGCTTGAAGTCCGCGAATTTCTCTTCCGGTAACAGCACGAGCTTACCGTAGTCGGCGAGCAACATGCCCTTGTCGCCGATGAACAGTGCCCCGCTGTCCCATTGGGGGATCTTCTTTTCGGCCAGGAGCGCGGGTTTGTCCACACCCTGATACCACGTCAGCGTCAGGGGCGGCTGGTCGCCCCGGGCGCCGTATTCGTAGGTGATGTGGTAAGAAGCGGGGGCGGTCTCGGGGCTAACGGGCGGGCCATGAGCTTCGATCGTGAGCGGGTGGCGCAGCTTGAGCGCCCAAAACGGAAGGTCGTTCCAATGGCTGCCCAGGTCCGTCAGCGTTCCGCCGGCGAAATCCCAATACTGGTACCACCGCGGCTGGCCGTTGAGGTAACTCGGATGAAAAGGCCGTTCCGGGGCGGGGCCCAGCCAGAGGTCCCAATGCAAATACGGTGGAACCGCCCCCCTCTCAGTTGGACGCACGCCGCCGCCCCACGCGCGGGACACCCAGACATGGACGTCGCGCACCGGGCCAATCGCCCCGCTCTGGATGAGCTCCACTACCCGCCGGTAGTTGTCGGTTGCGTGGATTTGGGTTCCCATCTGCGTGACGATGCCGGCTTTGGTGGCCGCCTGGCTGATCACGCGGGCTTCCCAGACGCTGTGCGCCAGAGGCTTTTCACAATAGACGTGCTTGCCGAGATGGATGGCCGGCATGACCGCAAAGGCATGAGTGTGCTCCGTCGTGGCCACGACGACGGCGTCAATATCGTTGCTGGCGTCGTAGAGCTTGCGGAAGTCCACGTATTTCCTGGCCTGGGGATACTTGGCGGCGGCGGCGTTGAGGTGTTCTTCGTTGACGTCGCACAGCGCCACAATGTTCTCGCTGCTGACTTCGGCGGTATCCGCGGCCCCGCGTCCGCCTGCGCCGATGATCGCGATATTGAGTTTCTCATTGGGCGAAACGCGGCGTGTGGCTGGCCGTGCGAACACCCGGCCAGCCCAAATCCTCGCCTTAGCGTTTAGCGACAAAAAAAGTCCCAGCTACCCCCCCAGGGGAGGTCTTCACGGATTCCGCCACAGCTCAAATTCCTCGCCCCAACCGCACAAAACCTTTGCAACCCATTGATTTAGAAACACT
>CAIWJG010000214.1 GCA_903912925.1 uncultured Verrucomicrobia subdivision 3 bacterium | reverse complement strand
TGCTGTAGGCCGCGTGCCCTCACGCGGCATTCAAGGGTGTGAGATAACCGGGTTAGCCCGCCCCAAACCGTCGCGCTTGCGCCGTTACTGGCCACTGGCCCCGGGACAGGTGTTCTTGAACCACGGCTCTTTCGGCGCCTGCCCAAAGCCAATCCTGGAGCTGCAGACTCAACTGCGACGGGACATGGAAACCGCGCCGGTGCAGTTTCTCTGGCGGCATTACGATGACCGGTTGCAAGCCGCCAGAACCGAGGTGGCGCGCTTCGTTGGCGCGCGTCCGCGCGACCTGGTCTTCGTGACCAACGCCACGACCGGCATCAACGCTGTGGCGCGCTCCCTCAAGCTGCGCCGCGGCGACGAGCTGCTCACCACCAGCCACGACTACAATGCCTGCCACAACGTGCTCGTCGAAACCGCCCGCCAGGCGGGCGCCCGGCTGGTCACCGTGCGAGTTCCATTTCCCTTGCGCGGACCGTCCGAAATCGTCGAGGCGGTGCTCCGGGCGGTGACCAGGCGCACGCGCCTGGCGATGCTCGATCATGTGACCAGCCCCACCGCGCTGGTGTTTCCCATCGCGCAACTCGTTCGGGAATTTGCCGCGCGCGGGGTGGAAGTGTTGGTGGATGGCGCGCACGCGCCGGGCATGGTGCCGTTGCAGGTGGCGAAGCTGGGCACCGCCTACTACACCGGCAACTTGCACAAGTGGGTCTGCGCTCCCAAAGGAGCCGCCTTCTTGTGGGTACGCGAGGATAAACAGAAGGGCATCCAGCCCGCCGTCATTAGCCACGGCCATAATACGCCCCGGCCGGGCTTCAGCGCCTTCCAGGACCGCTTCGATTGGGCGGGCACAGCCGACCCCACAGCGTGGTTATGCGCCGGCGAGGCCATCCGGTGGATGGAACGTCTCTATCCCGGCGGCTGGCCCGCCATTCGTGATGCCAACCATCAACTCGCCGTTTCTGCCCGCCGGCTGCTGTGCGAGCGTCTGCAACTCGATCCACCCTGCCCGGACTCCATGCTCGGCGCTATGGCCACCCTGCCCTTGCCCGAGCCGTTCCAAGGCCGGCCCAGATCCGGCAAGATCGAGGCCGAGCAACTACGGCTCCACGACGAGTACGGCATCGAGCTCCCGCTCTTGCGCTTCGGCTCCCCGGAACGCCGCTATTTCCGCATCTCCGCCCACCTCCACAACTCGCTGGCCGAATACACCTATCTGGCGGAGGCGCTGACCGCCTTCCATGCCAAGCCCCCTCGCCGTCGCGCGGACATTCTTGTCCGCGTCCGACTGCTCAACCCCAAAACCCGCGCATGATCCCGCCGGAGCACCCACGCGGACAAGAATGTCCAATGCCGCTAGGAATTGACCCTTCTCATCCCGGAGGGATGGCCGAAAATAGCCCAACGTTTCAACGTTGGGTACGCGAGTTTAGAGGGGCACAAGTCCCGTAGGGAAGGCCGAAACCCTGTGCGATTCGTCAGCCGTCCCTTCGGGACTTATCGGACTGCGGAGGCGGGTTCCCAACGTTGAAACGTTGGGCTATTGTCGGATGTCCCTCCGGGATGATCGG
>CAIWJG010000213.1 GCA_903912925.1 uncultured Verrucomicrobia subdivision 3 bacterium | reverse complement strand
CTATCGCCTCAATAGCGACTTTGACCGCGCGCGCCCTGTAGTCAGGGGGCAGAACGCCGAAAGGCAATGGAGACCGATAGCGAAGAATTACGCCGCCACTGCCTCGGCTTCGGTAGTCAGGGGGCAGAACGCCGAAAGGCAATGGAGACGATGCGTTATAGAATGGAGCAAAGGCGATGCGAACCTGTAGTCAGGGGGCAGAACGCCGAAAGGCAATGGAGACTGCGGGCCATACCAGCGGGCCAAGCTATCTGAATCCGGTAGTCAGGGGGCAGAACGCCGAAAGGCAATGGAGACCTCCAGATCGCGAATACAGCGACGCCGAGGAACACGAAGTAGCCAGGGGGCAGAACGCCGAAAGGCAATGGAGACCCAACGTGAGAACCAGGGTGTTGAACAGGTTCGCCATGTAGCCAGGGGGCAGAACGCCGAAAGGCAATGGAGACCTTTTCTGTCTCCCTCGGCATACTGTTTGCCTTCCGGGTAGCCAGGGGGCAGAACGCCGAAAGGCAATGGAGACCAATCAGATTGAGCGTTTGGCATAGCTACAAAAGGGGGAGTAGCCAGGGGGCAGAACGCCGAAAGGCAATGGAGACACCGCCACCGCGCAGGAGAGCCAGTGGTTGTTCAGCTTGTAGCCAGGGGGCAGAGCGCCGAGAGGCAGTGGAGACTGCCGGCGCTAACCCTAGCTCTACCATTGCGCGCCGGCGGGTATCTGGCAGCGCCAGAGGATCCTGCTCCCCTTAGCCGCCTGGGCGGAGCTTGTGCGCCTCCGGGGGCTTGCGGAACCGCGGGTGGATGGGATCGTGGATGCGATAGCGCACACGGGCGGCGCTGACCGACAACGGGGTGCGACGCAGCAGCCGAGCGGCCTCCTTGGTGGAGTGGCTGCGAAGCACGGCGAGCTCAGATTGCTTCCAGTAACGGATGACCGTAACTCGGCGCTTTATCCCGAGTAGGTATTTGCGGGTCTTGATGGCGGGGATGGAGCGGTTCCAAAGGCGCGCCAGGACTTTGTCGGGCTTGGTCCCGAGCAAACGGTCCTGGGCTGCCGTCCAACGTCGCTGCTTGCGGCCCGGGCACGGTAGCCGAAGATTTGTTTGCAGTAGGCTTCAATCATATCAGTTGCGCGCGAACAGTTCCCCGACACCCGAGGATGGCGTTCTGAGCGTTTTTTCTTCCGCCGTGGTTTTGGCTTTAGCCAACTCGGTCAGGTAGCCATCAAGGCGGAAGTCGGGTTTACCACATTCGGTGGTGAACGAAGTGAGCCATGACCCGGCCAGCCGTTGCAGGCTATGGCGGTCGCGGTGGACACAACGGTTCTCCAGCGGATTCGAGGCAAATTCGGTAATAGCATTGAATACCGCGTAGGCATTTGCCCCCAGCTCACCCGCATAACGAGTGCTCAACTCGCCGAGATGTTTTCCGAGTGTATCCCAATCTTTCGCTTCGCGGGTATCGGACTTCAGCGGTTGTGGTGGTCGGAGTGACAGCACGCCGAGAATGAGCGGCTCAAACTGCGGACGCGGGACGGTGCACTTGCGCAGACCGGCGAGAGAATCAGTGAAGGAGGTTTTGAATTTTGACAGTTTATCCTTCGCGATTTCGAATTGGATGGCTTCTCCAATTTCGCGCTGCTGGTGGCTGAATTTGAAACGGATGATGGTGTCGGGAACTATCATCCCGTTTTTACAAATCTTGCGGTAAAACCCAATGTCGAATCCCAGGGCGCGCATTCCGTTGAAACTGTTGGTGACACGGATGAATGGACCGAAGACGTCTGGGCGCTCGGCGGCGGGAACAAAGCTAAAATCCAGCGCAGCGGAATTGTGGACGAGGTCAATATGGCAGTAACCGGCGGTTGATGGCGCGTCGATGGCGTTGACATCCCATTCGCCAGTCTGGGTTTCGGGGAAGACTGTGCGGCAACACTGGTGAGCCATGTCGAGCGCTTCGCGATTGCTGACGAGGCGATAGCCACGACTCACAATGCCAAGAACGCGGTTGGTTTTCTGGTTCAGGATCGCCTTCTTTTCTGGCACAGCCAAGCGCCGCTCGCCGTCCTTCTCGGTGATGCTGACGAATACCGGATGTTCGGCCACAGGAAAGAGAACATCATCGAGTTTGGTTAGTCGGGGCATGGTTTATTCCTTTCTATAAGCGCGTTGAGCGATGTGGCATCAGGTTGTCGCTTTCTTCCGAAGCGCCTCGACGCGGGCGTCGTGGAACCACGCGGTCTGTGCCGAAACTTTCGCGGTCGTCGAGCACGTCTGTAGAGGCGAGAAACAGCTCCGTGGCGTTGCACTGGGGGTCGCAATCAACCAGGAGGACTTTGTGGTGTTCTGCGAGGAAGGCGCCTAGATTAAAGACGGTGGTGGTCTTGGAGACCCCGCCTTTGTTGTTATACATGGTTACGATGTGTGTCATACGAGTTCTGGGGTTATTTAGGATCCGCAGGTGGCCGTGAGGCGACGGAAGCTTTGGCGAGTTGTTCAACGAGGTTCATTGGCGTGTCTTTCGGGGGGTTAGTCGGAAGGAAGGTTGAATCCGGCCGCTGGAGTGCTGTCAAACAGCGATGTTTGTGATGTGCCGCGTTGTTTGCGAAGGGCTGCCCATTTGGATTCAAATTCGGCGCGGAGCAATTCCTCGAACTGCTTCACGTTTGGAGCTTTTGCTGCGACGGGTTTCAATTGGAAGAGCCGCAAGAGGAGGGGCCGGGATAGCAGCGCGAGGGGAATGCTGGTGTCGGGCCTGGCCGTTGGCAGAGCGCGACACGTGGCGCATTGAAGTTGGGCGACCAGATCGTCCGGGTTGCCGCCGATGGTGAGATAGAGGTCGTTGACACTGCGGCACACATCGCACGCGGGGAACGCCGTCTCGGGATCGGGGTCGTTGGCGAAGTCCATTTCCAACTGGCCGGCGGAATCCAATGCCAGGCTGGCCGGGCCGCTTCCGCCGGTGAAGGCGTCGCCCCTACGGTAGAGGTCGAGTAGGAGAGCACGGGGGAATTTCTCTCCCGGGCCGATCCGAGCGGCGGCGAGTTTCTTTTCGCCATCGGCGGTGAGTTGGAAGGTGACGACCGCACCGCGAATGGCGGTGAGGACATAACTGGCGTCGCGGTCGCGGTATTTGTGGAGGCGGGGCATAAGATGGGAAAGGTTGAATTATGAATTATGAATTATGGCTGGTCTGTCGGACCAGTGCTGGATGGTCTGGAATAGTGATTGGAGTTGGCCGCCAGCGGTGGCGTGGGGGATGAACACTTCGTCGGCCAGGGCAGCCACAAGTTCGTTACGGCGGGCGGCAAGGTCGGCGGTGACGCGGGTTTCCTTGTCGGGGAAGAAGGAGAGGATCAGGAGGCGGCCGTCGGCCAGTGGCTTTCGCCATTCGGGAGGGATACGTCTGGGGATCCCCCTGGCGGGGCAGATGATGATGGGCTGGGAGCCGCGCAGCAGAATGCGAAGACACTCCTTCTCCACCGGCGAATGGAAGCCGCTGATGACGCAGCGCCCGGCGTCGCGCCACTGGGCGGCCTGATCGTAGGCGGGGAGGATGATGCTGCCGGGACAACGGGCGGAGCAGAACAGCGCCGTCATGGGCTGGGCCAGGAGGTCCAGGTTGCCGAGGGCAGTCAGTTCCGGCGGGGCGTCGGCGCCCAAACGCTGGCGCAAGCGGGCAGGATAACGGGGATCGCCACGCAGGATTATTTGGTGCTGCCGGTTCACGGGTGGTTTGCGTTAGCTTTCCGGGCCAGGTGGAAGCTCAACCGCTCCTTTTTGCGGGGCCTTGAGCCGCTTCTTCTCCCGGCTTTAGACTTTCTTGATGCTTTCGGCCACAGGCAGGTTCTCCGGCATCGTGCCGCCCAGCTCGTGGATGGTTTTGCGCACCTTGCGCACCTTGCGCACCCGAACCGATGCCGACCATTTCGTTGAAAAGAACGAAATGGTCCGAAACCGCATGGCCGCTTTGCGCGCAGGCTTCGCGGGCTTTGGCGATGGCGGCTCTTAAATTGCGGAATTCCCGGTATTCCAGCACGCGGGCCAGCTCGCGCGCAGACCAGAATTCCGCTCCGGATTCCTTCACGCCTTTAAGCATGTTCCAATTCCCGCGCGTGCGGCATGTCGCAGGTATGGAGCGGGCGCACTTGACCGCGCTCCAGCGTGAGCAACGCAACCGTGTGGCCATCGTAGCCAACGAACTCCACCTCGAAGGCCACCCCGCCGCCATGCACCAATACGGCCGTGCCCACGTTGCCGCACAGCAAGCCGTGTTTGGGCAGGTCGCACGTTAAAGCCACAGCGTCCAGTTCATTGATGGTTGTCATAATCGTAGTTCACGATGAAATCCAGTTCCTCCGCCGTGAACCCACAACGCCGCGCCACACGCGCGCCCTCAAGCGGTCACGAACTCAATCGAGTGAGGGTTCAACTGCGGGGCGCGCTTGGACAGCCCCAGCATCTCGATGCCAACCACCTGCTTCTGCTGGTTG
>CAIWJG010000212.1 GCA_903912925.1 uncultured Verrucomicrobia subdivision 3 bacterium | reverse complement strand
GGCCATAATGAGAATTGCTGTTTCACTACCGTGAAGTTCATGAAAGGCAAGGGGTCGGGTGGCTTGAAGGCAGGGCCAGGCAACCGGTGGTTTTGGTTTCTTATTTGGCTGATTGTGGGCATGACGCCGGGGGCGTCCGGACGCTCCAACGACCCAGTGCTCCTGACGGGCACCGTGGGTTCGTTGCCGGTCCGGATGTCCCTGCACCTCGATCCACATACCACCGGGAGTTACTTCTACCTCAAAAGGACGGGAGAGAGCTTGCGGCTGGAGGGCACAAACCTAAACGGGCGAATTCAGCTTGCCGAGGCGCCCAAGCTTAGGCCGGCGCAGACGACTGGCCGCTGGGCTGGGTCTTTTTCAAATAGCACGTTTGCCGGCACTTGGTCCTCGGCGGATGGCAAGAAGACCCTCACTTTCTCCCTGTGCCAGGTTGCCACCAATGCGCCCGCGGGGCGAAGTCCCGGTGCTCCGCCCAGGCCGGCGCCTTCGCCCGGCACGGCCACCCAGGCCGTCAGGGCATCAGGAAGTCCGAAAACTCCGGGACCAGCAGTGGATCGGGAACTGGAAGAGGCGCGCCGATTGTTTCGCTGCCACGGGCAGTTCATCAACCCCGGACTGGTGAAACGATTCCTTCCCTGGCTCTCGGATTCCGTGCCCATCACCGTCGAGGTGGACCTGGCGGCTGGGCAACAGTCCAACGAGTTCTATGATCAGGGCACTGCGAGCAAGGATGGCTGGGTGGTGCTTGCGCAGAAGGACGAGGACGGCGGAGAATCCTCCTTCTCCTACCGGCACCTGGGCGGAATGACCAACGGGGTGCAGGTGCTCTGGGTCAACGACTGGGGGGGCGGGAGCGGGGTGTTCATGTCACTGCTGTTCATTCGGTTCTCGCGAGGCACTGGTAACAACGATGGCCAACCCTACGATCAACTCCTGATGCGCTGCGTGGGCTACCGCAACCTGGGTGACCGTTACCGGGGCGATGTCAAAGTCCTCGCCGACCGGGTCCGCATCTTCCCGCCCCCGGATGAAAACGAGAAACCTGCCAAGCCGGTGGACCTGAGGATCCCCTAAATTGAAGCCGTGAAGACCATCCGCATCTTTATTTCCTCGCCCGGCGATGTGGCCGAGGAGCGGGACAAGGCCCGGCAGGTCGTCCACGACCTGCAGCGCCGATACTTGGGACGGCTGGACCTGGTGCCTGTGCTCTGGGAAGACTTGGCGTTGCAGGCGGACACCTCGTTCCAGCAGGGCATTGAACTCGTGCTCTCCCGGGAACACGGCGTTGACATCGCCGTGTTCATCCTCTGGTCGCGGCTGGGATCACCGCTGGGCAAGCGCGTGCGCAAACCTGACGGCAATGAGTATCGCTCGGGGACGGAGCGGGAGTTTGATTTGATGCTGCAAGCGCGGCAGCAAAGCGGCGGCCAGCGGCCGGCGATCCTGGCGTATGTGCGTCAGGACGACAAAGGCTTCAATAACGCCCTCAAGGACAAGCCGACCAACGAGCTGGAGGCGATCATCCAACAGCGCAAGGCGGCGGAAGCCTTCATCCGGGAGCAATTCCACGAAGCCGAAGGCGGCCATAACGCCCGGGCCTACCACACCTTCACCGAGCCGGTGTCGTTCGCGGTGCGACTGCGCACGCACCTGGCACAATTGCTGGATGAGATGCTGCCGGAGCTGGCCTTGGGCGCGTCGCAAGCGCGATGGCAGGGCTCGCCGTTCCGGGGCTTGCAGGCCTTCGAATTCGAGCACGCCGACATTTTCTTTGGCCGGGACCAGGCGGTGGCGGACGTGCAACTACGGCTGGGCGAGCAGGCCAGCCACGGCTGTGCCTTCGTATTGATCGTGGGTGCCAGCGGCGGCGGCAAGTCGTCACTCGCCCGGGCGGGCGTGCTGCCGGCGCTGGCCAACCAGCATCTGGATGAAACCGTGAAAGTGTGGCGCCGGGCGGTGCTGGTACCGGGTCAACATGCGGGTGACCTCTGCCTGGGATTGGCGCGGGTGCTCCTGGAGGCGCTGCCGGAACTGCGCGAAGACGAGTCGAGCCTGCGCAAGCTGGCCGACGCACTGCGGAAAGACTCGCAACTGGCGTATGACCTGCGGATCGAAGGCGTCTTGAAACGGCTGGGCGGACGCCTGGTGCTCCTGGTGGATCAGTTGGAGGAGGTGTTCACGCATAGCGCGATCCAGCCGGAGGATTTGAGCCGGCTTTTCACGGCCCTGGATGCGTTGGCGCGGAGCGGAAAAGTCTGGGTGCTCGCGACCGTGCGAAGTGACTTTTACGCGCGTTGCCAGGCCTGGCCGGTGCTGATGGCGATGAAAGAGCCGCGCGGCCAGCACGACCTGCTGCTGCCGACTTCGGCGGAGCTGCGCCGCATCATCACCGAACCGGTGTGGCTGGCGGGCCTGCGCTACGAGCGAAACGAATCCGGCGAGACCCTGGACCAGCGCGTTCTGGACGGCGCAGTCAAACACCCAGAAGCGCTGCCGTTGCTGGAATATCTCCTGAGCGAGTTGTATGAGCGGCGGACGCCGGAGGGCCTGCTCACCTGGAAAGCCTACACGGACCTGGGCGGCGTGGAAGGGGCGTTGGGCCAACGGGCGGAGCATCTATTTCGCGAGCTGTCGGTGGACGCTCAGAACGCGTTGGGGGTGGTGCTTCACGGATTGGTTACAGTGAGTGAGGAAGATGAGAACGCCGTGGTGCGACAACGGGCGCTCTTGGAGGCGCTGACCGACACGCCCGGGAAGACCGCGCTGGTGCAAGCGCTGCTGCAAGCACGATTGCTGGTGGCAGACAAGAGTGAGACGGGGCAGGCGGTGGTGCACGTGGCGCACGAGGCCTTGCTGCGCCGGTGGGAGCGGGTGGTCCGCTGGGCAGAGGAGAACCGGGAGTTCCTGCGGGTGCGGGCGCGGGTGGCGGCGCGGATGAAGGAAGGCAGCCGGTTGCTGGACGGCGACCCGTTGTTGGAAGCGGCGCGGCACCAACTGGCGGCGG
>CAIWJG010000211.1 GCA_903912925.1 uncultured Verrucomicrobia subdivision 3 bacterium | reverse complement strand
GTGACCTCCGGCTTGCCAGGTCCGCTAACCCTCTGGGTTGGAAGGCTGGGCGGTAAGCACGCCCCTGGGCTCGACAACCCGGAGGGTTGTTGGGACAACGCAAGCCAGAGGCTTACGCTACTACCGAGTGGGGGCAGTTTCGAGGTGCGCCCGTCAATGCCGCGGAAGCACCTTCGCACTGGACAAGGCGGCTTGAACCTACCACTGTGAAATGATTGAGTATGATACAAGAATTCACGGCGCTGGATGGCGCCATTTTAATAGATAAGCCCGCTGGGCCGACGTCCCATGACGTGGTGGATGCGATTCGCCGGCAATTCGCGATCAAGAAGGTCGGCCATTGCGGCACCTTGGACCCGAATGCGACGGGGTTGTTGATTATCGTGCTGGGGCGCGGCACCAAGCTGTCGGAGAAGCTGATGTCCGATGACAAGGTCTATGAGGGCGCGATCAAGTTCGGCGAGACGACCCACAGCTACGACGCGGACGGGGATCTGTTGGCGTCGCTGCCGGTGCCGCCGCTGACGTTGGAGGAGCTTAACGCGGCGGCGACGGAGTTCGTAGGGGACCTGATGCAGACGCCGCCCATGGTCTCCGCGGTGAAGAAGGACGGGGTGCCGCTCTACAAGCTGGCGCGGAAGGGGATCGAAGTGCCGCGCGAGCCACGACTGGTGCACATCTACAATTTCCGCTTCAGCGCTTACCAGGAGCCTTTGGCCTACTTCCGCATCGCCTGCACGAAGGGGACTTACGTGCGCAGTATCGCCCATGACCTGGGCCAAAAGCTCGGCTGCGGCGGGCACTTGGCGACGCTACGGCGGGTGATATCCGGCAAATTCGACGTGGCCAACGCGATCTCGCTGGCGGAGGTGCTGAAACTGGCGCCGCGCGAGCTGGAGAAACGCGTGATGCCGTTCCTCAGGTTGATGGGGGCCTGAGAATGTTACTTGGTTGCATGGTTGCATGGTTGCATGGTTGCATGGGTTACATGGTTGCATGGTTGCATGGGTTACATGGTTGCGTGGTTGCATGGGTTACATGGTTACAGGAGTTACATGGTCGGGATGCGGCGCAGATCCTCATGCAACTGTTGTAACGAGGTAACTCATGTAACCCATTTAACTCATGTAACCATGGAACTGATGTAACTCACACATGCGCATCATCCCCGCCGCGCAGGAGCTCACCCCGGGAGGACGCAAGGTCTGCCTGGCCATCGGCTTCTTTGACGGCGTCCATCTCGGGCATCAACAGGTCATCCGGCAAACGATCACAGACGCCAAACAGCACGAGGCGATCGGGCTGGTGGTTACGTTCGACCGGCACCCGAACACCGTCGTGGCCCCCAGCCGAGTGCCGCCGCTGATCTATTCCCTGCCGCAGAAGCTGCGCGCGATTGAGTCGGTGGGCGCGGACACGCTCCTGCTCATCCACTTTGACAAGGCGTTCAGCGAGCAGACCGGCGAGGGATTCGTCCGGGGGCTGACACGCGACTTGGGCCACATCCAAAGCCTGTGTGTCGGGGAGAGTTTTGTCTTCGGCCACAAGCGGGGCGGCAATGTCGAGCTGCTGCGAAAGCTGGGGGCCGAGCTGAACTTCGCGGCGCACGGGATGTCGGCGGTGTCGCTGGGCGGCCGGGCGGTGAGCAGCACGCGCATTCGGGAGGCGGTCGGGGCGGGCGACCTGGACGGCGTCAGCCAGATGCTGGGGCGCGCCTATTCATTGGCGGGAACAGTGGTGCGGGGGGACGGGCTGGGGCAGCAGCTTGGCTTCCCGACCGCCAACGTGGACACGGCAGGGCTGGTATTGCCGCCGCATGGCGTGTATGCGGTCCACGCCGAATCGGGCGGCAAGACCTATCGGGCGGTGTTGAATATCGGCCA
The DNA here is from genome assembly GCA_903912925.1 of uncultured Verrucomicrobia subdivision 3 bacterium. Classification (GTDB taxonomy): domain Bacteria; phylum Verrucomicrobiota; class Verrucomicrobiia; order Limisphaerales; family UBA8199; genus PALSA-1440. Next base: position 18,484 of record CAIWJG010000211.1, on the reverse strand, counting down.
CCGCCCTACCCTGCAGAATCCGAATCCGCAGTTGCGGGTCGAAGCGCACCTGCTTGATTTCACGGGGAACCTCTACGGGCAGGAAGTCGAACTGGCGTTTGTGGAGAAACTGCGGGCGGAGAAGCAATTTGGCTCGCTGGCCGAACTGCGCGCGCAGATCGCCCGGGACATTCTCGAAGCCCAGATGCGGTTTTAGGCTCCGGCTATGGCACTTGGCGCGCCCGGTAGAAGCGCTTACTTAGACCGGTGGTGGAGTCGGTGTAGGTGATTGTCCCATTGGTGATGGTCAGGGTGGTGTTGGTGGTCCAATTCACCAGGTTGCTCGAAGCCAGGATTTGCAGGTGCTGGCCCGGCGTACCATCAATGGTGCATTGAAATTGGCCCCCGGCCAGGAGCGTATGCGACAACAGCAGGGGCACCGTGATCACGTTGAAGGGGGTCGTCGTCCCAACATGCCCGGCTCTGTCATCGGCCTTGAGCATCACGTTGGTAGCGACCTGGGACAGGGAAATGTTCCCGCTCCAGGTGCCGTTCACGAAGTTGCCGGAGGAGGTCGGGCTGACGGGAATGGAGTTGGAGAAGAGAACTCTGTAACGCAGGTCAAGAAGCAGCCCTAGGTTCGTGGCCCACACGCCGCTGTTGGGGCATACATCGCCGAAAGCGTAGTAGCAGTTCTTGCCGACTGTGCCATTCGCAAAATTCGCAGGCCACTCGTGAGTGACGTACCAAGCCGTCCCTGCCGGGTAATAGTCAACCACGCGGTAGGTTGCCCCGCCAGAAAGGGTGACCGGCGTGTCCAGCGGCGTCTCGGTCCAGACACCTGCCGGGCTGGTCACGTTCTGCGAGGTGATGAGAGTCCCCCCATCGGTGCAAATCGTTACCTTGCTGCCACTATAGGTGCGGACGGAGAGGATCTGGAGAGTAGTGCTGGGAGTAAACGCGTAGCCGAAAGTCCAGTTGTTTATGTTATCGGTGATGGAATGGTAGTCGTCCAGGTGCCCAACAATGGTGTTAGTGGAGCCTACGCCCGTCGCGGCTGCGCTCAGGGCCACCGTCCCGGTGAAACCGGTGGCTAACCCGTTGGTGACATTCAGCGCAGTGATCGTCACCCCAAAAGGCAGGTTCACCGCCTGCGTTGCGGCCAGCGCGCTCCAGGCAAAATGGTCCACGGCCGTCGGCAGAATGTTCAGGGTGAAATTGGCGCCCCAACAATTGCCGCTGGTGGCGGTGAGGTCGGTGGAGGTTTTGGTGGTAAAGGTATTGGTCGCAGGGACATAATTGCTTTTGCTAACCGCAATCGTGTAGGAGGAGGCTGAGGGAATCTTTGCCAGAGCGTAAATGCCCTGGCCGTCAGTGGTGGTGGTGTAAGTGCCCCCGGTCCCGGTGGTGCGCTTAGCCGTGACTGTGGCGTTGACCACCGGCCGGGAGATCTGGTCCAACACGCGGCCACTGATGATTTCTCCGACGCCGTTCGTGTAGGCGTTGTAGATGCAGCCGTCCACCACGTTGAACGAGTGGTTCGTGTCGGTGCCAGTGTCAATGAGCGGCAACGCGTACCAGGCAGTCGCAGTCCCCGACCAGCCCAGATTCAGATGGTGATAGAGCGTGGTCAGGCTGTAGCCATAACCATCGGCGACCACAGTATGCCCGACGCTAGCGTTGTGGATGCCCAAGATGACCGGGAAACGGGCATCGAGGTTGGGATTGATCATGGCGGTTAAACCTGCGCCGAGCTGGGCATTGGTGTTGTAACCGTACCTAGCGCTGGAGAAACGGAAGGTATTCGTCAGGGCATATCTGGCATCCTTCAGGAATGCGGTGGAGTAGCTGTTGGTATTATACTTCGTGTTCACCGTGGCCGCGGTGTCAGCGATCAGCGCACCGATGGCCTGGCACTGGTTAGTGGTTGGGTTGGCTGGGGGAACCAAGGGCATATTGGCCCAAACATAAGCGCTGCCCTTGCCACCACCTTGCAAGGAATATTTTCGTGGCAGGCCATCGACGTAGATCGTAAAGGAGTTCGTGCCGACGCCGTTGGTGGGGAATTGATAGAATCGCATGAGCTGCGCCATGGTCGTGGGGACGCAGCCGGACGGATAGTTGGTGGTGATGCCGTTCCCATAGGGCGGCGTGTAGTAGTTGTAGCAGGCCGCAGTCCCCGCGTCGTCTGCGGTCGTCTGGCTCCACGTCGTCTGAGTGAGGGGCGCCACCCAGACATTCGAAATGACGGTGACCAAATTAGCCACGGCCACCGGCCCGCCGTCCGCGGGGCAAAGCTGCTGCCATTTGGCCAGGGCTTGCACCGCGCTGAGATCAGCGGCCTTGGAACCCGCCTGCCGCGCGTAGGCGACCCGCGCCGCCAGGTCGTTGCTCACCAGCGCGCCCAGGGGGTTGTTGCCCGAAGGATCAAACTGGCCGGCAGCGGCGAAGCCGACGATCGGCTCCACCAGGTCATCCGCCGCGACAATGGCGTAGCCTGAAGGTTCAAGGTAGGCGACATAGTAAAGGGGTGCGCCAGCGGCGTCGTTGTAGGTCTCAACGCGTTTTACGGCGGTGCCGAGGGTTTCCCCCAAGGGCATCCGGTCCACGCTCAGCCACCCCTTCACCACCGTGATCGCTTTCTTCGAGGAAACCGGCGCGGCCAAGGCGCCTGGCCAGGGAGCAAGGGACAGGATGACCAACATCAGGGCGACGACCATCGGACCGAAGCGGAAGGGACGGGCACATTGGTGGGTGTTGATGAGGTACATGATAGCTATTCCGTCGATTATAGGTATGATCTAGGTGTCCAATACTTAGACACCGCCGCGCTGCTCCGTCCACAGAGGAACAGCGGCGTGCCATAAACCAAAGTACTACGCATTCAACACATTTACATATATGACAAGGCCCGCTGCAAGCGAAACAACTTCAGCGCTTGCCGCGACTCGGCCGGTTCATACCGGAATATGCCTAGCAATTTGAGTGCCGGATTCTCGTTGAACACATTTTCTGGTTTTGTTGTCCATCCGTGAGTAACATTTCAGGACCAATGAATACCGGAATCAACGCTATCAATGAGTCAGTGCAGGAAGCCGGCGCGTTCTTGCGCCCGCTCTTTAACGAATTGGGCAAGGTAATTGTCGGCCAGACTTACTTGGTCGAGCGGCTGGTCATCGGGTTGCTGGCCAACGGGCATGTGTTGCTCGAGGGCGTGCCCGGGCTGGCCAAGACGCTGTCGGTGAAGTCGCTCGCCAGTTGTCTGAACGTGAAGTTCTCGCGCTTGCAGTTCACGCCGGACATGCTGCCCGCGGACGTCATCGGCACGCAGATCTACAACCCCCAATCCGGGGCGTTCACCACCCGCAAGGGCCCCATTTTCGCCAATCTGGTGCTGGCGGACGAAATCAACCGTGCGCCGGCCAAGGTGCAGAGCGCGCTCCTGGAGGCGATGCAGGAGAAGCAGGTCACCATCGGCGACCACACCTTCAAGCTGGAAGAGCCGTTCTTGGTGCTGGCCACGCAGAACCCGATTGAACAGGAGGGCACCTACCCGCTGCCGGAGGCGCAGGTCGATCGCTTCATGCTCAAGCTTAAGATCGGCTACCCGTCGAAAGCCGAGGAGCGTCAGATACTGGACCTGATGGCCCGCACTTCCGGCACCCCCACCACCAGCGCCGTCGTCGAGCCCGGCCAGATTCTCCGCGCGCGGCAGGTCATCAACGACATCTACATTGATGACAAGGTTAAGGATTACATTGTGGACCTGGTCTGCGCGACGCGGGACCCGGAGGCGTATAAGATCGACGTGAAGGAGTTCATTCAGCTCGGCGCGTCCCCGCGGGCGACGATCAACCTCACCCTGGCCGCCAAGGCCTACGCGTTCCTGAAGGGCCGGGGCTACGTGACGCCCCAGGACGTGAAGAGCATCGGCATGGATGTGCTGCGGCACCGGGTGGCGATCACCTACGAGGCCGAGGCCGAGGAGAAGACAAGCGAGATCATCATCCAGAAGATCTTTGATGAATTGCCGGTGCCATGATTCCCCGCGAGATCCTCAAAAAGATCCGGCAGATCGAGATTCGGACTAACCGGCTGGTGAGCGAGACGCTGGCCGGGCAGTACCATAGCGTCTTTAAGGGCCAGGGGATGAACTTCGACGAGGTGCGCGAGTACCAGCCGGGAGATGATGTCCGGGCCATCGATTGGAACGTCACCGCGCGGATGAACCATCCGTTCGTGAAGAAGTTCGTCGAGGAACGCGAACTGACGCTGATGCTGGTGGTGGACGTCAGCGGCTCGGGATTGTTTGGCTCCCATGCGCAGTCCAAACGCGAGCTGGCGGCAGAAATTGCCTCGGTGCTGGCGTTTTCGGCCATCCGCAACAACGACAAGGTGGGGCTGATCCTGTTCACCGACGAGGTCGAGAAGTTCATCCCGCCCCGCAAAGGCCGCCGTCACGTCCTGCGGGTCATCCGCGAGGTGCTCTTCTTCGAGCCGCGACATCGAGGCACGGATCTAAACGGCGCGCTGGAATTCCTGCTGCGGGTGACGCCGCACCGGTCGATCGCGGTAGTGATCTCGGACTTCATTGGGTCGCCAGCCGTGGCTGCGGCCAAAAGCCGCCGCAAGCTGCGGCCCCAGATGATGCTGCTCGAATCGCTGGCCCAGGCCTCCTTCACCATGCTGCGCCAGGTGAACCGCCGCCATGACCTGGTGGCCGTCCAGATTGCCGACCGCTATGAGCTGGAACTGCCAGCCCTGGGCCGGTTGGTGCTCAACGACGCCGAGACGGGCGAGGTCGTCGAGATCAACACAGGCGACGAGCGAAAGCGCGCCGCCTTCGCCGAGCGGCAAACCCGCGCCCAGGCCGACTTGGCGCGCCTATTCCGTTCCGCCGGAATTGATGCTATTCGCCTGCGCACTGACCAATCCTACGCGGCCGAGTTAGGCCGGTTCTTCGAGACCCGTGAGAAACGGCGGCTGCGGGGCTAAGGCCGTGACTGGTTAAATGAGTTACACGAGTTACATGAGTTGCATGGTTACAACGTTTGCCACGTCCGGGCACGCCTGTAATTCATGTCACCCTGTAACGTTGCAACTGCGCCGGATGTGAGCATGACCAACACCCATCCCCATTCCGCGGTCGCGGCCGGCACGAACGCGAATGCCAACGCGCTGCGCGACATCAAGCCGCCAATCGAGATCCCCAGTGGCTGGGCGTGGGTCGGGTGGGTGCTGCTCGTGCTCGCGCTTGCGGCGCTGGCATTCTGGGCGTGGCGCTACTGGCAAAAGCGGCGTGCGAAGGCCCAGATCGTCCCGGTTGTCCCGCCCCATATCCGGGCGAAACAGAAGCTGCGTGAGGCGCTGGCGCTCATTGGCCAGCCGCGCGAATTCTGTATTCTCGTGTCCGACACCATCCGCTGGTATCTGGAGGAGCGGTTCGAATTCCATGCACCGGAGCGCACCACCGAGGAGTTCCTGTATGAGTTGCAGGGAACTAACCTGCTGTCGCCGGACCAGAAGAACAGCCTGGGCGAGTTCCTCAATCGTTGTGACATGGTCAAATTCGCCAAATACGAGCCCGGCCCGCCCGAGCTCCGTGAACTGCACGAATCGGCGACGCGGTTGGTAGAAGAAACGGAGCCGATCATGACGACGCTCCAGGCCGTCAAAACAGGTGAGCCGGCATGACCTTCGGCCACCCATACGTCCTGTTGTTACTGCTGCTGCTGCCGTTGCTGGCCTGGCTGAAAGGCAAGCAGGGGAAGCCGCCCGCCTTCGTTTATTCGTCCGTCCAACTGGTGCGCGGCATTCTCAACGTGACTCGCACACGCTCGGGAGCGTTCCTGACCGCGCTGCGCTGGCTGATTCTGGCAATGCTGATCATTGCGCTGGCGCAACCGCGCCTCACGAAGAGCGAGACTAGAGTCACCGCCAGCGGCGTGGACATCGTAGTAGCGCTGGACATGTCAGGCAGCATGGCCTCAGAGGATTTCGAGGTCGGGCGCGAACGCCTCAGCCGGCTGGCAATGGCCAAGGAGGTCCTGAAGAAGTTTGTTGAGAAACGACCGAACGACCGCATCGGCATCGTGGCGTTCGCGACCCAGGCCTATATCGCCTCACCCCTGACGCTCGACCATGAGTTTCTGCTGCAAAATCTCGCGCGCCTGGAGCTAGGCACGATTGATAACAATCGCACTGCCATAGGCTCCGCGCTGAGCACTGCGATCAATCGCCTCCGTGAACTTAAATCGAAGAGCAAGATCGTGATCCTCATGACCGACGGCCAGAACAATTCCGGCAAGGTCGCCCCGCTCACCGTCGCCGAGGCCGCTCAAACGCTCGGCGTGAAGGTCTATACGATCGGGGTCGGGATGAGAGGAATGGCCCCAATGCCACAGTTTTGGCAGGGCCGAAAAGTCGGCTACCAGATGCAACCGGTGGATATCGACGAGGACACGCTACAAAAGATCGCCAACATGACCGGCGGCAAATACTACCGCGCTGACAACTCACAGAAGTTCCAGGCCATCTACACCGAAATCGACAAGTTGGAGAGGACTGAGGCCGACGTGAAGAAGTTTGCGCACCATGACGAGCTATTCGCCTGGGTCATCACCCCCGGCCTCGGCTTGCTACTGTTGGAAGTGCTCCTGCGGCATACGATCTGGAGGCGGCTACCATGAACTTCGCCAACCCCAACATGCTCTGGCTGCTGCTGGCAATCCCCCCTGCCCTGCTGGCCTTCTTCTGGTGGTCCGCGCGCGCGCGCCAGCGATTGCTAACCCAGTTCATCCAGGCGCGACTGCTGCCCACTTTGACGGTCGGCATTTCGGCCACGCGGCAGAAGATCCGCGTGGGCTGCCTGGTCGCGGCCGTGGCCTGCCTGATCCTGGCACTGGCGCGCCCGCAATGGGGCTTCGACTGGGAGGAGATCAAGCAGCGCGGCTTGGACATCGTGGTCGCCATTGACACCTCGAAGAGCATGCTGGCGGAGGATATTGCGCCGAATCGCCTGGCGCGCGCCAAGCTGGCCGCGCTCGATCTGATGCAGCGAGCCAAATCCGACCGGCTCGGACTGGTGGCCTTTGCGGGCGGCGCCTTCCTCCAATGCCCGCTGACCATTGACGACGCCGCCTTCCGCCAGAGCGTCGAGGCGCTCGACGTGAACATCATTCCCCAGGGCGGCACAGCGCTGGCCGAGGCGATCCAGACCGCTCTGACCGCCTACAAGGAGGGCGACAGCTACAAGATCCTGGTGATGTTGACCGACGGCGAGGACCACGATTCCGGAGCGCTGGAAGCCGCCGAAAAGGCCGCCCAGGAGGGCCTGCGTATCTTCACGATTGGCATCGGCTCTTCCGAGGGTGAACTGCTGCGCATCAAGGAGGCCCAGGGCAGCAGCGATTACGTGCGCGACGAGCAAGGCAACGTGGTGAAGTCCCACCTGAACGAGCGACTCCTGCAACAGATCGCCGGCGCGACCGAAGGGGGCTTTTACCTGCCGCTGCGCGGGGCCAAGGTCATCGACACGCTCTATGACCAGGGCTTGGCCATGTTGCCCAAGTCCCAGCACCAGGAGAAATTCGTCCGCCGCTATCATGAGCGGTATCATTGGCCACTAACGGCCGCAATTGTGTTGCTACTGGTGGAATTCCTCTTCCCGGAACGCAAACGTGAGCCGCGGCCACGAACGGCAGCCGCGTCGAAACCCTTAGCTGCAGAGGCGCAATGAAAATCCGAAGCTCGAAAGCCGAAATCCGAAGGAAATCCGAGATCAGAAATCCGAAGGGTGTGCAGGCGGCTGGACCTTTTCGGTTTTCGGTTCTTGGGCAGATCCTAACCGACTTTAGAGCACCCCTGGTGGCCGCATGTCCCCTGCCCTACCTCAAATCCTTATTTTGGTATATTTCGTGTGCTGTGTGGTTCCTCCTCTGCCCGGGCCAAGGATTCGCTTCCCCGTCCAGCGCGCTGCGGGAATACAAGGCCGGCAAGTACGACGAGGCGCTCAAGGAATACGAGCGCTTGCTCCAGAAGAAAAGCGATGACCCCCGGCTCCATTTCAACGCTGGCGCTGCCGCTTACCGCAACCGGCAATTCGAGGAAGCCGCCAAACAATTCAACGCCACCCTGACCTCACCGGATTTGAAACTGCAGGGCCTGGCCTACTACAACGAGGGGAACTCCCTCTACCATCTCGGGGAGGCAATCCCCGACCCGAAGAAGCGCACAGAATCCTGGGAGAAAGCCCTCCAGAATTATCAGAGCTCGGTGAAGCTCAACCCGCAGGATGCGGACGCCAAGTTTAACTATGAGTTCGTGAAGAGGAAGCTGGAGGAACTCAAACAAGAGCAGCAACAGAATCAGCAGAACAAGCAGGACCAGAAGCAGGATCAGAAGCAGGATCAGAAGCAGCAGAAGCAGAAGCAAGACCAACAAAAAGAGCAGGACCAACAGCAACAGCAAGCCCAGCAAAACCAGTCGGAGCAAAAGAAAGATTCATCCCAGCAGAATCAGCAGGACCAGCAGAAGAAACAAGAGGAACAGCAGCAAGCGGCCAAGCAATCCGAGCAGCAGAAACAGGATCAGCAACAGGCGCAGCAGCAGGCTGGTCAGCCCAAGGACAAATCCGACGAAAAGGAGCAGGAGGCCACAGCGGCCCAGGCAGCGGGCCAAATGACCCAAGAGCAGGCTCAGCAGTTGCTGGACACACAAAAGGGCGAGGAGCAAATGCTGCCCATCAAGCCCACCGGCAAACCCGAAGATCGAACCCGCCCGATCAAAGACTGGTAAAGCCCGATCTTACCCCAGCCTCTCCCGAACGCCGCGTGAGGGCACGCGGCCTACAGGGTGCGGAGGGTCCCGCACTCAGGCTTCTACGCCTTGGAAGCCTTTTCGACTACGGGAGCTTTCTCCGGCTTCGCAGTCTTATCAGATCTTGGACCTCGGTCGCCTCTCGCGGCCGGTGACTTCCGGTCGCCCGTGGGGGCTCTCTCCCCGGCTGCTTCAGGACGCCAACCACGCTTTTCGGTCCTCGGATCTTCCTTCTTCCCTTCCGAACCTGGCACGACGGTCAGCGCCGGTGGCGGCGTGCTACTCTCGACACGGACGTTGACCTTGGTGATGACATCCGCGTGCAGTCGCAATTCAACTTCGTGGTCGCCCAGAGCGCGGATAGGAGCTTCGAGGTGAATCTTCCGCTTGTCGAGCGTAATGTCGAACTGCGTCTTGAGCTGATCGGCAATCATGCCCGAGGTGACGGTGCCGAAGATCTTGCCGTCCTCACCGGTCTTGACGGTAATGAGGCAGATCAACTTGGACACGCTCTTGGCCAAGTCGTTCATGGTGTTGAACTCGTGCGCTTCGCGCTCAGCCCGGCGTTGCCGGAGAGCCTCGATGCGTCGCTTGTTGGCCCCGGTCAGCGGAACCGCCAGCCCCTGCGGGAGCAAATAATTACGAGCGTAACCAGCGGCGACTTTAACCTGGTCGGATTCGCCGCCCAGACCAACGATGTTGTGAGTGAGGATAACTTCAGTCTTTGCCATTTGAAAATGAGGTGTTGCGTGTTGAGTGAAGGGAGTGTTTTGTTGGTGGGCTGCCGGCTAAAGCCAGCGTTCCACGGGGCGATGTGTTTTTCTAACGCTTACATCAGAAAGGAACGTCGTCTTGTTCGGGTTCGGACGGTTCAGGCTCGGGAGTTGTGGACGCAGCAACCGCAGCAGTGGGAGCGACCGCTGGGCGTGTGCGCGGAGCTTCCGGGACGCCTTCGGTGCGATTGCCGCTGTCAAGGAACTGGAAGCCTTCCAGAACCACGCCGAGACGGCTGCGTTTCTGGCCCGTCTGCTTGTCATCCCATTGGTCAAGTTTGAGCCGGCCTTCCACCAGAATCGGCCGGCCCTTTTTCAGGTACTGGCCAATCGTTTCTGCCTGCTTGCCAAAGGCATCGATGTCCACGAATGTGACCTCTTCCTTGGCCTCGCCGGTCTCTGTCTTCCATGAGCGATTAATCGCCAGACCAATCTTGGCGATGGCCAAGCCTTTAGGAGTGTAGCGCAGTTCAGGGTCGCGGGTCAGGTTACCCGCGAGGATTACCCTGTTGAAGTTAGCCATAGGGTTCCTCTATGCAGTAGCTGCTGTCGCTGCTACCTTCGGCGCCGGGGAAGTCGTGAAGAGCACCCGGAAAACGTCCTCGTTCGCCGCGAAGCGGTGCTTCAACTGGTCAATGAGCGAGGGCTGGCCTTCGAAGATGATGTTCACATAGAAGCCGGCGCTATGCTTCTTGTCGGCCACCCGGCTATAGTTCTTCTTGTCCATCTTCTGCACGGTTTCCACCTTGCCGCCCAGGGCCGTGATATCCGCAGAGATCTTGTCGATGGCATCTTTGATGCCTTCTTCTTTTGCTGCCGTCTCGAGTATGAACAGGCCTTCGTATCGTTTCACTGCGCTTTTCCTTCGTTCGCGGGGTCACTGACGACTCCGTTAAATTGACTCATTGCTTTCTGTATTCCGGCTTCCAGCCAGGTTTCGGCCTGGTCGGACGCCACGGTTAAAACTCTATCTACCAATGCTGCTTCCGTCGAACTAAATCGGCCCAGCACGTAGCCGGTAATCTCACGCGCCCCGCTCTGCCGCCCGATGCCGACCCGCAGCCGGGCATACTCGCGCGTGCCCAAGTGCTGCTCGACGGACTCCAGTCCGTGATGCCCACCACTGCTGCCGCCGGGCCGCAACCGCAGTTCGCCCAGCGGCAAATCCGCATCGTCCACGATCACTAACAAACCCGGGTGCGGAACCCGATAAAACGCCATTACGGTGCCGACAGCTTCACCGCTCGAGTTCATATACGTCTGCGGCTCACACAGAATCACGCGGCGGCTAACCCGCTGCACTGATACCAGGCGAGCGTTGAACTTCTTCTCGTATGCCCAACTGGCCCGCCAACGCCCAACCAAACGGTCAACCACAAGGAACCCAGCATTATGCCGGGTCCGCGCGTAATCCGCGCCGGGATTGCCCAAGCCCACGATGAGATACGGGTTCTCCATGCGGGGGGCCGATGTGGCAACCCAGCCGGAGCCGGGCTGCCACCGAAACTATTTCTTCTTCTGCGCCGCTGGGGCCGCCTTCTTGTCGGCACCTGGAGCGGCTTTCTGCTCGGCACCCGGAGCCGCCTTTTTGTCGGCGCCCGGAGCAGCTTTCTCCGCACCCTTGGCCGCGCCTTTGGCCGGCGGAGCCCCTTCTTCGCCATCTTCCTTCTTCTCTTTGATCATCTCGACCTCGCCCGGGACAGCATCCGCCGCGGCAGCAGCTTCGGCCGCTTCCTCTTCCTCCGTGCGTGGCGCGGCCACCGCGATGACCGAGATGTGCTTGTCACCCACAAGCTCGCAATTCTCAGGGGTCGGAATTTCGCCCAGGTGAATGGCTTGGCCAATCATAAGGTGGGTCACATCCACCGCGATCACCTCCGGCAAATCTTTGGGCAGCCCGCGGACCTTGATCTTAAACAACACGTGCTCAAGCACGCCGCCCTGGGTCTTCACACCCTCGGCATCGCCAACGGTCTCGACTGCCACCAAGATTGTCACCTTCTCGTCTTCGGCCACCTCGTGAAAATCCACGTGTAACACCTTGCCGGTGAGAGGATGGTGCTGGACTTCCTGCACCAACGCCAGCCGCTTGGGGCGGGCATCGTCCTTGACCGCCAGGTCCACCAGCAGATTTTCGGACACGGAGTGGTGAATGAGGTCTTCCATTTCCTTGGCGTTGACCTCGAGGTTTTGCGGCTGAGCTTGCCGGCCATAGATAGTAGCCGGGATGCGACCGCCGGTACGGAGCGCTTTGGCCCCGGCCCGCCGGCACAGCGCGCGAGGAGCTGCGTTAAGTGATACTGATTTCATTAGCTTTACACGATTCAGCGTTTGCCCCAGCCCTTAGCTGGTGCGCCCGCCTCTAAATTCAAACAGCGAAGTCACCGACGAATTACTATGAATTCGCTTGATCGCTTCGCCCAACAACCCCGCCACCGACAACGTGACAATGTTCACGCCGCTGATCACCGGGCGCAGGACAGTATCAGTTGTTACCAATTCGTCAATAGGCGATTTGCGTAATCTTTCGATCCCCACCCGGCCGAGGATGGCATGGGAAACGCAGGCCAAAATCTTCCGGGCGCCCTTCTGTTTCAGGAGTTCGGCAGCGTTCACCAGCGTGCCTGCCGTTTCGGTCAGATCATCCACCAGCAAGGCGTCCCGGCCACGAATCTCGCCGATGACCGCCATCGACTCCACCTCGCTCGCATTCTTGCGGCGTTTGGCCACGATGGCCAGGCTCGCCTCCAGCACCTGCGAATACGCATACGCCATCTTCAACCCGCCCACGTCCGGGCTCACCACTACCAGATTGCGCAGCCGCTTCGTCTTCAGATACTCATACATCACCGGGGCGGCATAGAGATGATCCACCGGGATATCAAAAAAGCCCTGAATCTGTTGCGCATGCAGGTCCATTGCCAGGATGCGGTTGACCCCGGCGGCCACCAGCAGGTTGGCCACCAGCTTGGCCGTGATGGGTACCCGCGGCTGGTCCTTGCGATCCTGCCGGGCGTAGCCGTAGAACGGCAGCACCGCCGTGATGCGCGCCGCGCTCGCCCGACGCAACGCGTCGATCATAATGAACATCTCCATCAGGTGATGGTTCGTCGGCGGGCTCGTGGACTGCACTACGAACACGTCCTCGCCGCGGACATTCTCCTCGATCTTCACGAACGTTTCCCCGTTGGGAAACGGCTTGATGGTTGACTTGCCCAGTTCGATACCAATGGAACTGGTAATGGCCTTGGCCAACGGTTGGTTCGAACTGCCGCTAAAAATCTTCACAACGCCTGAATTCTTTCCGCAAGATAAAAAACCCACCCTGGGGTGGAGAATATGCAAGCCTCACTGTAACAGTCACCAAGGCGGACGCAAGCGTATTTTCCCCGCAGCCATCGCCGCGCATCTTGCCGACACTACCGACGCCGCACCGGGTTCCCTCTCCCCACGACGAAAGAGTGGGGAGTGGGTGAGGGAGAGGGGTATTTACTGCCAAGACCGCGGGATAGACGACACGGAGCAACCCCTCACTCCAGCCCTCTCCCCTTCCGAAGGGGAGAGGGAGAAGCCTCGGCAGCTTTGGGTGTAGTGTAGGCTGCGGACTGCTCAGTAAACCGCTTCATTGTTGAGGTTGTAGATTCCAATTGCCTGGTAGCGGCTGAGGAGTGTCTTGGTTTCGGGTGAATGGTGTACAGCTTTTGTTTACTGGAGATGCTTAATGCGAGATGTAATCATGGGGCATTCCGCGCTCCGCTCACTCACTGAACGCTTGCAGTTCAGAGCAGGACGAGAAGGCCTGTTGCGGATTGTCACCGCACGCCGGCTTGCCGACTACGCGAATAGCCCACACTTTGATCGGCTCTGCCAAGATGCAAATGACTGATTCCCCGCCCTCCATTTCCTCCGGGTTCTTCGCGGTCGTAGCCGGGTAGTCCTTAATCTCCGCGACGGTCTCCCACGCGCCGTCCTTGGTGCGTTGCACCTGGACGTGCGGCTTGCCAGCGGTCGCGTCGAACCAACCGCCGTCGTGAAACGTCTTGCCGTGGGCGAAGAGCACCCGCTTCACCATAACCGGTTCGTGCAGTTGCACGGCAAACCAGTCTTCCTCAGTAATCTTGCCGTCCCGGGTGGTCACCGCGGTTCCGAAGTCCTCATCAATGATGCAGCCGGCCAGATCACCCGGGCGCGAGCGGCTCTCCAGACCTTCAAGCAGCAGGTTGCCGCTGAAGAGGTTGCGGGGCAGCGGGAGCCAGACCTTGTAACGGCTGCCGCTCCCGCCGGCGTCCGCAAAAGGAACCAGCCGGATCGTCAGCGGCGTGCCGGTCTTGAAGGAGCCCACTTGCCGGCGCGTGACAGCTTTGGCGCGAAAAACCTGCGCGCCGGGCCAGGATTTCATTGCTGCGGGCGCCGGTTCCGCTGTGACCTTCAGCATCGAGAGCTTCGGCCCGGCCGCGGCAATCGCATTGAGCGGCAGGGTTGCCGCCTTATTCGGCCGCGCAGGATCACTGTTCCCCAGCAAGGCCTCGTCGGCGGCAAGGACCAGTGGGCCGTAGAGCAGTGCCACCTTGCCGCGGTTGCCGTGATCACCCGTAATGAGCCGCGGTTCCAGCTTGAGCCGGAGCTCGATCTTGTCACCCTGCTTCCAAACCCGATCGAGGACCAGGTAGCCCAGCGTATTCGGGCGTCCTTTGATCCGCTTGCCGTTAACGGCCACCTCTGCGTTCCCGCACCAGCGCGGCACCCGAAGCTTGACCGCAAAGGCCTTTGCTTCGCCTGGCTCCAGTCTCATGCGTATCCGCCCATCCCCGGGGTATTTCGTCTCCGCGCTGAGGGCCACGGACGTGTGATCTCGCAAGGTGAGGTTGGCTGTCCCGGCGTCATAGAGATTGACGACCAGACCTTCCGCATCGGTGGTCACTGCGAAGGTCGGGATCAGCGCCACGCCGCGTGGGCCGCTGGAGAGGCAGCACTGGCCGTCCAAGTTGGCAGTATAGGGCTTCCGCCCCTCCATCTGGACGTAATATCCCCAGGCTGAGCCGTCACATTTCTGGGCGCCGAACAACTGGTTCAGGATGACATGTTCAAGCTGGTCGGCAAACCGCGCCTCGCCGGTCAGCCGCAGCAACTGCGCGTTGAACTGGATCCAGGTCACCGTCACGCACGTCTCCCCCACGAGGTTCTCGTTGGGCAAATCGTAGTCGTCATGGAAAACCTCCCAATAGCTGGCTGCGCCCGTGAGATAGAGGCGGTGATCCACAATGTCCTGCCAGGCGTTCAGGCAGGCCTGAAGAATCTGTGCTTCCCCGGTCGTCCGGTAATACTCCAGCGCGCCGTTCAGGCAGGAGAGCATCTCGTAGGCCTTCGCGTTCGCGATCTTATCCACGCGCTTGAGGGTCAGAAGCGTCGAGATGATCTTCGGTCCGTTCGGCTGCTCCCAGGCGCGCAGGATGTACTTGCAGAAGTCGAGATAGCGCGGTTCGCCGGTCAGGCGGTAGAGCAGCATCATCGGCTCCAGCACACTGGTAGGGGCCATGCCGACTTGCGGGCCGGCCTTGATGATGTCCCGCTTGCCAGGCTCCTCGCCAAACGTATTGCACAGCAAGTCCGCCATCCGTCGGCAGGTATTCAGCGACGCGGTGTTGCCGGTGTAACGCACATAAGTGAGGAGCCCAATCAGATTATACTTGTGCGCCCACACGTCCCACGACTTCCACCGGTTCTTCTCCTCGTAAGTCCCCAGGTAACCGTCCTCGAGTTGGCACTTGCACAATTCGGCGGCGACGTAGTCGAGCTTCTCCCGGAGCGCCGGGTCGCCGGTGCTGACCCACGCCAGCGTCGCGGCATGCAACCATTTGCCCACGTGCTCACCGTCCCAGGACTGGCGGCCGGGACGTTTGCGGAAGCCTTCCAGCAGCCGAGTCGTGTCGAGCTTCACTAGCCGGTTCGCTTCATTGGCCTGGATGCGCTGCCCGATCCACCCGGACAACTGCACACGGTCAGGCACCTGGGCGTCCTGCCGGTCCGGAACGGCGGCAACGGCTTTCTCCGGAAGCGGAACAATCGGCGCTGCCCCGGCGGTAACCAGTGCCAGGAAAGCGGCGGCCAAGGCAAATAGGGAACTCACGAATTTCAAGCCAGCGAAACTTCGGTTCATAACAAATGTCGGAGCTGAAAGCCTAGCTCACTGCCCGCCCGCGCGCGAGCCAAAAGCCGGGAGGATGTATCACCACAGGGGCGCTCTAAAGGCAGGGCGATAGCAGCGAAACGCCCTGAAATCCGAGGGCCGAAACCCGAAACCCGAAGGAAATCCGAACCCCGAAATCCGAAAAGGGTCCGCCCCAGCGCACGGCAGCCTGGGGGGAACGCATTTCCTTCGGATTTCGGGGCTTCGGATTTGGGGACGGAACTGGCCGACTACAGAGCACCCCGGGAATGCAGAATGCAGAATGCTGGCCAGACGCAGGCACCGTGGTGGCGTTTCCTGGCATTCTTCATTCTTCATTCTGCATTCTGCATTCGCCCAACTCCCCTGCCCCTGTTTTCTCCTTTTGCCGAATGGTCTCTCGTGGCAGGATGTTCGTGATGGGCATCACCCCCAGCAGATTCGGCAGTTGCAAGAGCGCCTTGGCAGCCCGTGGCGCGCGGCCATTGTTGGATGTTGGATGTTGACCCACGATTATCCGGTAGCAAATCATGTCACTGCTACAAATGTCCTTTCTGAAACAGTCAAAGCGTGCGGTGGGTTTGCTGGGCGGCGTGGTCTGGTTGGCTCAGGCCGACCTGGTTGCGGCCAGCCCCGTCGCTTTCACTCTTGATTCCACCAACAGCGTTATTGTTCTCTCCGGAAAGGTGAACGTCTCCAGCATCGGGGCGGTCTCATTGATCGAGCAGAGTGCAGGCAGTTTGACGACGCATTATGGCGGGAGCCTGCTGTTGGATTTGACGCCTCCCACGATTCAGTTTATTGGCGGCAGTGACATTGTGGCCCAGACCAACGGCTCCTGGCAACCGTTGGCGGGCGGCGCCGCGGGTAACGCACCCGCCGATTACGGCGGTAAACTAACTTACTCCACATTCCTCGGCAACTTGACCGCGTGGGCCGCGGTCCGAAACATTAGGCTGGATATCAGTAGCCTGGCGTTGACCTTGACGAATAGCGGATTTGACGCCTCCCGACTGAACGTCTTTTTCCTGACCAATACCCCGCCGGCACCCGTCCTGGATTATCAAGTCATCGGCACGGGATTGTTTGCAGGTCAGAGCTCGTCTGGCGCCTCGCCGTTGAGTCGCGGGTTGACCAACAGCCAGGCACTTGCCTACCTCACCAACACCGCCGGCCGGCTCAAACTGGTCATCCCGGTGAACGCTACGAACACCACTTCATTAAGTGGCAATGCCACCACCATGGTTCTCAAGGGACAACTGGTCGCCACAGCCCCGGCCAGCGCCTGGCCGCTGGTAGTCAACATTGGCGTCGCCGCCGGGCAAGTCACCCTGTCGTGGTCGAGCGTCACCGGGCAGGTCTTTACCGTGCTGGGCAGTTCGGACTTGCACCATTGGACTACAAACTCCGGTGCGACCGCCGTGAACAGCAACACCACGACCTGGACTGCCAGCCAGTCAGGCAACACTCGGTTCTACCGGGTTCGGCTGCAATAATGAGCATTACCCCCCAGCAGTTCCGGCAGATGCAAGAGCGCCTGGGCAGCCCGCGGCGCGCGGCTGGGCCGGTGTTCGAGCGAACTGCCGCGGCCAGCGCCAACGCCCATCAGGTCATCCTCGGCGTGGACCCCTCCCTCAGAGGCACCGGCTACGGCGTCATCAAGCTGGCCAAACCCTGTCCGCAGACCCTCACGCACGGCGTGATCTCCTGCCCCGTGGGCTGGCAGCACTCCCGTTGCCTGGTCAAAATCGTGCAGACGCTGCGCGACGTGCTGCGCCAGCAGCAACCGACGGTGTGCGTAATCGAGGGGTTGTTCTTCGCGCAGAACCTGCAGACCGCCCTGATCATGGGCGAAGCCCGCGGCGCGGCGCTGGCAACGATCGCCGAAGCCGGCCTGGAGATTTACGAACTGGCGCCCCGCAAGGTGAAGCAGGCCATCGTCGGCTACGGCGCCGCGCAGAAGATCGCCGTCGCCAAAATGGTCCAACGTATGTTGCGCCTGTCGGAAACGCCCGCACCGGACGCAGCCGACGCGCTGGCCCTGGCGCTCACGCACGCGCAGGAGCAGGGACGCTACAGCTTTCAGGCAGCTAAAAGAGTATGATCACCTTTCTCCACGGCAAATTGGTCGAGTCCCTGCCCACCCAAGTGACGGTAGATGTCAACGGTGTCGGCTACGAGGCGCTCATCCCCGTTTCGTCCTACGACAAGCTGCCCTCGCCCGGCCAGGACGTGAAGCTGCTGACGCATCTGGTCGTGCGCGAAGACGCGCACATCCTCTACGGTTTCATGAGCACCGCCGAGCGCGACCTGTTCCGCCTGCTCATCAACACCGTCAGCGGTATCGGCCCGAAGACCGCGCTCAACGTGTTGAGCGGCATCAGCGTGACTGCGTTTCGCGGCGCGGTAGCCAAAAGTGACGTTAAGTCGCTGTCCCAAATCTCCGGCGTGGGCAAGAAAACGGCGGAGCGCATTGTGGTCGAGCTTAAGGACAAGGTTGGCGCCGCCAGTGCCTGGGAGGCCACGAGCGCGCAACGCGCCCTTTCGCCCGAGGACCAGAAGGTCAACGACGCCGTCCTGGCGCTGATGGCGCTGGGCTTCAAACAAATCGAGGCGCACGACGCGGTCCGCAAAGTCCAAGGCATTTTGGGCGCAAAGGCGACGGTCGAGGACCTCGTCCGCGCCTGCTTGAAAAAGGGAGCGTGATGACCCGCAGTTCTCATTATAGCTCGGTCATCCCCCCGCCGGG
>CAIWJG010000210.1 GCA_903912925.1 uncultured Verrucomicrobia subdivision 3 bacterium | reverse complement strand
TCGCTTCCGGGGGGTGGCCAACCTTTCCCGGGTGGGATTCCAATGTACCCACTGAGTTCCTGTAGAGAGTTTTGGGTCTTCCGAGACCCGCCCCTCTCTCTGGGCTTGTCATGACGCGATAGAGCTACCCCAAAACCCCAGCAACCGCTCGAAGACCTCGCGGGGAAAGTCTGCCGGCAGGAGCGAGGCAAGTACTGCGGCACGCGAGGCAACAAGGGGGCGGCGCGCCCACCAGACGTGCAACCGCTTGTCCGGAGGTTGCTGGCCGGTGCTCCGCTCGCGGATGCACTCGACGCCGATGGCGGCGGCGGGGAGCCACTCTTCGATGAGGAGGCGGGGCTTTTTCATTGCGGATTGCGGAATGCGGGATGCGGATTGGCGGGCGTGGCCGCCGGAGCCAGGGGGCGGCCGGATGGCTGCGGGTTGGGAATGTTGCACGCAACATTGGAATGTTGCAGGGAACATTTTAGAGCAGAGCGGGCCGCGAGCCGGAGGCCGGCAGAGGCAGGGGAATGATCGGCGAACATTGGGAATGTTGCCTGAGCATTGGAACCGGACGAGCAAGGGATGTTCATTGGGGCTGTTCCGAAGCGAGATGCCACCGGCTTGGACGGCCGAGGCCGGTGCAGCGCACCAGCCCTTCCTGTTCAAGCTGCTTGAGCAAGCGCCAGGCTTGAGTGCGCTCCAGTTGCGTGATTTCGCGAATTTGCGCGTTGCTGAGCGAGCCGTCGCGGAGGGCCTGAAGGATTCGGCCCTTGGCGTTCTCCCGCGAAAGGCGGCTGTCCACATGGTAGGCCAGGGCCTGGCCCAGTTGGTCGCAAGCGAGCGAAGTGAGGCGGTAGTAGCGGCCTTTACCGGCCGGTCCGCCCGGTTCGACGAGGCGTTCCTGTGCGGCCAGGCGAGCGAGCAACTCCCGGGCACCTTCCAAAGGGCGCTGGCATAACTCGGCAGTCTGCCGGGCAGTGATCTCCCGATGGCGGGTGAGGAAATGAAGAATGAGCAAGTCGTCCACATTGAGGCCGGGATGAGCGCGGACCAATTCGAGAAACTCACGGCGGGCGTCCTGGCCCTTTACGGTAACGATGACGGTCTGGCCGGTAGTGGCGTAATAAGGCGGCTCCTTGCCTTCGCTGAGCAGGTCGCGAAAGACCCGCGGCACGCCGAGGTTTGCGGCATTGGCAAGGCGAATGCGTGCCAGCGCCGAGAACAAGGCTGGGTAGCGCGGGGTAGAGGGGTGGTGGAGGATGTTCGCCGGGGTGATGTCGCCGAGGAAGCCGCCGGGATTGGAGATTTCGAGCCGGTCGGCATAAAGCTTGACCGTAACGGATCCGGGAGCAGCGTAGTCGCGGTGGGCCAGTGCGTTGACGAGCAATTCGCGGAGTGCCAGAAGCGGGTAACGGGGGAACTCCGGGTGAACGAGCCAGCCGGGAATCGTGACGATGGGATTGTGGGCATTGACCAGTTCACGGAGGCGCCGGAGCGCGATGGTCAGGCAATCATAATCGCCGTCGGGTTGTTCGTAGTCGGTGTCCGACTTCATGCGGAAGAACTGCCAACGGGCGTGAGGCAGCCGCTGCCGGATTTCATTGGAACTGCCTGCCAGGAGCAGCCCGGCCACGAGCAACTGGCCGTTTTCAGTGAGCACGCCAATGGAACGAAGCAGGTCGGCATCGTTCATTCGCCGCAAATCGTCAGCCGCGCCCGCTTCAGCCATGAGCGCGCGCAACTCCTCCATGCCAGCAGGGCGGATCAGGCCGGACCAGTCGCCAGCGATAGGTTGGGCGGTGAGTTCGACACCCGCCTCCTGGCGCATCGCATCAATCTCGGGCAGGGTGAGACCGCGCAAGTCTTCGCCGACGCGGATGAGGTACTTGCCATCGCGGGTGTGGAAGACCTGGCCACGCGGGCGGGCCGGGATTGCCGCCACGACCACGTTGCCAGATGGGGTGGCGAGGTTCTCCACTTGCAGATGCAGTTGGGCAGAGTCATAGACGCTGCGGCGGATTTGCTGGATGTCGTCTTCGGAGGACGGCGGGACGGGCTGAATCTGGCGGGGCGGTTTGTTCGTGACGCCCATAACCAGATGGCCTCCGCCGGCGTTGCCGATGCCGACGGCGTATTCGGCGATTTCCTTGCGAGTGAGCAACGCGGGTTTGAACTCGACGTGTTCAGTCTCACGCCGCGCCATCAGGGCCTGGAGTTCCGGCAGGGTCATTTGACGGCTTCAATGAGGATGCGCAGCGCTCGGACGGCGCGCGAGCGCTTGTTGCCGCTCATCAGGCCCAGCCACCAGGCGGCCTCGGTGCCGTCGGCGCGTTTCAGGTTGTCGGCGGCGTTGTGGAGCCTGGAAGCGTTGCGCAGTCCGCGCGCCACCAGCGAATAACAGGCGACGCGGGCGCCCGCGTCTTCGTCGAGCGGGTAGAACGGGCCGGGGACGAATTTGGTGACGCCCATACCGCGCACGGCGGAGCGCAAGAGCGAGGCCCCGGCGGAGTAGGCAAGCGGGCCGAGCGCAGCGACCCGGGTCAGGCGTTCCGCGCCGTTGGTCTTGAGCGAACGGCGGTAAATGATGGCGGCGGTGCCGGTCTTGCGTTTGACGATGCGAAGCGCGAATGAGGCGGAGCGGACGGTCATGGGAAAGGATGAAGGATGAAGGATGAAGGATGAAGTGAAGGCGTCATTTCTTCGGTCCTTTCGCAGTTGATTTGCCGAAGGTGGCGCCGGGGGTCACGTCGTCTCCGGCTTTATCGGCTGCAGTTTCCAACAGGGGTTTCAAGCCGGGGCGCCCCGGCTCCTTGAATTTGAGAGTGAGTCGGGAGCCGTAGGTCATCGTGCCTTCGGTCATCGCGTTAAACAGAGTGCGGGCGCTGTCCAACGGCTTGAGGGGGCTGTTGAGCTTGACGCTCTGCACGGCGAAGCTGGCCGTGCCACCGGATTTGAGGTCGCCGCTGACGGTCACCTCAAGGGCAAGCTGGTCGGCTCCGAGGGGCTGAGCGATGGCGGCCAGCGTGTCAGCCACGCTGGGCGTCCCGGCGTCGAGCGTGAGTTCCGTGAGCGGGCGGGTTTCGGCGTGTTTGACGATGTCCGCCCAAGTGGTGGCAATGACGGTGGCAGGCTCCGGTAGAGGCGGAGCCTTGCCTCCATCCTTGATTTCGTCCGGCCCGCCGGGCTTGGCGGGTTTGGCGTCCACCTTGAGCCAAGCTTTGGCGGCGGCGGAATCGGCGCGGGTGATCAGTTCGTCCTCATCGAGGCTGACAGTGGGTTCGGCGCCGGGCAAGGCGCGGCGTTGCCCTTCGGGACCTTCGACCGCGCCGGCCTTGTCGTAGGCCGTGCCGTCGGAGGATTTGAGTACGGCTCTACCCTGCTCGGCGGCCTTCAGGAGAGTCTGCTTGACGACAGAGGCATCGGGCACCAGACGCAAGCCGGGCGCGGCTAGAAACCGCTCGTGCAGGTCATTGAGACGGAAGACGTCCGGCTGGTCGGGAATGGGGGTGGTGCCGGCGAGAACCTTCTTCAGGAACAGGTCTGGATCGAGCGACTCACCGGCCTTGTAAATCATGCCCTTGTCCTCCAAGAACGCCCGGAGACATTTCTGACCCTGTGGCTTGCTGAGGATTTCATCATCGGGCACCTGGTATTTCTCCTCAATACGTCCTGCGAGGCCGTCCGCACGGACCACGGTGTCGAAGGCGCGGCAGGTCTGGATTTTGAACTCGCGAGTGAGGCCTGGTTTAATGCGGTTCAATTGATCGCGGACCAGCGCGGCGCTTTCGCCGTGCTTGGCGTCTTTCTCGATTTGCTCGGCGGCGATGATGCGCTTGGCCTTTTCGAGCGCGTTGGTGAAGGCGTCGGGATGGGGCGCGATAGCGACGATGGAGTTGCGGAAACGCCGGGGCACGGGCGCGGCTGGGTCAGTGTCATCTTCGTAGGCGCAGACTTTCGCCGCGAGGTCGGTCGTTGCGCAGAGGGCAAGTTGAAGGTCCTTGCTCTTCAGGACATCGTTTGGCCGGTCTGGCCAGGGTGCCAAGGAGAACAGCGGGCCGGCAAAGAAGCTCTGCGCCTCGGCAAAGACGCGGTCGCGGGCCTCGTCCAGGTCCACGGTGGCGGCGCTCTGCTCGATTTGCTTGATGACGTTCGGCTCGAAGCGGAATTGCCAGCCTTTGTTGCCGGCCATCGGGTAGGTATGCCAGCAAGCGCCTACCAGGCGATCGAGGGCCTCGGCGGGTTCCTGGCCGGCTTCCTCGGTGCGGAGCGTGGCGAGGGAAAGCCCGGCGGGGTCGAGGCCGCTGTGCTCGTTGCGGGGCAAGCTTTCCAGCAGGAGGGCGGACGCAACGCGACAGTGGATGCCGTCGGGCTTGCGATCGTCGAGGTCGAGAGCGTGGCCTTCGATGTCAGCCTGGACCGCCGCGGAAAATTGTTCGCGGCGAAGACGCTGCAAGAGGTCGGCACAAATGGCGGAGCTGGCCCAGTTGATGTCGCCGGCGGTGACGAGTTCGAGAGCGCGCTCGTTTTCCCAAATATCGCGAATGATGCGGGCGAAGAGACGGAGGACCCCGCGGCTGCGCTGGAATTCCGGGAGGGGGCCAAGACGTTCCTTGGCGGTGTCAATGAGGCGCGGATGGAACGGGTAGCACTCCTCGATACGCCGGGCGTAGTCGGCGCTGACGGCATTGGCCGGGAGCAGGTCCGGGTGGGCCTCGCGGACGCGCTCGTAAAGCTGGTGGTAGGCGGCTGAGGCTTTGGCGGCAGCGGTGGGGTCAATTTTGTCGAACAGGCGGCGGGCGATGACGCGGGCGGCTTGTTTGCCAACGGGGTCGAAGTCGGTCATTTTGCGGCCAAGGATGTCCTCCAGCTTCACGGAAGCCGGGCCGATGCTGGTAGCGAGTTGCTGCGATACGCTGGCATAAGCGGCCTGCTGGCCGGGATCGGTGATGACCAGGACGGCTTGCTTGCGCTTGGCGATGGCGGAAATGAGCTTGCCAAGAAAGCTCATGAAGTTGCCCTGGCCGGCGGCGGAAAGGCCCGCCATGTAGATGACCAGTTCGTCGAGCAGAATGAGGAGTGGTTCGTCACCAAGCGCCTTGGCGATGGCAGCATCGTCGGGCGATGCTTCGTGATGGTCTGCCGCACCGAGGGCCTTCAAGGCGGGGTCGCCGCCGAGTTGGAAGATGATTTCGCCCTGCAAACTGTGCGTTTTGGTGGCACCGTGGGTTCCGAAGATGGGGATGCCGGCCTTGGCGGCGTCAACCGCAACGACCTTCACCGTCTTGGGCCGTCCGGCGGCGGGCAGAAGCTCAGCGCCAAGCGAGAGTTTGGCGATGTTCTCGGCGAGGTGCCAAAGCGCCATAAGGGTGTGCGTCTTGCCACCGCCGAACCCGGTGCTGAGGCGAATCAACTGGCCGGCCTCCTTTTTGTCGGCGAGGGCCTTAAAGACGGCGGCGCAGACAGACTTAAGGTCGGGCGTTGGCTCGGTGTTGCGGAAAAAGGTCTCGGCGTGGCCATAGACTTTGGGTGCGGCCCCCGAGCCGTCAATCAGTTGCCCGAAGTCGGCGGCAAATATCGCATCGTCGAGTTCGCCTTCCAACACCTCTTGGCGAGGTTTGCAGGCGCTCAGGACGCCTTTGGTTGCCTCTGCAGTTTTCATTTCAATTCAACTCCGCTTTGGCGCGGCTTGGGGCGGTGCCTACATAAAGGCCCGTTCCTCCGCGCGCCATGTAACGAAGTCTTGTACAACTCTTTGGCAGAGCTTGACAGAAAAAAGTGTGAGAGCGGAAGATCGCCTGCGACAGCGGACGGGCGAGGTGCAGATTGGCGAGGGGGTGATGTCGTTGCGGCGGACCTTCCGCATCGCAGGCGCGCAGACCGTGCTGGCGAGCCATTGGAAAGTGAGCGACAAGGCCACCAGCCAGTTGATGACGGAGTTCATCCGGCGCTGGCGCTCCGGCGAGCCCCGCGCGAAGGCATGGCGGGAAGCGCAGTTGTCTCTGCTGCACTCGAAAGAGTATTCAAACCCATATTTCTGGGCGGCTTTCACTCTCACCGGCCAGTGGCGGTGAGTTCGGGAGATGTTCAGTCTCGGACATCCCCGTCACTCCAGAGAGGATTCCGAGAGGGCTTGACCGGGCAGGGGAACTTGAGCATATTTGATACATGACTGAGCAGATTCGTTACCGGATCAACCGCGACCTGGTCGAGCAAGCCGAGCGGGTGTGTGAGGATTTGGGCCTGAGCCCGACCCAGGCGGTATCCTTGTTCTTTGCGCAGCTCGTTAAGCTCGGGGCGCTGCCGTTCCGCCCCTCCACCTTTCCTGCCCTGGACGAGTATGGCGCGACTTTGGCCGACGCAGACGCGGCCGAAGGCCGGGCGCTAAAGGAAATCCAGGCGGACAGAAGGGCCGGCAAAGTCGTCCGGTTCACCGGAAAACTGCCGTGATACGGGTGGACCTTGGCCCGCGCCTGGTCCGGACCGCCCATAAAATGGGTCCGGACATTATTGCCAAGGCAGAACAGACATTGGCCTTGGTCGCGCAGCATTTCGGCGACCCCCACCGCCATGCCGGTCTGGGGCTACGCAAACTCGGGCGCCGATCATACGAAGCGCGCCTCTGGCTTCAGTGGCGAATCGTCTTCATCCGGGAACCAGACCGGCTAACCGCCTACGATATTATGGATCATAGCGAGGTGCGGACCTGGCTCAAGGGTAGAACAGGGGACTGATTGGCCCCACCTTCGCCGGCCACCTCACCGCTACAGAAGCCTGTGAGAAATCGTGAGGGTGTGATGTCTTTTCGGCGGGCTTTCCGTATTGCCGGCGCGCAGGCCGTGCTGGCGAGCCATTGGAAAGCAAGCGACAAGGCCACCAGCCGACTAATGACGGAATTCATCCGGTGCTGGCACTCCGGCGAGCCAATCGGCGTCAGTCCCAAACATACCGTTGTCTGCTTGAACTGCGTTCGAACCCATCCCAGACACTATGAAGCAGGCCGTTGGCCTGCGGCCGAATAACGTCTGGGGCAATGAACCCAGGGCGTTGCCCTGGGCTGGTATGAGTCAGGCCGTTGGCCTGCGGCCGAATAGCGACTGGACAATGAACAGCTATCGGCAGTATGTGACGCTGGACCAGTTCGGCGCGCGCTTCGGCCCGACGGAGCAGGATTATGCGGCGGTGAAGCATTTCGCGCGGACCAACGGGCTGAAGATCACGCGCGAATCCGCCAGCCGGCTGCTCGTGGAGGTGAGCGGCCCGGTGCGCTCCGTGGAAACAGCCTTCAACATCCGGCTCGAGAAGTTCAAGCACCCGTCCGAGGCGCGGGAGTTCTACGCCCCGGACATGGAGCCGACGGTGGACGTGCGGCTGGCGGTGGCGGACGTGCAGGGGCTGAGCGATTTTTGCCGCCCCTATCCCAATTACACCAGCCCCTGTTTCTGGGCAGCCTTCACGCTCACCGGCCAGGGGAATTGAGCCGGGAGAACGAAGTCGGGGCAGGAGCGCCCCCGTCTCGGGCACAGTGTTCCGCGTCTGAAATGACGCAATGGAAGGAAGGAGCCGGGAGGGCGCCAAACTGGGTGGGAAGCCTGCTGCCTGGTGCCGACCTGGAATCCGGTATTGCGTATGGCAGCCGACGGTATTACCTTTGGCCGATGACAACCATGACGCTCAAGCTGCCAGAAACGCTGCGGCGCGGCGTGGAGGAGGAAGCCCGCCGCCGGGGCGTGCCCAAGTCCGTCCTGGTCCGGGAGTGCCTGGAAGCGATGCTGCGCCGCAAGCAACGGCGAAAGCTGCCTACCTGTCTGGACCTGGTTGGCGACCTGGTCGGCTCCCAACCGGGTCCGCGCGATGCCTCAGTGAACCGCCGTTACCTCGAGGAAGCCGTTCTGGCTGAGCATGGCCGCGCCCGAAAAAACTCTCGTTGATACTGGTCCCATCGTGGCCCTCCTCGTGGCGGAGGACGCGCACAGCGCCTGGGCACGCCGCGTCTGGGGCGAACTGGAGCCGCCGCTCTTGACCTGCGAGGCAGTGCTCTCGGAAGCGCAGTTCCTCATCGCGCGGTTCGGCGGCAATCCGCGCGCGGTCCTTGAGTTCGTTGAGCGGGGAGCGATCAACCTCGCCTTCGGCGTGCAAAACGAGGTCAAACGGTTGCTGCAACTCCAGCAGGCATACCGGAGCCTGCCCATGTCGCTGGCCGATGCCTGCCTGGTCTGCATGGCCGAGCAATTCCCGCGCTGCCGAGTAGTGACGACCGATTCGCATTTCCGCATCTACCGCCGGCATGGGCGACAATTGATTCCGGTCATAATGCCGGAGGAGGAATGAAGAAGGCACTGACCACGAAATACACCAAATACACGAAAGGGAGTCCTTACCAAAGGACGATTGAGAGAATCCGTTGCTGCCATGCGGCATCGCGCTAGCGGGGGCCATTCACGCGGGCCAAATCACGAATGCGGTGGCAGAGGACGGGCTGCTGACCGGCTTGGAGGCGTCGCGGTTGAACTTGCAGGGGACGGAGTTGGTCCTCCTGAGCGCCTGCGACAGCGGGACGGGAGAGGTGCAAATTGGCGAGGGGGTGATGTCGTTGCGGCGGGCCTTCCGCATCGCCCGCGCGCAGACCGTGCTGGCGAGCTATTGGAAAGTGAGCGACAAGGCCACCAGCCAGTTGATGACCGAATTCATCCGGCGCTGGCGCTCCGGCGAGCCCCGCGCGAAAGCCTGGCGTGAAACTCAGTTGTCGCTGCTGCGCAAGGAAGAGTTTTCAAACCCATACTTCTGGGACGCATTCACACTCACCGGCCAGTGACGCTAATCTGGATATTGCACACTCCGATGGAAACGG
>CAIWJG010000209.1 GCA_903912925.1 uncultured Verrucomicrobia subdivision 3 bacterium | reverse complement strand
TTGTGGAACTTGTTCGCGTGCCACACCCACCTCGCTGACGCGAGGTGTTAATGAGAGTCGGCCGCCCCCCCCGAAGAAATCTGTCGTGCGCCCACTCCTTCGATCGCCCGGCAAATGTTCTTGCATACGTCGGAATGAGAACGCAGGGTGTACTACTGTCTATGAAAAGCAGTTTTGGGCGGCAGGATTCGGATCGTCCGGCAGGGAGCCACCGGCTTGGCTTTACCCTGATCGAGCTGCTCGTCGTCATCGCCATTATCGCCATCCTGGCGGCGCTGTTGCTGCCGGCCCTGGCCAAGGCCAAGCAAAAGGCGCAGGGCATCTACTGCCTGAACAATACGAAGCAACTGGCGCTGGCTTGGTTGATGTACGCCCACGAAAACAATGACCGGCTCGTCAACAACCGGGGGATTGATGGCACGACGGCGGATGCCACGAATAACTGGGTGGCGGACGTGATGGGTTACAGTCCGGAGCAAGACACGAACACGGCTTTGCTCCAGTTGGGGCTGCTGGCTTCCCAGGTCGGCAAGAATACCAGCATCTATCATTGCCCGGCGGACCGCACCATGGCCACCGAGTCGGACGGCAGGCAATACCCGCGGGTGCGCAGCGTCTCCATGAACGGGTTCGTCGGCCCCTGGAATGACGCGGGCTCGCAGGTTTATCCAGGCTGGCTGCAATTCACCAAGCTGACGGCAATCCGCAACCCGTCGATGATCTTCGTCTTTCTGGACGAGAGCTCGCAAACCATCAACGACGGCTGGTACATCTTCTGTAATAACGGTCCCAATGGAACCCTGTGGAGCGATCTGCCGGCCTCCTATCACAATGGTGCCTGCGGCTTTTCCTTTTCCGATGGGCATTCGGAAATAAAGCGCTGGCAGGTGTCCACCACGATAGTCCCCTTTACTGCCTGGCCGGTCCCCGCCGGCCCTGACCGCCGGGATTTCCTCTGGGTTTCCGAGCGGGCCACCTATCGGCAGTAGGCATTCCTACCTGCCGGATCTGACGATGGTAACCGGATGCTGCTATAGCGCGTCGCAGATCAGTTCCTGACCTCGAATTCCTGCGCCGGGATGAGCTTCACGGGGCCGATCAGGCCGGATTCCAACAGCGCGTCATTCTTCTTCCACAGTCGCCACATGGGGAACGTATAGCGGCCGGTCGGGCTGGGCTTGCCGTCCAACAGCCACTGCGGCCAGCGCTTGAGCGTGCCGTCATCGTTACGCTCGCAGTCCTGGGGCAGTTGCTCGTCGCCGATGAGCCGGTTCGGCCAGAGGTTGACGACCGCTACCTCGATGGTGTTCCGACCAGCCCGGGCCGCAGCGGTGACGTCCAGCCGATACGGGGGCTTCCACAGCAAGGGGAAGCGCTTGCCGTTGACCTTCACCTCAGCCATTACCTCCACGCGGCCCAAATCCAGGTAGAGCCGCATGTCGCCCTTGAGCAGCGTCTTGGGCAATTCGCAGACGGCGCTGTAAACCGCCGTGCCGGAATAATACTTAATCCCCGGTTCTGCATGGCTGCTCCACGAGATGAGCTTCTCCAACGTGGCCTGCGCCGGCCCGCCCCATTTGGGGTCGAAGCGGACGGACCACGGACCGGTGACTTCCTGCACCTGTGGGAGCTCAGATACGCTGAACTGCTTGCGCGTGCCGTCGCTCAGATCCACTTCATAACTGCCCGGCTTGAAGGCCTGCAGGGCCAGCTTGCGCGCGCTGGGGGCTTGCAAGACGGCCACCAGGTCTTTCTCCGCGGTGAGGGGAGTGAGCTCGATCAGATCCGGGTCAATGCCACGGGCGGACAGGTGCTTGCCATTGAAGGTGTAGTCCACCTCCAGCGTCTTGACGACCATGAAGGCCGGGTCATCCCCGTCGGCCATGCGTGCGACGGGGAAGCTGCTTTCTCCCGCATCCAGCAACCGCTGCAGCTTGGCCCGAACGTCCCGCGTCCGCTTGGGATCATCCAGCACGCCATAGCGCGCCTTCTCCACCACCAGGCCCAGCCCGTCAGCGGTCAGGTGCACGATCGCCGGGTCCTCTCCTTTCACCGTGTAGTTCTTTCCGCCAATGACGTAATCCACCACTAATGTCTTGAGGGTGCCTGGTGCGGGATCATCGCCCTCTGCCAGCGACGACACCTTCAAATTACGTTCTCCGCCATCTACCTTTTGCTGCACCTTTTGCCGCACGTCCCGCACGCGATCGGGGCTGCCCTGCACGCCGTAGGTGGCGCGCTCGATCCGCACTTGCGGCTGAGAGCCAAGCTTGGTCGAAACGATCAGCTCGCCCTCGTGGAGCACTCGCGTCGCGGCGACGGCCTTTTCCAGGGGTTTGCGGAAGATAACGAACACCGAACCGCTGGGCCCCAGCGTCAGGCCCACCGATGTCCGGCCGTCACCTTCCTGAAACGCTGCCGCCCGCTCCAGCTTGCCCGAGTCAGGCCACCAGAACTCCGGCTCTTTGCCCGTCACCCGGAATGCGCCGGTGGTGCTGACGCTGCGCGGACTGCGGCTGGCCACGAAGTAGATCTCCGCACCGTCCGCGCGGCGGTGAATGTAGCGCAGCGGTTCGCTGCTGATGAAGTCCGGCGCGAGCCCCATCTCCCCAAGAATCTTTTCCGGCTCGCGTTGCCGGAACACGCGGCCAGCCCCCAGGCGCCGTTCAGCGGCCTGTCCGGCATCGCCCGTGCCCCAGATCTGGCCGGAAAGCTCCTGCACCTCCCGGTCGCACTCGGGATACCCTGAGAGGCTGGGCGACTTCTGCGGCGCCATGCCCACGATCGTCGCCCCGGCCTGCGCCAGCTCTTTGATCTTGCGCAAAAGCTGCGGAGTCATCTGCCCGGTCTGGGGCAGCACCAGCAGCCGATAGCTCATCCCATCGGGCAGCGTGATCCGACCGTCCTTCACCGACATGCGGTTAAGCACCACGTTCGGATCGCATTCGTCGTAGTCGTAGCCCAGGCGCGGGTGGCCCTCGAACGACTGCGGCGGCCGTTCCGGCACCAGGTAGCAGATGTCCGCGACGAACAGCCCCTGCCGCAGCAGGTACTGGCAGCGCGCCAGGTAACGATGCCACTCGACCGACTGCTCCCACCAGGTCTCCGTGCGCTCGTAGTGCTGGCCCCACGGCCCCATCATCATCCCGGGACGCCGGTCCTCAGCCCAGGGCTGCAGCGCGTAACGGTGAAACACAAACCGATTGATGCCCTCACAAAACGCCACGTCGCCCAGTGCCTTGAGCGAGCCGGGATGCTCCCGCCACTTCTCCTGATCCGCGGCGGTGAAGGACTCCGCGCCAATAATCCGCTTCCCATACACATGCCCGGCCGAGGCCATGCCCCGGCAGGTCTCGATCGCGCCGCTCGGGCTCCAGAACTCTCCCATCGGCTCGTCCGACGCCCCCGCGTAGGTGATCGAATCACACGGCGCACCGTAAGCCTCGACGGTGAATCGCAGCCCTGCTGCATGAGCGAGCTCCCGCGTGCGGCCGGCGTAATTCTCGACTATCAGGTCCGAGATCGTCTGCCGCAAATCCCAGAGGAATCGCTCGGACACCTCCGCGCTCTCTACCACCCGGCCGGTGATTACCGGCAGGAAAGGCATCAGGTCGTATCCCCGCCGCTTCTGGAACTCCTCGCGCATCTTCGCGGTCCAGTTCTGGGATCCATTCTCCCAGCTATCAATGTGCGTGGCCACCAGCCCCGCGTCGGCCCGGCTGCCCTTGACGCGCGTATCCTCCACGATCTTGGTCATCATCCCCGCGAAGTTGGCTTCGATGCCTTCCTTGCTCAGCTTGTCGCATTCCAGGCCCCGGCCGCTCTGGGGCGCTGGAGCATTTTCCACCCCGGTGCTCGTGTGGCCCATGCGCAGCACCGTCCACTGTCCCTCGGGCGCGTCCCACTGCAACCGCCCGTCGCTATCCATGCGCGAGGTCAAGTCGAGCACCTTCCCGCGGCTGATCAACATCTCGGCCGGCAAGCTCTCCCCGGCAGGCACGTTCACGAAGCCATTCTCGAACAACGCCTTCTGCTTCATGCCCTCAATCCGATGCGCGCCGGTGCTGGGGAAGGCTAGCACGGTGATATCCTTGTAAAATCCCGCCACCTTCTCCGGCTGCGCCAGCTTACCATCAAAACTCTTCGGACCCGACACCTGGGTCTCGGTCCAGACGAGCTTCTGCATGGACTGTTCCGGCTTGATCCAGGGCCCGCCGCTGCCGTTCCAGCCCGCGTCGTTGTTCATGTTCACTTCCATCCCCAGTCGGCGCGCCTCCGCCGCCACATGCTTGAACAAGTCCCGCCACTTCGGCCCCATGAAATCAGCCGGCCCCACTGGCGCACCCTGGTCCACCTCCATGATGAGCACCCCGCCCACGCCCACGCGCTTCATGGCCTCGAGGTCGGCCGTGATGCCGTTGCTGCTGATATTGCCGCTCAGCCAGAACCAATACACCCACGGCCGCGCCGAGTCGGGTGGATGGGCGAAGCCGCGCTCCAGGTTGTCCACGGCGGTCAGGTTAAGGACGCAAAGTGAGGTCAGGGCCAGGAAGGTTAGGAGGCGCTTCATCATAATTGCCAAACTCGATTCTCGTTTACTGATAGTGGCCAAAGGCCGGTTCAGGCCCGGAGCATCTGCCATGCGTCGGCGCTGGTAAACTCTAAACATTCTTGTGCGTTCCGTTGAGGCGCATTTCGGCACCACCACCAAAGCGGATAGCCGAGCCAACTGGAACGCCGGATTCATCCGGCAGGCGGGCGAGTGGCACTGCGGCTGCCGGATAAATCCGGCGTTCCGGTGGTGGTGTCAGGAGGCGCCCGTTCCTTTGCATAACGACCGCACCGTTGCAGTTAGAAAGACGCGGGAGCGCGATGCCCGTGCAACAGCGCCGCCGTCAGGCCGCCGCACCTGCGACACAATCGTAGTGCCGAATCCCCTTAATTCCTTCGAACACCCTTCGGATACCCTTCGGATACCCTCCGGACGCCCTGCGGACTGGTTGACTGGTCCCTGGCCACCGCCCCCCAACTCCCCCCTTGCCAGTCATTGGATGTTGGGCGTTCGATGTTGGATGTTGGATGTATCGGGGCAGGGTTGCGGTGAGGGGGAACGGACCTTACTCCAACCTCACCAGCCGAGCCCTTGCCGGAACCGTCAACCTGCTCCACGGGAAAGCATCGGCCGCTTGGGAACCCCTGCCGCTCATTAACACCCAACTTCAGTTGGGTGTGTGGCGGGCGGAGAGGAGATGGAACCGCTTCAGCGGTTTCTCCTTCCCGCGTGCTCGCGCGCATTCACGCGGGTGCTGGCCGCCGTGGTCACAGGAAACCGTTGAAACGATTGGACCGCATGGGGGAGCACCCTGCACCCGACTGAAGTTGGGGGCTAACCTCATGGTGAGAAAGCGCGAGGTCTCTGGCCTCATATCGCCCAACGATCAGCTCACCGATGGCGGCCCTCCGGCGCCGCCCGAATTGCTCAATGACCTGGGTGGGCCGCCATTCGGCAGAGCGCCGGGGCTCGTCCGTCTGCTCTCACGCCGCAAACCCACAACGCTTTGAATGAAGAGCACCAAGCATACGCCGAAGCCCAAGCATCTGGCCGCAGCCAGGCGTGAGTGAGCTATGTCCCGATTCGCCAAAAGCGCAGCCTTGAGCTGCTGGTAGTGGGCCTTGTCCGCGTCCGTCATATCTTGCCGCAAATAGCTGGCTTCAATTGCGCTCATGGCTTTCTTGGTGGTCAGCTTAACTATGGGTTCCTGAATGAAAATCAAGAACCCCAGACAAACCGCAACCCAGATGCACAATGTGTGGAGCAGTTTCATTCAACGCGAGAACAGAGCGATGCGGGCGGCCCATCGTGTCCGCATCGGCAACAGAGGTGGCCCGCCCGCATTCGCTCCAGTGATTTCGTTGTGCGATTCTGCGGGCAGACGCAACTTCACTCTAACATTCTTCTGTCGCCAAGGCCCCTTGCTATGATCCATCACCCAGCTCATCGCGGTGGGGAATCGTTGCATTTCGGCGCCAAGAAGGTTCGAAGCTGCCAGAATCAGTGGAAGCCTTGTGTACACGAGATTGACTCGGCATATGGCCCCCTTTGGCGGAACGATAAACCTCACCCATTCATCACCGCCCCACAGCTCTTCTGGCTTGCTCCAGCCGCTACCCGCGCGCAGTTCCACTGGGGGGCCGTTCGTGAAGCTGAAACGATAGTACCCGACACCGTTGGGAGGGTACATCTTCGCGTAGAGCCGGGCCACTCGGCGGCCCGCGACGTCGTGCTCAAGAACGACGCGGACTGAGTCCGAATCGGAATGGAGCCAGAAGAACAAAGCTCCAAGCGCAATCAGCCCGACACCAGCTATGACGGCAGGCTTAAGCCCACGCATAACGCAAATGTCAGCGACGGGAGCCAGCCGCTCCTGGCGTTCGACCAGTCCCGGAGGTAGATCGGCTGCTCCCGTTCGCTGGACCGTCTGGTTGGGCTTTGGTTCTGAGGTGTCATCCGGCATGTAAACATGCGACTGTAGAACTCGATTTCTGCTGTCCCGGATGAAGACCATGATGCCCCCTGCGGCAGTTGCGTGTCGGAATTGTCGGCGCGTCACTTCCCGTGTCCGCTCAGAGAGGCCGTTGATGTAATCTTGGGCGGACCATGCCAAGACCTGCCGCTTGACGACGTCGCACTCGATCACTGGGTGCTTGTCGGCGTGATCATTCCAGGCTCGCATTATGGTCGGCCAGAACTCGGCGATCTGCTTGGTGTAATCTCTTTTCATCGCGTCAGTCTTCATTCACGCCCAACATTTAAGATCACCGATGAGTGGCCTCCGTCGGCATCCGCACTTGGAACTGACGTTTTGGCCACTCATTCGGGGCATCGGCTCGTTTGCGGTCATACTCATACTCGTTGCTCTGTTGAAATCCTGCGTAGCTCAAACGTGAAGCGCAACGTCAGCATCTCACGCGTAAACGCAAAGGCCGAGTAGCCCGCAAGTAGGCCGACGAAAGCTCGACCTCGAAGAAGGTAAAACGCGAGGACCAACAGCAAGGCCTGGCTAACCCAAAATGCGTATATGTAAATCCGCCCAGAGCGCGAAGCGCTCAAAACACGGCGAACGTCCATCAAAGTCTGTGTGGTGAGCAAGGAGGCTGAAGACTCCCGAAGCGCGCGAAGCTGGATGATTCCAGCGCAGAAGCCAAGCGCGGCGCCTAGTCCCAAGAAGAGCCACGGTGTCGGAGAGGCCCTGAAGGCGACAACACCGGCGACGATGCCCCAAAGGGCCAAGAGCTTCATGTTCGTCTTGGGCTGAAGGCTGGTGTGCATGACGGTGGCGTGGTTTGGCAACTAACGAAGCACCTCACTGGCGGCGGGCCTTGGGCAATCGATATTGGCCGGAACCGTAATCCCGCCGTCCAGTGCATGTGCCGGGTTGGGCCGTTCGGGGTCAAGTCGCAGGACCGTGGCGCTCACTTCTTCTCCTCGATCTTGGACCTGAGCAAACGGACACTCGTTTCGGTTGCGCGAACATACGGGTAAGTCTCTCCCGTGACGTCCCTGTACTCGCCAGCGCCACGCCCTGCCTCTGGCCGCAGGAAAAAGAGGAACGCGTTTGTGTTCTGCTGCAACATCATGGACTCGTGCAACTTCAAAGTTGTCCAATAAACCGTGATCTCCGCGGGAGATCCAAAGCCTTCGGGAGCCTTGAAGACGCTAGCCACCTTAACGGTGCTGGTGGCTCCGAAACCTCCTGAAAAGGTCCAGCGGAACTCCCCCGAGATAATCAGCGTGCTGCGAGGAACGCCGAAAGCAATGACGTCCGTTTCGTTGGTTCGTTTCTCTGCGCCCGAAGACTGCGCGACCCCAGTGAACAACACCAGCATGAGGCCAGTCAGGAGAACGTATCGCGGTTTCATAGTGCAGCCCAACAAGTGATTAGCCAGACCTGTCTATCTCCCCATTTTGGGATGATAGGCCAACAAACCCCTGCGCCTGATGAAGTCTTTCCTTTCATCAGCTTCCCCTTTGCCAAGTCCCAGGCCCCGCGTAAAGGCAATTCGACCAATTCTATCAGCTTGGGGCGCAAGCCAGGATTCTTCTCGGGGTGATTTTACCCGTCAAATCCGGGCCTTCCGTATATCGCTTCCTAGCTACAACGCGGCCTGCCTCTCATTAACACCCCACTTGAGTGGGGTGTGGGCGGTGGTCTCGGGGTCGGAACCGCTTCAGCGGTTTACCCGCCACCGTAAACCGCTGAAGCGGTTGGGGAGCCTGTTCGCGTGCCACACCCACCTCGCTGAAGCGAGGTGTTAATGAGA
>CAIWJG010000208.1 GCA_903912925.1 uncultured Verrucomicrobia subdivision 3 bacterium | reverse complement strand
GCGGGGAGGCGGTTGAACCAGTCGAGGCACTCGGCGGCGCGGCCGGAGGTGTTGAGCCAATCGGCCAACTCCCGGGCGGCGAGATAGTTCGTGGACGCGATTTGTTCCGCCCCGGCGAGGCAGGCCGGGAGGTTGGTATCGCCGCGGGCGTTCAGGATGGCGAGGTGGATGATGCGGTCGCGGAAAACGCATTGGGCGTTGGTGACGAGTTGGGATGAGAATGCCTCGGCCCGGGCCAGGTCTTTGCGGTCAAGGCTTTCCGCCACCAGCGTGCGAATCGCCAGCGGCCCGATGCGGGGGTGAGGCGCCAGCTTCTCCAGCGTGGCGCGGGCCGCCTCGTGGACAGGCGGGTTGGCGGACTGCAACTGGATGATGGCCAGGGAAATCTGGCTGACCTCGTTGGTCGGGTCGAGGCGGAGCACCTCGGCAAAGTAATTCTCGGCCGCGGGCAGGCGGGCGCACTTGATGGCCAGGACGCCCGCGAGACGCTGGTAGGCCACCGACTGCCGGTCGGCGGGCTCGATTTCATTCAGGGCGCGGGTGGCAGTGGCAAACGGGAAGGCCTCGCAGCGCAGCGCCGTTTCGGCCAGGGCCAGCCGGTTGGTGAGATTGGGCTGGCAGGTGGCCACGCGTTCGCGCCAGCGGAGGGCCTCGGGGGACCCGTAGGCCTCCGCTACGGCGGCCATGACGCGCATGGCTCCGGGGTTGTCCTGGTTGCGGTCGAGCACCACGCGCGCCGAGTGGGCGGCGCGGCTGAGGTCGCCCTGAGCCAGGCAAAGTTCGGCCTGCTGGACCACCCGCTGATCGCGGTAAACCCGGTAGCGGGGCTTGCCATAGCGGTAGGCACAGGCCAGCCCGGCCAGCAGGACCGCCAGTACCGCGGCCGTCTGCCAACGGAATAACCACGGCCAGAGTTTGGCCAGGTTGATCCGATCGCCGAGGGCGTCCGCGTAATCCGACAGGCGCTGCACCCCCGCCACGACCACGCGCCCCGCCGGGTGGGCGCTCCAGCGGCGAGCGGTGCGAAGCCAGGTTAGCTGCAGCCGGCTCATGCCCGGGTGGCTGGCGGGATGCCACGCGTCCGAGAGGCGGCTTGCCACCTGGCTGCAGCGGCGGGTGATGGAGAGATTCCCCCACCAGCGCCCCAGTCGCAGCCAAGCTAACTGGACGCGGTTGATGCCCGGGTGGGTGGGAGGATGCCAGAAGTCCGAGAGGCGATCCGCTACCCGGCGGCAGGCGCGGGTGATCGAGAGGCGTTCCCACCAGCGGCCGAGCCGGAGCCAGGATAACTGCCAGCGGTTGATTCCATCGTGGGTTGGGGGGTGCCAGAAATCGGCGAGGCAGTCGGTGATCGCGTAGTAGCAGCGCAGGAAGGCAGAGTCGTGCCAACGCTGTTTCAAGCGCGACCCGAGGCTGCCCCGGGGGGGTGCCGATTGGCCGGGCGTTTTGTTATCTTGCGACTTCTGCAAGCGCACTACAAGGGTTCAGCGATTGGGGCAACGTGGAGCCGATTCGGGGGCGACGCCAAAGCACATAGCCCGGCCACCTCAGTCGAGGCTGACCGGGCCAGAATACAGGACAATGCAGACGCCAGCAAGGGCCGTAATTACGCCCGGGCCGGCATGAACCGGCGCTTGGCCATCCAGACAATGCCCAGCACGCCAAAGCTGATCGCCGCCCATTCCGAGGGCTCGGGGACGGCTGATAGGTTGTTTAGTTGTCCATTAATTGTCAATGGATAGCCTCCCACCCAAATCCTCGCCTTAGCGTTTAGCGACAAAAAAAGTCCCAGCTACCCCCCCAGGGGAGGTCTTCACGGATTCCGCCACAGCTCAAATTCCTCGCCCCAACCGCACAAAACCTTTGCAACCCATTGATTTAGAAACACT
>CAIWJG010000207.1 GCA_903912925.1 uncultured Verrucomicrobia subdivision 3 bacterium | reverse complement strand
GTCTATCGCCCTGGCGGCTGCGCTTGACGGCATTTGCGATCATGGGGGGCTTGATCGGTTTGGGGGCAATCATGTGGGGCGCCTACTATGGTAAGGTTCAGCAGAATACCGGTGAAGGATTTGAATTGAAGGTAATCGC
This sequence comes from uncultured Verrucomicrobia subdivision 3 bacterium, assembly GCA_903912925.1. Classification (GTDB taxonomy): domain Bacteria; phylum Verrucomicrobiota; class Verrucomicrobiia; order Limisphaerales; family UBA8199; genus PALSA-1440. The sequence goes on along the minus strand of CAIWJG010000207.1, from coordinate 13,103 downwards.
CGCCGCGGTCGTCGGGGGCTGTTCGATCATGGGCGGGCGGGGCACGGCGCTGGGAACATTTCTGGGCGCCGTGCTGATTGCCTTGATCTACAATTGCCTGGTCATCCTTAAGATCAATGCGTATTGGCAAGGGCTCTTCGTCGGCGGGCTGATCTTTCTGGCCGTCCTGGTTGATCTTTGGCTGCCGCGCCTGATCGCGCGGCGGCGGGAGGGCGTAGCGTGCTGAGGATCAAGTCCCTATTTGGGTCGCGGCATTCCGGCCTGTTGTGCGCCCTGGCGATACTGCTGGTGGGGTTTGGTTGCGCGAGCGAACAGTTTCGCGATCCCGTCAATCTGCTCGATCGCTCCCGCCTGTGGATCGAGGTTGGGCTGGTCGCAATACCGATGACGTTTATCATCGCCGCCGGGGGAATTGATTTGTCGGTGGGGGCGCTGCTGGCCTTGAGCGCCATGGTGGCGGGCATGTGCCATCGCGACTTACATTGGCCGCTGTCCCTGGCCCTGGGAATGGCGGTGGTGACCGGAGCACTGGGCGGGGCGGTGAACGGGGTTGCGGCCAGCGTGCTGCGCGTGCCGCCCTTGGTTGCCACGCTCGCGACGCTGGCCATCTTCCGGGGATTGGCCATGGGCATAAGCCACGGACAACCCATCGGCAACCTGCCCGCCGCGTTTGAAGAATGGGGCGGCTTTGCCACCGTGGGCAGAGGTGCATTTGCGCTTCCGCAGCAGTTTGTGCTGCTCCTGCTGTTCACGGCGCTGGGGGAGCTGATCCTGCGCAAGACGCGCGCCGGGCGTTGGACGGTCCAACTCGGAGAGAACGAGCTGGCCGCCCGTTATGCCGCGATTCCCGTGAGCTGGCTTCGATTCGGCTTGTTCCTGGCCTCGGGCCTGGTCTGCGGGTTGGGCGCCATCACGTACATGGCGCATTACGCCAGCGCCCGGCCCAATGCAAACCTCGGATTGGAGCTGGAGGCCATTGCCTGTGTGGTCATCGGGGGCACGCGCATCACGGGCGGAAGCGGGACTGTCATTGGCACCTTCCTTGGATTACTCTTCCTGGGCCTGTTGCGGTTCGGCCTGGACATGACGGGAGTGCTCCAGCAGACGCAAACCATTCTGGTGGGAGTGCTCGTGGTCGTTATCGCGATCTTCAACGGGTGGCTGGCGAAACGGCGGGAGCGCCGCGGGCCGATAGTTTTGCACGTAACTCAAACTGAACATACTATATGAAACTGAGAATAAGAACGGTATCAACCATCCTGGCGGCTGGAATGTTAGCGGCATCTGGCATTTCGTGCTCAAAGACATCCGACCCGGGTGCGCAAACCGGAAAGAAGAAGCTCACGGTTGGGGTTCTGCCAAAGCTAGTGGGCATCCCTTTCTTCAACGCGTTTGAGAAAGGGGCGATGGAAGCCGGTAAGGAGCTGGGGATCGAAGTGGTCTATGACGGTCCGGTGACCGCCGATACCACCAAGCAGGTGGCCATCGTCGAATCGTGGATTGCCCGCAAGTTCGACGCCATTGTCGTGGCTCCCAATGACCCCGAGGCCATGGCGCCCGTGTTGAAGAAGGCGCGACAGCGCGGTATCCGCGTGCTGGCCGCCGATTCGGATACTGACCCGGCGGATCGCGAGTTCTTCGTAAGTCAGGCGACGCCCGAAGCGATAGCAAAGGCGCTGGTCGAAGCCATGGTCCGGGGGATTGGCCCGGAAGGTAAGTTCATCATCCTGACCGGCTCACTCACCGCTGCCAACCAGAACGTCTGGATGGATCGCATGGAGAAATACCGTCAAGCGCACTACCCGAACATGAAGAACCTCTCGTCCACGCCCAAAACCAGCGAGGAAGACCAGGCTCTGGCGACACAAGTGACCATCGATCTGCTGAAGACCTACCCGGACCTCCAGGGGCTCTATGCGCTCACGACGGTCGCCCTGCCGGGAGCCGCGGAGGCCTTGCGCAAGGAGAATGCCTTCAGCAAGGTGTATCTGACGGGGATCGGCACTCCCAACGCGATGCGCGACTATGTGAAGGCAGGAGTCGCCAAAGAATTCGTGCTCTGGAATCCCATCGACTTGGGATATCTCGCGGTCACCTCCGCCAAAGCGCTCCTGGATGGCAAGCTGAACCGGGAGAGCACTCGTTTGGAAGCGGGGCGCCTCGGATCGATGCAAGTCAACGACCGAGTGGTCTTGCTGGGCGAGCCGCTGGTCTTCAACAAAGACAATATCAGCCAGCACAATTTCTAGCCGAGCCACCTATGAAGGAACAAAGCTGGTCGTCACTGAACAGCACGCGCCTGGGCGCGGAACGGCTGAGCTTGAGAATCGCGGCGTGCCTTTTCACTGCGTTTGCGTTGTGTGCCGCTCCTGCCCCTCCGTCCGGCGACGACGGCCTGGCCGGGTCGTGGCGTCCCGGGGCCAAGCCGGCGCTGACCATCAACTCGACCCCCGGCCTGAATCTCAAGCCGGGCTTCACCATCGAGACCCGCATTCGGCCCACCGACATTTCGGACGGCCGCAACATCGTGTTCAAGGACAAGGAATACGCCCTGCGCATTGACTGGCCCATTGAGGGAAGCCGGATTTCGTTCTTCATCTACTGCAATGGGCAGTGGGAGCCGCGCGCCAGCGCCTATTGCCCCGCGACCAACCAGTGGTGCCATGTGGTCGCGGCGTGGGACGGGCACAGGTCGTCGCTTTGGGTGGATGGCGAACCGTTCAGCGTGGCGCGCGGTGGGCCCTCACCGCCGGCCACCGACAACCCAGTGGTCATCGGCTCAAGCGTTGCGCTCGGCACCGCCTTCGTGGGCGAGATGGAGTATGTGCGGATCTATGGCAGAACGCTGCCGCCGGCGGAGATCCTCGGCCATGCTTATGGTATTGAGCCGCATCCTGAGGGGGCCGGCGCCGCGTTGACCGAGTTCGATTTCTCGAAGGGCCTGCAAGGCTGGCAAGGGAGGGCGGACGCCTCAGCTCGTGCCGGCGCTGACGCGATGTTTGTAACAGGCCAGTCGCCCCGTGGATATGTGCTGCACCAGGGACTGGACGCCCCGATCGGGAAGAAGGACTTCCTGAGCCTGCGGATGACCCTGGACCGCGGGACGCGAGGGGAGTTGATCTTTGTGACCACGGTGGGCGCGGGACGCATTCGTTTTCCCACCCGGGCGGACGGCAAGCCGCACACTTACGTGATCGAGCCCTGGACCTGGCAAGGCTGGGGCGGCCGCCTGCTGGCGCTGGGGCTGGCCCCCTCCGAAAGCCCCAGTTGGACGGCGGCCATCAGCTACCTTCGGCTCACCGAGCAAGTCCAGGCCGAGCCGGAACTCAGCGTGGTGGACATTTTCCCTAGCGCCACCCTGCCCCGCTCCGGCCGGCCGGAGACAATCGTGGCCCGAATCCGGAACATGGGCGGCACAGCTTTCAACGTCCAGGCCACGTTGACCGCGCCGTCGGGCGTAACGCTCAAGGGCTCGAAAGTCCGTCCCCTCGGAACCATAGCCTTCCGCGAGACCCGCGAAGCGACCTGGACGGTGCGCGCCTCGGGGCCTGCGACCGCGGTGTTTCAGGCAGCCCTCAAGGCCAAAGGGGCTCCGCCCGTTGTCAAAGACCAACTCCTCCGGTTCCACGATCGGCTCGACCTGCCCCGGGCGGATTATGTCCCCGAACCCGTGCCGCCACCAACGGGCCGCTACACGCTGTGGACGCATTATTGTCCGCTGTGGAAGACGGGCACGCACACTGGCTGGGGTGCCATCGAGCCCTGGCCGGAGCGCAAGCCGGTGCTGGGATGGTACAACGAGGGCGACCCGGAAGTGGCCGACTGGCACATCAAGTATTGGGTCGAGCACGGCATCACGGGCGTCATTTACTGCTGGTATCGCTCGAACCTCAACGCCCCGGTGACGCAAACGCTCGGGCATGCGATTCATGACGGGCTGCTCAAGGCCCGGTTTCTGCCGCGTATCAAGTTCGGCATCATGTGGGAGAACGGGTGCGGCCAGGGCGCCGGCTCCACGCGCGACTTGTTGGACAACCTGCTCCCGTTCTGGATCGAGAACTACTTTTCCAATCCGGCCTATCTGCGCGTGGACGGCAAACCGGTGCTCTACATCTGGGTCCCGCAGAACGTCACGCGGCACTTGGGCTCGAGCCCGGAAGTGCGCCGCGCTTTCGATACCATGCGCGCCCGTTGCCGGGAGAAGGGTCTGGGCGGCCTCTATATTGTCGGGTGCGTGGGCACGGCCGACCGGTCGGCGCTGGAGGTGATGGCCGCGGAAGGCTGGGATGCCAGTTCAGCCTACGGAGCGGGCTGGCGGCAACCGGCGGAGGTCAAAACGGTGGGCGATTTCATCTGCGCTCCGTATGAGCAGTTCATCGAGCAACAGGAACAGATTTGGAAAGCTAAGCGCAGCTTTGGCCTGCGGCCCGACATTACGGCGGCGATGATGGGCTGGGACTCACGGCCCTGGAATGAGACGCCCTTCTTCTGGTCGGACAACACCGCCGACAAGTTCCGGGACCTGTGCCGCCGCGCCAAGGCCGTGATGGACTCGGGCGGCGGCACCGGGCCGGCCACGAACACGCTGATCTTCTGCTGCTGGAATGAGTTTGGTGAAGGCCATTATATCGAGCCGACGCGCGGTTACGGGTTCGATTACCTGGACGTGATCCGCGACGTGTTCACGGACGCGGCGAAGGCACATGTTGACCTCGCGCCGGACGACGTAGGGCGCGCTTGCGATTCGTGGTATCTCGCCGACCGCAAGGCCAAGCAGGCCTCGCTGCCGGAGGCAGACCGTTGGTCCGGGGCAGCGCTCTCCGCCTGGCATCCCATGATGGGGCTGGCGCAGGTGGATGTACAAGGGGGCACGTTGCGCGCCGTCTCGGACACCGCCGACCCGGCGTGGCAGTTATCGGAGACACGCCTCCGGGCGAGCCGCTACCGACGGTGGGTCGTGGAAATGAAGCTGAGCCGGCCGGGAACCGCCCAGTTGTTCTGGGCGACCTCCTCCGAACCGTCAACGTCCGAGGTGTCCAGCACCAGCGTGCCGATCGCTGGGGACGGGCAGTTTCACACTTACGTGTTCGAGGTTGGCAAGAACGACCACTGGGCGGGTTGCATTACCTCGCTGCGCTTCGATCCGACGGGCGAGCCCGGCGTCAGAGTCGAGATTCGCACGATCCGGTTGGAATGAGGCGGCAAGCGACGGGCCCGGCAGTTGAAAGGAAATAATGATCGAACTCACGTTCGATGCTACGTTGCCTGCGCCGAGGTGCTCTGATGAAGTTAGGGCTCGTTTGGCGAGGTGACGAAGGGCCACGCACAGCGGGCAGCGAGGCGTTGGCAGAGGGTGGAGACTTCCTTGGCGCCGCCGCGGCTCGGATGCGAAAGGCTCCGGACGAGCGCGGGTAATAACAAGCGCAGGGTGCCGAGAACGCCGAGCCACGTTACGCGGAGCTTGTGCCGCGCAGCCAACTGGAAGGTGATGACCGCAAAGACGAAATCGCGCGACCGGCCGCCGCGTTGATAAGCGAACGGGATTCGCAGTCGCCGGCAGAGGTAACCACGCTTGACCTGCTCCAAGGCCCAGGCGCCGTCCTCCATCGTGGGCAAAGATTCATCAAAAGGAACCTGCTCCCACAGGGAGCGACGGAGGATCCCCATGCTGTTGGAGTAAATGGCGCCGAACTTCAGGCCCTTGGCCTGCAATTCGCTCCAGTCAATGGCGTCGCTGTAGAACGGATCGTCATCCCACTTCGCGCTGGCGCAGGCCGTGCGCGGGTCCGCCATGGCGGCCACGAGCTGCGCGATGGCGTCGGGCGACTCGAGGACGGTGTGGGAGCTGAGGACCAGTACCAGGTCGGTCGGGCAATGACGGAGGGCGAAGTTGAGGACGCGGGGATGGTGGTAGGCCGGCGTCCAATCTGTGACGTTGCCGGCGGCGGCGCGGAACAGATCGGCGGAGCCGTCCGTGCTCTGGTTGTTGACGCCGAGGAGGAAGTCGGGGGGAACGGTTTGGCGGCGCAAGGCTGCGAGCACGGCGGGGAGGGTGGCGGCAGAATTCTTGAAGCGGATGACAACCGCGAGCGTCGGGCGAGAAGACGGAGGGCTCATATCTCGAACAGAAACGGGCATTGCGCAAAGACGCTGTTCCAGGCCGGCGCTTCATTATCGACGGGCTGGAGCAAAACCAGCGCCGGCTCGTGACCACCGGCCTGTCCCAGACTCAGCCGATGGCGCAGACCCAACCACCAGCTACGCCAGACGGAATCATGCCGCTCGCGGCCATCGGAGAACCAGAACACGACCTCCGTCTGCCGGCCGGATCGGGCCAGCGTGAGCAGTTTGGCGCGGCCGCCGGGCACCGCCAGAGTCTGCTGGCGGACCACCTGCCAGCCATCGCCACGAAAGCAATACAGGGGATCGTGAACCGCATGGCGGTCGCGGGCGCCGTCAATCGCGGTCAGGATGAAACGCTGGCCCCTGGCCTGGTAAAGGCGCTTGATCGCCTCCGCCTCACGATAGACCTGTTGCTCGGTCTGGTTGAGCGGCAAATCATGACCGACAAAGCCGAATCCCTTCAGCGGGAGAGCCTGCAACCTGACCGACGAACGGCCCGTGGGGACACGGCTCCACAGGAGGCTGAACAGAACCATAACTCCGAGCGCGACCCAGAGCCATTGACGGGACAGGATTCTCATACGTGAAACGTGAATATCAGTGCATTTCAGATCCTCGTTACCTCGGCTTCACCCGCGCAGCGCTTAGTACGAGCGGTTGCGCAAAACCAATGGCCGCCGCCAGGACCGCCAGCCCCAGGCGTATGAGGGCGACGCCGGACCCCGAAAGCGACCCGAGAAGCCATCCCAGGACCGGCATCCAGGCCAGCGCCAGCACCAGCCAGAGGCCGCGAAACGGGAAGCGGGGCGTGACCGCGGCGCAAGCGAGAGCCAGCGCGACGTAGTTGAGGACATGCAAGTCCGTGAGCATGCCGGCCAGACAAGTCAAGAGGCCGAGCCAGGCCAGGGGAAGGCCGCGACGCGCCGGCTGAGACGGGGGGAGAGGCTGCAACGCAGAATGCAGACAAGGTGCCTTTGATCCAGGGCCCCGTGTCTGCGCCACCAGTGGATGTTGGGCGTTCGGTGTTGGAAGTTGGATGTTTCCGAGGTTCATGGGAAGGAGTCCCAGCGCCCCGGCGAGAGTGGGAGTGACCCAGAGGGCTAATGCCAGCCAGCCGAGGCGATCAAATGGGGAATACTGCCAGGCGGTCAGCAGGTCCGACGAATGCCAGGCGCAGAAGGCGAGCACGCCCCACTCGGGATGCAATGCAGAAGGCAGAAGGCAGAATGCAGAATGCAGAGAAGGTGGCTTTGAAGAGCTCGGAGGTGAAGCGGGATGCGTGAAACGTGAAACGTGATGCCTGAAACGTGATGCGTAATGCGTGATGCGTGGGGCGTGAGACGCGAGACGGCGACTGGCTCCGAGGATGAGCCACCAGCAGAGGAACACCAGCATGAGAACGCCCCAGCCGCCGGCTCCATGCAGCCAACTGTCGGCGACACCCGAGCCCCAGCTCAGCGCCAGGACCACGGTGGAGCAGATGCGCAGGACGTTCGCTGTCCACGCGAGCGCCGGCAGCGTGGCGAGCGCCGGCCAAAACCATCGGCTGCCGCGGAGCTCGATCCAGGCAAGCACGATGCCGGCGATCAAGAGCGCCTGGAGGGAATTCATGCCCGAACAGGCCGCGGCGACTTCGACCGGCAACCCATGCACGAGTAGGGTGGTGCCTTCCCGCAACACGGAGAAGCCGAGCGCGCCGAAGAGATGCTCCGCAACCCAGGCGGCAGAAAGCCGGAACCACCAGCCGACCGGCGAGAAGTCGAGTCTTAACCAGGGGAAGGCCATCAGCGGCAAGAGAATCAGGCGCCCCCAACCGGCGTGGCCGGAGATCACCCGCAGGCGGAGCCAGCTCCAGAGCGCCAGGGTCCAGGCGGCCGCGAGGAGGAACGTAAAGTTCAGCACGCAACCAAGACCGAGGAGCACACCCGCGGCGGCAAGCGACGGGCCCGGCAGTTGAAAGGGGCCGGATCGGAACCGCCAGGGGGCACCGAGCCAGACAAAAAGCGGCAGCGCGACGAGCACCGGCAGGGTTTCGGAAGCCCCGGATACCCAGGCGAGGTCACCCAGCCAGATCAGCAACGCGCCGACCAGGAGCATTCCCAGCCAGAGAAAGTCCGGCAACTTCATCCGCGGGATTGGGCCTGGTCAATGGCCAGCAGGTTCTCACGGAGTTGCGTTGAGTCGGGAATCAGCTCGAGCAATTCGTTGGTGAGCTGACGCGCCTCCTGCCATCGTTTCTGGGAATACGCCTGCCGGGCGAACCAGGTCTTGGCTTCGACGGAGCTCTTCAAAATGCCGCGGTAGATTTGCTCCGCTTCGGCGGGCCGGCCTTGCGCCAGCGCCACGCGCGCCAGCAGTTCCTTTCCCAGATCGGACTGGGCCAGGAGCGGCTGCCGGGCGATGTGCTGCCGAGCGGCCTCGTATTGCTTGTTCTCCGCGGCATCCAAGGTCAGCAGGCAGGCCGCCCGGAACCCCACGCCGGAGCTGAGTTCGGCCAGGCGAGTCAGATGCGTTCTGGCCTCATCCCGCCGACCTTCCTGCGCCAGCAACTCGGCACAAACCAGGTCGGAGGCCGGGGGCAGGTCGCCGGCACCCAGAAATGCCAGGGCGGCGCCGGGGCTGCGATTGAGGCGCAGCGCCTGGGCAAAACCGCTGCTCAACCATTCCGGCTCTCCGGGGGTCAATCGCGGCTCGGGCCGAAGCTGCAAGGCCGCTTCACGCCAGCCGGCGGCCAGCAAGGCGGCGGCAAAGGCATTAGGACCGCGCAGCAACGCGGCCGTCTCCGGCGTCAGCGCGGGAGCATGATTGGGCGCGGCCTTTTCCTGGCGGGCCGCCTGTTCGAGCTGCACAAAGAATGCGGGCCGGTTCGTCTGCGGCAAGGAACTGCTGAGGACAAAGCCCGGCGGGTTCAGCGACTGCTTCTGCCGGTAATAGAGAATGCGGGACAGCGCGGCCGCCAGATCCGGATCCCAGGAGTGCAGGATGGCCGGCTCGAACCTCAACAATTCAAAGGCTGTCACTTCCTGGTGGATTTGCAGCGCGTCGAGCAGGCGGAGCCAGAAGACCTCCTGGCGTTGCGCCGCGTAGGTGTGGGCATGGGGCAGTTGCTCGAAAGCGCTCTTATCAAAGAACTGCCCGGGTTTCAAGGCCGCGAATTGCCGGATTAGCGGCTCGAGACTACCGGCGGGCGGCTGGAGTGCGGCCGGGAAATTGACCGGCCGCAGCACGCGGTTCCAGAAATGGGCCTTCAGCCAGATGAAATCCAGGGTAGGCAGCGTCAGGGCCTCGGTCCACGTGTCGAGCGCCAAGTCATGATTGCGATTCCTCACATAGAAGTCAGCCAGTTGGTCACGGAGCATCGGGTTCTTGGGCTCCGCCACCAGCGCCGCGACGTATTCGACCCGCGCCAGCTCCTTACGGCCGGTTGCCTCCAGAATCTGGGCGCGGAACGACCGGACGTCCGGGTTCCGGGGTTCAAGCGCCGCGGCCTTGCAGAGCAGGTTCCAGGATTCCGCCATGTCGTGATTGGCGGAGAGCAACGAGAGGCGGATCATGCGCGTGGCGTCCATAGCGCCGGGGAGGGTGCGCGCGCGCAGCAGCTTTTCCGCCTCGCGCTGCTTGCCGGCCAGCACGAGGTTGTCGGCATCCAGGGCCAGCCAAGCATCGAGTCGTTGCTCCCGTCCGCGCCAGGCCCCCCGCACCCGGCCAAACTCGCCCGGCTTGCGGGCATGGAGGAAAGCGCGCGCCAGGAGCACGGAGGCCTCCTCGTCGGCGAGGATGCGCGCCGGGGTTCGCTCGAAGATGGGCACCAGCCGCGGAAGGTCCCGCCGCGCCGTGAGAGCCGCCAGCTCAATGCGCGACCAGGAGTTGCTGGCGGCGGAGGTCGCAAAGGATTGGGCCAGGGTGAGGGCCTCGGCGGCCTTGCCGTCCTTGAGCAGCGCCTCGGCTCGGACCAGGGCATTGTGCTCCTGGCGGGCCATGGCCCTGGCGCGCCACGACTGGGCGCCGAAGACCAAGGCGGCCGCACCGGCCAACGTGAGGAGCGCCAGCAGCGCCGCTATTCGCACACGCTTCATTGAATCAGGCTCCGCGGGCAGCCGCAGTGACAGCCGGCTGGCTGAGGCTTCGGCGCCTGGCCCAGATCGTCACGGCGACGAGTCCTCCCAGCGTCAGCCACGTGGCCGGTTCGGGTGTCGCCATCAAGGCCGACATGGCGGTCATGGCCATCACATTGGCAGCGCCGATGTCGAGCGCGATGATCGTGTCGTTGAAATCCTTGTCCCCGCCGCCCAGGAGGTCTTCATAGGAGATGAACAAATAGGGGCTGTTCGCCACACCCCAGAAGGTGGGCGTAAACGTGGCGACGTGATTGATTCCGTCGGGGTTTGTGGTCCCCGTGGTGGAGTAAACCGTCCTCCCGCCGTTGGCGCCGTTGGCGATGAGAAAGAAGTCGAGCGTAGTGCCGGCATTGAAGGTGCCGAGGTTTACGAAGTCCCCCGCCAACAGCGGCTCCGAGGCGCTGCGGACTCCCGTGCCGCTGCCGCCGTAGTTAAGACTGCTGGAAGCGTCGGGGAAGATGACCTGCGGGTTCCCCGAAGAAACCCCGACTCCCGAGGTGTTAAAACCGATGGTGTTATGATAGCCCGCGCCCTCGTAGGCAAAGTAGGCGCGCACGTCCGACAGGGTCGAAAGCGTGAGCCGCGATGGATCAATCGCAAAGGCCAGCGGGCTGTTCAGGTTGTTTCTGTATTCCGGGAGGTAGGTGCGGATGAAATCCACCATGCCGGGAAGCGCCGCTTGGAATTGTTGCGCTGCCGCATCCGAACCGGCGGTCATCACCGGACCGACGATGCTCAGCCCCATAGGTCTTGCGGTGGACTGTACCGGCGAAACGACTCCGCTGGAGGTTTGGGCGGCCAGAACCGGCGCAGCATATTGCAGGGCCACCGACAGCACCAACATCAGTCCCGCCGAGTGTTGTTTTGACTTGTTTTGCATAACTCGAATTGTCTTCATACGTAAGTTCACAGGCTGAGCATCGCAAGGACCGTGCCACGCTGCGCAAGACTTTTGCCGGGGAGCGCTACAAACTGTTATTCGGCCTGATTCGGGACTTGGTTTCCAACGGGCGCAGGACAGTTCTCTTCCTGGGGTGACTTCACATCCAAATCCAAGCCTTTCGTATATCGCTTCAAATATACACCAGGGCCTGTCTCTCATCAACACCCCGCTTCAGCGGGGTGTGGGCGAGGGTCTCGGCGTGGAACCGCTTCAGCGGTGTAGCCACCATCGTAAACCGCTGAAGCGGTTGTGGGGCTTGGTCGCGTGCCACACCCGCCCTGCTAAGCGGGGTGTTAATGAGAGCCGCGGCCAACCCCGAAGAAATCTGTCTTGCGCCCGTTTCCAGCCCTCGCTGAAGTTTTGATTGCAATCGCCCGCAAATGCAATACGGTAGCATTGCAATCGCATGATAAACATTCTACATCCCTCAGAGTTCGAGTGCGTGCCAGCCGGGCGGTTCAAGAGATTGGGGCTGGTTCAGCGAACCTTCACCCACGACCACATTACCGAGCTTACGGCTGGCACCCAGCAGATGGTGTATCTGCTGCCGCTCCAGTCGATGGACACCGCGGGGTGGCCGCGGATGCGGGTGCAATTCGCGCGGGCCAACCGGCCCTACATTGTCTGGCTCGAGAAACCGGCCACCCACGACATGGCACGCGCCATGCGAGACGGAGCACATGATGTATTATCCCTTGAGGACTCGGACGACCGCTGGAAGGCCGCTATGATGGCCATCGCGGAGAACCAGAAGCTCTGGCTGCAGCTCTACGGCGGACGCCCGTTGAGCCCGGAGGACGTGCTGACCGGGCGCGGCGAAGCGATTCAACGACTACAGCAAACCATCGACCGGCTGGGGCCGACCGATGTGTGCGTGCTCATCCAGGGCGAATCCGGCGTGGGCAAGGAGCGGGTTGCCTCAGCCTTGCATAAAGCCGGACATCCGGGTCCATTCATTGCCTTGAACTGCGCGGCCATCCCGAAGGATCTGCTGGAAGCGGAGTTATTCGGCGTGGAGAAAGGGGCGTTCACCGGCGCGCTGAAATCCCGGCCCGGCCTGGTGGAGCAAGCCAATGGCGGCACGCTTTTACTGGATGAAATCGGCGAAATGGAGCTCGGGGTGCAGCCCAAGCTGCTGCGTTTTCTGGAGACGCACCGCGCGCGGCGGGTGGGCGGGGAAGCCGAGTATCGCGTGAAGGTGCGGATCGTTTCCGCGACCAATCGCAATCTCGACACTGAAATCGCCGCGAGCCGCTTTCGCGCCGACCTCTACTACCGGCTGGCGGAACTCATCCTGCAGGTGCCGCCGTTGCGCGCCCGCCCGGAAGACATCGCGGACCTGGCGATGACCTTCCTGCACAAGGCCAACGAGCGTTTCGGCAAGAATTTTGAAACGCTGGAGCCGGCGCTCATCATGCGCTTCCAGCAATATTCCTGGCCGGGAAACGTCCGCGAGCTCAAGAGCGCCGTTGACCGCATGGTGCTGCTGTTCGACGGGCCCATCCTGCGCGCCCCGTGGTGGGACATGCCGGAGAGCCAGCCCGCCAAGTCCCTCGTCGCTTCGCCGTCGCTGCAAGGCCTGCCCACCTTCGAGGAGGCTGCGGGCGGGGGCCCGGCCACCACGGCCGCCAGCTCCGGTCATTTCGGCGCCACGCTGCCCAACACCAAGCAGAAGCTGGCGCTGGCGCGGAAGCTCCTGGCCGAGAGCGACCAGAACTACAGTTGGGTTTCGGGCCAACTTGGCATCAACACGTCCACCCTCTGGCGCTGGCGCAAGGCGGGCAAACTGGAATGAAGGCAGAAGGCAGAAGGAAGAATGAAGGTAACTGTTCAGGTCGCCCAAGCGCACGCGGCAGGGGCGGGGACGGCTCGTCCCCAGGTCTTCGTGATTGGCGAACGCAACCGGGGACGAGCCGTCC
>CAIWJG010000206.1 GCA_903912925.1 uncultured Verrucomicrobia subdivision 3 bacterium | reverse complement strand
CTGCGCGACCAACAAGACGGTCGAGTGCGGCAGCGTCTGGACCTTTGACCCGCCTGCCGCTTCGGACGCGTGCAGCGGGACCAATGTGACCGTGACGCTAGTGGGAGTGGTCACCAACGGGACATGCCCGGAGGTGTTCACGGCGACCTGGATGGCCCTCGATGCCTGCGGCAACACCAACACTTGCAGCCAGAGCGTTACCAATGCGGATACCACGCCGCCGGTGCTGGTCTGCGCGACCAACAAGACGGTCGAGTGTGGCAGCGTCTGGAGCTTTGACCCGCCTGCCGCTTCGGACGCGTGCAGCGGGACCAACGTGACCGTGACGCTAGTGGGAGTAATCACCAACGGGACCTGCCCCGACGTGTTCACGGCAACCTGGGTGGCCCTCGATGCCTGTGGCAACACCAACACTTGCACCCAGAGCGTTACCAATCTGGAGACCACGCCCCCGGTGCTGATCTGTGCAACCAACAAGACGGTGGAGTGCGGCAGCGTCTGGAGCTTTGACTCGCCCGCGGCTTCGGACGCGTGCAGCGGGACCAATGTGACCGTGACGTTGGTGGGGGTGGTCACCAACGGGACCTGCCCGGAGGTGCTCACGGCGACCTGGCTGGCCCTGGATACCTGTGGAAACACCAATACTTGCACCCAGAGCGCTACCAATCTGGACACCACGCCGCCGGTCCTGATCTGCGCGACCAACAAGCCGGTGGAGTGCGGCAGCGTCTGGAGCTTTGACGAGCCAGCGGCCTCCGATGCTTGCAGCGGGACCAATGTGACGGTGACGCTGGTGGGAGTAGTCACTAACGGGACCTGTCCGGCGGTGTTCACGGCGACCTGGGTAGCCGTAGATACCTGCGGAAACACCAACACCTGCAGTCAGATCGTCACCACCGCCCCACCTATCAGTCTAACGTTTGGTCGAGCCGAGTGGTTGCCCCATGTTGGCGTCCGGCTGACCTTGCTCGGCAACGCTACGGGGTCAGTGGCTATCCAATGGACCGGAGAGGTCACCAACACGCTTTCAAACTGGCCGACCCTGATATGGTTCAATAACTTTAGCGGCAGCACGCAGTACATTGACTCCGATGCCACCAACTTCGGCACGCGTTTCTACCGGGCGGTGACCCCGTAGCGCGCCACACAAGTTTAAGCAGGAAAGGGATGGTCATCCTTCTCCGTCTGCCGGCACCCCACGGCAGAAGCCCTGCCAGCACAATCCAACTTCTCAATCCGTCGGCAAAAGCGTGTAAGGTATTCCCGTACACAAGCAAGAGGGCTATTCCTGACTCGACAAATTACTCGCCGTGTGGGCAACCTGCGCGCAGGAAATGGTGGATGTGGGTGCCGGTAGGTGTGGAAGGCTTCGCGAGTCTTTCACCTGCGGCGTGGTGAGCACTTGGTCACGGGGCCAAGGCCGTTCATCCGAAAACAGCCGGACGTTATGTGGTGGCAAGAACGCCAATGGTGTTACAGCGGGTTCCACGTGCGTCAGCACGAAACGGGGACGGGTTCACTGCACCCCTTGATCCCCTGCCACCAAGGCGGCGGACACCCCGCGTGCCTCGTCTCGAATCTTCCGACCCCAGCGATCTCAATTCCGAAGTGAGGAACCATCGAAAAAGGACAACCAATATGACTGCATACTTTTACCCAAGGAGAATGGACGCTCCATGAAAACTGAGCCGATGATCCCGCATCCATGCCCGGCATTGGTGGCAGCACCATCTGCGCCGTGCCCCCGTTCGTTTGCGTGGGAAGCTCTTGCTCGGCTCAGCCCAGTTCTCTCACCCTTTGGTCGCAGACAGCCACTAGAAACCAACCCAAACGGCCATTTGTCGTCAGCGCAAACCAAAATGCAGCCAGAACTTTTAAGGCCGGCGTCTCGAGCTTGCAGCAGGCAGCAGAAAGCGGTAGCCCCAAGGGCCGCGCATTCGGCGAGCAGCTTCTTAGTGATTTGCCTTGTCGCGTCTGGATTCATCTCTGCGCAGCCGGCGATGGCTCTAACGAACATGAGCACGCTCGGCCCTGAGGGTGTGGGGATGGCGATTGCCTCACCAACCCTCAGGGTGATGGTCGGAAAGGCGGGACTGCCTTCGTTTCGTATTCCTCCGCCGGCCTCGTTTGTCCAGCAGCAGAAATCTGTTGACCAGCAGCAAGCTGCAAGCGCAACGTTTACAATCCAGTACCTAAACGCGGGGCAAACCAACTACTTCGGCGACGTCTGTGTTGGCTTTCCAACGGAAGTCCAAGGGGCTTTTACCTATGCCGCCAATATACTAGCATCGTTAATCAATTCGCCCGTGCCGATTAAGATCAACGCCTGCTGGGCAAACATGGGCACCAGCGGTATTCTGGGTCATAGTGGCGCACGCACATTTTATCGAGATTTCACCGGTGCCTTGCAATCCGGAACTCTCTATCCGGTGGCCCTTGCCAACATGTTGTATGGCAGTGACTTAAACAGCACCACAGAAGAAATAGTCATTGCGTATAATGCGCAGTTTACAAGCTGGTATTTTGGGACGGACGGGGTTTGTCCTGGCACAAAGATTGATTTTGTTCAGGTTGTTACGCATGAAATTATCCATGGCCTCGGATTCGCCGGGTCCATGTCCGTTTCGGGCGGTATAGGAAGTTGGGGGTTATCGGGCTATCCAACCATTTATGATCGATTCACGGAGAATGCGTCGGGTCAGAAACTGATTACCTTCTCCAGCGGCTCGGCTGCCCTCTACAACGAGTTGGTGGGCGGCAACGTCTATTTCAATGGCCCCCATGCCAATGCGGGCAATGGCGGATCACGGGTTAAACTGTATGCCCCGAACCCGTGGGCGGTGGGCTCCAGCTATGCGCACTTGGATGAAAGCTTCAATGGAACGGCCAATGCCATGATGACGTATTCGATCAATTACGGCGAAGCCATCCACAATCCCGGTCCCGTTACTATGGGAATACTGGCGGATGATGGTTGGTCAACGCTTTCGTCTCCGACAGTGACCGCCTCCGATGGAACCTACACGGACAAAGCGTTGGTCAGTTGGGATTCCGTGAGCGGGGCAAGCTACTACCGGGTGTATCGTGCTTCGACAGCCGGGGGCGCGAAGTCAGCGCTGAACGGATGGATTGCCGCGACGAGTTACGACGACACGACGGCGACACCGGGCGTTATCTACTACTACTCTGCCAGGGCGGCGGAGGACAGCAGCGGCTCGCGCGCCAGCCTCTACAGTCCCGAGAACAGCGGTTGGCGGGCGCTCTCGGCGCCGACGGTGACGGCGTCCGACGGCCCCTACACCGACAGGGTGTTGGTCACCGCGAGCACAGTGACTGGTGCCAGCTATTTCGGGTTCTACCGTGCAACAACAGCCGGAGGCGCGAAGACCGCCCTTAGTGGATGGACCACTGCGACTAGTTACAACGACACGACAGCCACACCGGGGGGTATCTATTACTACTCGGCCCAGGCGGCGGTGGACGCCAGCGGCACGCGTGCCAGCGCCCACAGCACCGAGGACAGCGGTTGGCGGGCGCTCTCGGTGCCGACGGTGACAGCGTCCGACGGCCCCTACCCCGACAGGGTGTTGATCACCGCGAGCGCAGTGACTGGTGCCAGCTATTTCGGGTTCTACCGTGCGCCGACAGCCGGGGGAGCAAAGACCCCACTCAGCGGATGGATTTCTGGTACCACATACAATGACACGGCAGCAACACCTGGTATTATGTACTATTACTCAGCGCAGGCGGCAGCCAACAGCAGTGGTGGCAGCGCGAGTGCTTACAGCGCTGAGGACAGCGGCTGGCGGGCGCTTTCGGCACCGACGGTGACGGCGTCCGACGGGACGTACACAGACAGAGTATCGGCTAACTGGGGCGCGGTGAGTGGGGCCAGCTACTATCAGGTTTACCGCGCGCCGACAGTAGGGGGCTCGAAGACCACCCTAAGCGGTTGGATTGCTGCAACGAGTTATAACGATACGACGACCACGCCGGATGTTACCTACTATTACTCGGCGCAGGCGGCGGTGGACGCCAGCGGCACGCGCGCCAGCGCCTACAGCACCGAGGACAGCGGTTGGCGGGCGCTCTCGCCGCCGACCGCTTACGCGGTGATTGGCGGAGGCACCTATTGCTCTGGCGGGACCGGGGTGACAGTGGGTTTGAGCGGGTCTGAGACCAACGTGAATTATTACCTGAAACGGGATGGGACCAATGCAGCGGGGACGGTGGCAGGGAGCGGTTCGGCGCTGAGCTTCGGGAACCAGACCGTCGCGGAGAGCTACACTGTAGTGGCGACCAACGCGAGTAATCCAAGTAACTGGGCCAACATGACAGGCAGCGCAGTGGTGACGGTGAATGTGTCACCGCCGGCCCACACCGTGACGGGTGGGGGTGCCTATTGTGCTGGCGGGACAGGGGTGGCGGTGGGGCTGAGCAACTCTGAGACCAATGTGAGTTATTACCTGAAACGGGATGGGACCAATGCGGCGGGGACGGTGGCGGGGAGCGGTTCGGCATTGAGCTTCGGGAACCAGACCAACGCGGGGACCTTCACGGTAATAGCCACCAACGTGAGCAGCGGTTGTTGGGCTGCTATGAGCGGCAATGCGATTGTGACGCTGGACACGACGCTGCCTTCGATAACTTGGTATATGACCAACGTGCTGGTGTCGGCGGACGCGTCCTGCCATGCCTTGATGCCGGATATCACGGGGATGAACTACATTCTCGCGGTGGACAACTGCAATTCCGTGACAGTGACGCAAAGCGTGGCGATCAACGTGCTACTGAGCCTGGGCACAAACGAAGTGGTGCTGGGGGCCTTCGACGCTGCTGGCAATGTGGCTTATTGCACCAACTACGTTTTGGTGGTGGACACGACGACGCCGAGCATCACCTGCGCGACCAACAAGACGGTGGAATGCACCAGCACCTGGACCTTTGACATGCCGACGGCCAGCGACACCTGCGGCAGCACGACCATTACCATTGTCAGCACGACCACCAACACCGCCGGTCATTGCGGCACCACCTTTGACGCCACACGGACGTGGATGGCTACCGACACCAGCACCAACACGGCGATGTGCAGCCAGACCGTGACGGTGGAGGATACGACGCCGCCGAGCATCACCTGCGCGACCAACAAGACGGTCGAGTGCGGCAGCGTCTGGAACTTTGACCCGCCGACGGCCAGCGACACCTGCGGCAGCGCGACCATCACCATTGTCAGCACGACCACCAACACCGCTGGTCATTCCGGCAACACGTTTGACGCCACTCGCACATGGATGGCAACCGACGACTGCACCAACACCGCAACGTGCAGCCAGACCGTGACGGTGGAGGATACGACGCCGCCGAGCATCACCTGCGCGACCAACAAGACGGTCGAGCGCGGCAGCGTCTGGAGCTTTAACCCGCCGGAGGCGTCCGACGCGTGCAGCGGGACCAATGTGGCCGTAACGCTGGTCGGAGTGGTCACCAACGGAACATGCCCGGAGGTGCTCACGGCGACCTGGTTGGCCCTCGATGCCTGCGGCAACACCAACACTTGCAGCCAGAGCGTTACCAATGTGGATACCACGCCGCCGGTGCTGGTCTGTGCGACCAACAAGACGGTCGAG
>CAIWJG010000205.1 GCA_903912925.1 uncultured Verrucomicrobia subdivision 3 bacterium | reverse complement strand
AATCTGAAGCTGTAGGAGACGACGTAAGGAGTCTCTAATCAGCACGTTCCAAGCAAGCCCAGGTTTAGGCGGCCGGCCAAGAGGTCAGAGCCTCCTGACTTGCGGAAGTTAGCGATAGCGCCGCGTGAGGGCACGCGGCCTACAAAACCACTGTAGGCCGCGTGCCCCCACGCGGCGCCCCATGCAGCTAGTCTCCGGATTTCCTGGATTCGCTTCGCAAGTCAATGTTGTTGACATACCCTGGAGCTGCAAATACAAAGGCGGTCAGCTACGTTAGCGCAACGAAGTTCAGAGAACAACCAGCGGAACACGGCGGAGCAGTGGATCAACGAAGGCCAGAACGCCGCCAAGTTGACCCGGCTGCCCGGTCAAACTGAAAGCCAATGAAATACACTTGCACCCATACGGAGGGGAGTCGAAACCCTAAAACGCAGCCCCCGCTGGCTGTGGGCAAACAACCAAATGGGAAATCCCGAATGACCTCTCGCCTGGTCTCCCTCCTCCTGATGTTCCTCTCCGCCGCTGCGCCAGCAGCAGAGGTGGTCATCAATGAGATTCATTATGACCCGGGCGATAACACCCTCAGGACCGAGTTCATCGAGCTCTGGAACACCGGCCCGGCAGGAGTTGACCTGTCGGGATGGTCACTTGCCAATGCGGTCAGTTTCACGTTCACGAATGGAACTCAGCTCGCCGCGGGGGGATTCCTGCTCATCGCCGCTGATCCGAATGCCCTCTTCGCCGCCTACGCCGTTTTCGCGCTGGGTCCCTGCGCGGGAAAGCTCTCCAACGAAGGGGATCACCTCGAGCTCCGCGACGGCTCCGGGGCCCTCCGGGATGAAGTCCAGTATCAAGCCAAGTTCCCCTGGCCGGTGGGCAGCGCGGGCGAGGGGAAATCGATGTCCCTGATAAACCCATCGCTTGACAACAACCTGGGCGGAAGCTGGCGCGCCGCGGCTCCGACGCCCGGAGCCACCAATGCGGTCTATTCCGCTCTGGCCCCGCCCCAGATCCGCCAGGTAAACCACACCCCAAACCAGCCCAGGTCCAACGAGCCGATCGTCATCACCGCCAAGGTGACCGACCCGCAAGGGGTCCTCTCCGTGAAGGTCCTCTACCAGACCGTCAGCCCGGGCGGCTTCATCCCCTCGGAGCTCCCACTGACTCACAACCAGCTCCTGGCGACACCCGATCAGGCCAGAACCCCCAACCCGGCCTTCGAGAACGCCGCGAACTGGACCGAGGTGCCCCTGGTCGATGACGGCTCGGGAGCGGATGAAAGTCCCGGCGACGCGATTTTCACGGGCACCATCCCGGGGCAAACCAACCGGACGCTGGTGCGTTACCGCATCGTGGCCCAGGATGCGAACACCCCCAGTTCCTCGGTGCGGGTGCCCTATGCCGACGACCCATCCCTGAACTTCGCCTGCTTTGTCTATGATGGAGTTCCGCCCTATGTCCCGACCGACCGGACCGTCCGGCCCGAGGGCCTGGGATACGTCTATAGTTCGGTCGTTATGACCTCGCTGCCGGTTTACCTGGTGATCACCCGCGCGGCGGACATGACTGAGTGCATCGCGTACGACCCGAGTCTCCAGATCCCGAAGACCAATACCGCAGCGAGGAACTGTTACAACTGGGAAGGGGCTTTTGCTTATGATGGGGAAGTTTATGACCACATCCGCTACCGTCTGCGCGGCTACAACCAGCGTTATCAGCTCCAGAACAAACGCAACATGCGCTTCCGTTTCAACGAAGGACGCTACTTCGATGCCTGCGATCAGAAAGGGCGCAAGTATCCCACCCAATGGCGCACCCTGAATACCACCAAGATGTTCGGCCCGCGTGACGACGGCAACTATGGATTGGCCGAGACCATGAATTTCTTACTGTTCAACCTGGTGGGTGTCCCCGCACCGTTCGTCCATACCTTCCATTTCCGGGTCATTGATGGCGCGGAGGAAGCCCCCACGGGACCCGGGGGCCAGTACAACGGCGATTTCTGGGGGATGGCGCTGGCCATGGAGGACTATGATTCGCGTTTCCTGGAAGCCCATGGAATGGACAAAGGCAATCTCTACAAACTCAAGGATGGGGAGACCCGCGGCTACGAAGAGGAACGCTACCAGGCACCCGAGGCCGTTTCCCATGCCGAGGATTACACCAACATCGTGATGAACCTGCACCACACCCGGAGCGAGGCCTGGCTGAGAACCAATGTGGACTACGACCAGTGGTACCTCTACGAGACGGTCCAGCAGGCGGTTCGCCATTACGATCTCGGCATGTACCCCGAACAGGAGAACCGCACCGCCCCCGTGGATACCGATGCGGGAAAGAACCTGACCTGGTACTTTAAGCCTGACCCGACCAACGCCCTGGGGAAGCTCTGGCACCTCCCCTGGGATACCGAGCAGACCTGGGGACCCAACGGCGCCCACCAAGGGTGGGACATGGCCCTGGTGGCGATGATTGATCCCACGGTCACCGATGGCAGGGCCGCCCTCAACTACACGGGTGGCGTGAACGTGAAGACTAGTCTGTATCTGGGCTACCGGAACACCCTGCGGGAGTTCTGTGACCTGGTCTGGAATCAGGAAACCCTCAATCCGATGATCGACCGTTTCGCGGCGGTCATCACGAACTTTGTCTCGGCCGACCGCGACCGCTGGAAAGACCACCCGCTCACGGGAACGGCCAAGAGCGATTTTGGCTCCCTGGCGGACCTCGTGACGAACATGAAGCAATTCGCTTTTGTCGGCGGGACGAATTGGCCGGTGCTGGACCGGCCCCTTACCTCCAAGGTCGCCCCCGGGGGACGCGCGGTGGAACTGGAGTACCGGGCCAACTATGGCGGCGATTCGAACAGCATCCCCAACAAGCCAACCGTCACCGCCAAGCATACCAACGACTTCCCGATCAATGACCTTGTCTTTGCGACCTCGGCCTTCGCCGATCCGCAGGGAGCCGGAACTTTCGGGGCGCTGAAATGGAGGGTCGCGGAGGTAACCGACCCGACCGCTCCCGCCTTCCACCCGGATGCGGATCCACTCTATGAGTGGAATGCCACCTGGATCTCGCCGGAGATCACGACGTTCACCAACGAGATCCGCATCCCTGCCGGCGCGGTCGGAGTGGGGCACGCCTACCGGGTGCGGGTCCGGATGAAGGACAATACCGGGCGCTGGGGGCATTGGTCCAATCCCGTGCAGTTCATCCCCAAAGTGACCACCAGCGCTACCCCCGGGGACATCATCATCACCGAGTTCTTCGCCGACACCGCGGGCCCGGACGACAACAAAGAGTGGTTCGAAATCTTCAACACGACCGATCATGACCTCGACCTCACCGGCTGGACCATCGCTGACAACGACACCGATTCGCATACGATTGGCGGCACCAACCCGGTGATCGTGATGTCCAAGGATTACCTGGTTCTGGGCAACTCGACTTCGATGTCGGCCAATGGTGGCACACCCGTGGATTACGCCTATGGGACTGATTTTACCCTCGGCAACAGCGGCGATGAGATCGTCCTCCTGGCGGGCGGCACCGTGATCCACTCGCTTGGGTACGGAGGCTATAAGGACACGCCGCACCCGATCATGAGCAACGCCGGCCCCTCGCCCACCCAGGGCAAGGCCACGGGCATGGCGCTGGATTACTGCCACGGACCGGTCAACTCCTGGACGTTGCAAACCACAACCTACGGGACCTTGGGAAACCTGGGGACTCCCGGGGCGCACAACTCGGGCGTGACGGTCTGTCAACTGGTGCCAGCAAGATTCCTGCCGCCAACCCTGTCTGGGAATCAGCTCATTCTCAATTGGACTGGCAGCGGCAAACTGCAGTGGTCGCCCGGCGTGGCTGGTCCGTGGACGGAAATAGTCCCCGCCTCTGCCCCGCCGCAGGCGGTGAATCTGGTTCCAGGAGAAAACCGGTTCTTCCGCATCAAGAGTGAGTAATGAACCGAAGGGCTCAGCGGTAGTCACTTGCCGATCGGCCTCGAGTTTCAGCGCTGGGGCCGCCTTCCCCGGCCCAGCGCCTCAGGCCCAGTTTGGAACCGCTCCGCCCCTTTCGGCGCCCCAGCCTCGCAACCTGCTATCCCCACGAGGCTGGCACACCCCACCCGCCCCGGCCCCACTGCCGTTGAATTAAGGAAGTTCCCGCGCGAGCTGCGGCGGCTTCCCCCTCTCCCCTTTCTGCATTCTTCATTCTTCCTTCTGCATTCACCTACGGGCTGGGGTGAGGGGTTGCTCGGTGTCGGCTATCCCGCGGTCTTGGCCGTAATCCTAAATTCGGCGGTTAAGAAATGAACAACGAAGCAACGAAGAAACAAAGATCGGGCGGGAAGCAGAAAATAGAGGCTGATT
>CAIWJG010000204.1 GCA_903912925.1 uncultured Verrucomicrobia subdivision 3 bacterium | reverse complement strand
CCCACCGAAACACCGAAACACCGAAACACCGAAACACCGAAACACCGAAACACCGAAACACCGATGGGTGCTCTCACCCGGCGTCTCCATCTCGTCCATATGAGAATTGCTGGCTGCCTCCTGCTCCCGATCCTGTTGTTGGGGATTCTGTCCCCTGCCCCCCTGAGCGGCGAAGCCGCCAAGGCTGGCGGCGGCACGGGGTTCCTCTACGACGCCATCTACCTCAAACACGATACTGGCGCAGGACACCCTGAGCGCCCGGAACGGCTGACCGCCATCGTTGACCGGCTGGAACAGAAGGGCGTGCTGCAGCACCTGGTCAGGCTGAAGCCGGCGGCAGCTTCCCCGGAATGGATTACCACCGTCCATACGCCGGAATATGTCGAGCGCGTCAAGCAGAGCTGCCAGGCCGGCGCCCGCTATGTGGACACGCCGGATGCGCCGACGTCGCGGGATTCCTACGAGGTGGCGTTGAACGCTGTTGGGGGCGTGCAGGCCGCCATTGATGCGGTCATGGACGGGAATGTCAGGAACGCCTTCTGCGCCGTCCGCCCTCCCGGCCACCATGCGTTGAAGGACAAATCCATGGGCTTCTGCTTATTCAATAACGTGGCTATTGCCGCCAAATACATCCAAAAGAAGCACAAGCTGGGCAAGGTGTTAATCGTGGACTGGGATGTGCATCACGGCAACGGCACCCAGGCGATGTTCTACGACGACCCAACTGTCTTCTATTTCTCCACCCATCAGTCGCCTTTCTATCCTGGCACGGGCGGCGCGGATGAAAGAGGCACAGGTAAAGGTCTGGGCTTCACCCGTAATGTGCCGCTGGCAGCAGGCGGCGGCGATGCCGAGTACAAGAAGGCGTTCCTGGAGGAGCTTAAGCCTGCGGCGGCGGCCTTCCAGCCCGACTTCGTGCTGGTCTCGGCGGGTTTCGACTCGGCGAAGGGTGACCTGCTCGGCCGGATGAAGTTGACGCCGGAAGGATTTGCCGAACTGACACGTATCGTCAAAGGCATCGCCGTGCAATACTGCCAGGGGCGGCTGGTGACCATCCTCGAAGGGGGCTACAACCTGGAAAGCCTGGCTGCCTCCGCGGAGGCCCACGTGCGCGTCCTGACGGAGTAATTCGCCGGAGGGCGAGTGCGCCTGCGTCACCCACTGGCAAAAGGCTTTGTCCCCCGCCCGCAACAGGCTACCAACAGGCTTGTAATACGCTTACGACACCGTCACCACACCGTTACTACACCGTGGCTTCACCAGAGCTGGCGGCCATCCGGCGGCTGTCCCCTCCAAAGCCGGTGAACCACGGTTCGGGCTCAGCGTGAAAGACCGTCGGCTGGCCGCGCCATTCGAAGCGGACCTCGCAGGCGTGCAAAGCGTGGTGGGTCAGGATCAGACGTTGGCGCTGCTCGGGCGTCAGACGGTCTTCCACCAGCGCGAGATATAGATCCTCGTCGCCTCCATAGATCTTCTCCCCGACCAGCGGATGCCCGATATGCGCCAGGTGAATCCGAATCTGATGTTTACGCCCGGTCTGCGGTCGCGCGAGCAGCAGGGTGAAAGGCAGGCCGTGCTGCGTGAAGCGTTGTTGGACCCAATACTCCGTCCTCGCGGCCGCACCATCCGCCCGCACGCAGTCTTTTATAGCCACGCGGCTTTGCTCGTCCTTGCCCAGCGGTGCCTCAATGACCCCGTGCGCCTCAATCACATGCCCATGCGCGATGGCGAGGTAGTCCTTCTCGACTTGCCGCCTCTCCCAAATTTGCCGCAGCTCACGCGCGGTGTCAGCGTCCTTGGCCAGCAGCGTGACACCGCTGGTCTCGCGGTCCAGCCGGTTGACCAGTTGCGGATGCGACCCCGGCCCCAGGTGCAACCGCGCCCGGCTGATCAGGCTGGAGTATTCGTCCGTCTTGGTAGGATGGCAGACCAGGCCGGCGGGCTTGTTGACCACCAACAGCTCGCTGTCTTCGTAAATGATGTCGAAAAGCTTTTCCACGCTCAAAGGCTGAAACGATAGCATACCCGGCAAGTGCAGGTCAGTCCCAACGTAGCATCGAACGTGAGTTCGATCATTATTTCCGATAAGCGTCCTGTGCGCTTGCGCTTGATCAATCTCCGCCCGCCGCCATAATGGCCCAGCTAACATGGCTGCTAACATTTCAGCTTTACCGCCCAGCCCGCCAACCCGGAGGGTTAGCGGACGCGGCAAGCCAGAGGCTTACCCTACTAACGGCGCCGGTGGCGCCCTCGGCTGAATCATTATGTCTATTTCGCTGCAACCGATCATGCTGACCTTGTCCCGCATTCGCGCCTCGACGCTCCTGCTTGCCTTGCTGGCTTGCCTGACGGCGGCTGCCCTCGGCGCAGCTCCTGAGCGCCGGGTGCTGGTCTATACGAAGAACCAGGTGGGCAAGGGGCTCTACGTCCACGATAACATCCCTGCCAGCGTCGTCGCCCTCAAGAAGCTCGGGGCCGCAAACAGTTTCGCCGTGGACGTCTCCGACGACCCGGCGGTATTCACCGACCAGAATCTGAAGCGTTACCAGGCCATCATCTTCGACAATACCAACAACGAAGTCTTCGACAACGAGGAGCAGAAGGTTGCTTTTCAGCGCTATATCCGTGCTGGTGGCGGATTCGTGGGCATCCATTCCGCGACCGGCTCGATGCGCCAATGGCCCTGGTTCTGGTCGGTGGTAGGTGGCAAGTTTAGTCGCCACGCCAAGATGCAGAAGTTCACCGTGAAGGTTAAGGACGCCAAGGATGCCTCGACCGCCCACCTCCCCGCCACGTTCGAGTGGACAGACGAGTTCTATTATGTGGATCACATGCCTACGGGTCTGCACGTGTTACTGGCGGGCGACCTGACCAACCTCGACGACCCCGGCAAGGACAAGTATCCAGGGAAGCTGTTTGGGGACGAGTTCCCGCTTGCCTGGCGTCACGAATTCGATGGCGGCCGCGAGTGGTACACTGCCCTCGGTCATAAGCCGGAGCATTACTCCGATTCCCGGTTCACCCAGCACCTTTTGGGCGGAATCCTGTGGGCTATGGGAGCGAGCAAATGAGTCGCAGAATTCCGAAACCCGAGGGCCGAAATCCGAAGGAAGGCCGAAGGCCGAAATCCGAATCGGCCACCGGCCGGCCCCGCACCAGGCAGTCCTTAGCCCTACCGACTCAATTCGAGCGCCTCGTTCCCCCTCAACCTACCCTCTCCCCAAGGGAGAGGGAGAACCATCCTCAGTGCCGGGTAATGTCCACCACGCAGCGCATATCCCCCAGGTGGCGAAAGCTGTTCCCTCTCCCTGAGGGAGAGGGTCAGGGTGAGGGGGAACAGGATGCCCGATTGCAGAGCTACGGCTTAGGAACAGACCCAAGCGAATCAGGGCACGCTAGTGCCTCTTGCTCCGGTCACCGCAAGTCGAATAGCCTCTTCGGTCTTCGGGTTTCGGCCTTCCTTCGGTTTTCGGATTTCGGCCTTCGGATTTCCCAGCCCCTCCCCTCATATCCACTCTAAGCGCATTGTATCATGAACCCTAACCCTCCCCTATCGTTTCAGCTTTACCGCCCAGCCCGCCAACCCGGAGGGTTAGCGGACTCGGCAAGCCAGAGGCTTACCCTACTTTCCCGCCGTCGCTTCCTCAAAACCTCCCTGGCCGGCGCTGCCGGTGCCTACCTCGTGCCGACCATTATCCCATCCTCTGTCCTGGGCGCCGACGCACCCAGCAACAAGATCCAGATCGGCCAGATCGGCTGCGGGCGCATTGGGCACGACATGGACATGCCGGGGATTCTCAAGCACGACCGGGCACGAATCGTCGCGGTGTGCGACCTGGACTCGAAACGGCTCCAGCACGCGAAGGCGTATGTCGAGGGGGCTTACGCGAAGAAGAAGGGCAACGCCAGCGCCGTGGCCGTCAAGACCTTCGGCGACTACCGCGAACTGCTCCGGGACGGCCATGTGGATGCCATCGCCGTCAGCACGTCAGAGCATTGGCACGCCGAATTGGTCATCGCAGGCGCGCTGGCCGGCAAAGATATCTACGTCCAGAAACCGCTTTCCATGACCCTCGCCGAGGGCCGCGCGGTCAGCGACATCGTCCGGGCAAAGAAGCGCGTCTTCCAGATCGGCAGCCAGCAGCGTTCCACCTCCCAGTTCCGCATCGCCTGCGAACTGGTCCGCAACGGCCGCATCGGCAAGCTGCACACCGTCAAGATCGGCCTCCCGGTGGACCCGTCCGGCGGCGACCCGCGGGAAATGCCCGTGCCGCCCAATCTGAACTACGACATGTGGCTCGGCTGCACGCCGAAGGAACCCTACACCGAAGACCGCGTACACCCGCAGAACAGCATCGGCGACCGCCCCGGCTGGCTGCGCATTGAATCCTACTGCCTCGGGATGATCACCGGCTGGGGCTCGCATCACGTGGATATCGGGCACTGGGGCATGGGCACCGAGTTCACCGGGCCAGTAGAACTTGAGGCGCGAGCCGAGTTCCCCAAGAAGGGTCTCTGGAACGTCCACGGCCCCTATCATATCGAGGCGAAGTATGCCAATGGCGTGACCATGATCATTGACAACAACTTCACCAATGGCATCCGCTTCGAAGGCGACAACGGCTGGATTTTTGTCAGCCGCGGCGGCGCCAAGGCCACAGCCAGCGACCCGGCCAGCGCCTTCGGCAAAGCGCTCGAAGCGAGTGACCCGGCGATTTTGAACTCGACCATCGGCCCCAACGAACTCCACCTGCACAAGAGCGACGACCACCATCTGGATTGGCTTATCAGCATCCAGACCCGGCAGCCGGCGGTCACCACGCCCGAAGAAGCGCACCGCTCCACCAGCGCGTGCATCCTCGGCTGGATCGCCATGAAGCTGGGCCGCAAGCTCCGCTGGGATCCGGTCAAGGAAGTCTTCATTGGCGACGACGAGGCCAACGCCATGTGCTCGCGCCCGCAGCGAGCCCCTTACGGCATTGACCGCCTGCTCAAGAAAACATGAACGCAAGAGACACCCTTAACCCGATAATCACTATGCACGAAACATTGAGTCCGCAACACAGCCGGAGCCAGCAGTCGGCGAAATCCGAAACCCGAAACCCGAAACCCGAAGGAAGGCCGAAATCCGAAATCCGAATGGGGCTGGCTCGCCTTTCGGCCTTCGGCCCTCGGATTTCGGATTTCTTTCGGATCTCGGGCTTCGGGTTTCGGATTTCGAGCGCGATCCTTCTCCTGGCTATGTGCGCCACTCCCTCCGCCTCCGCTGCCACCAACACGGTTCGCCTGTTAACGCTCGACCCTGGCCATTTCCACGCGGGCCTGGTGCAGAAGTTCATGTATCCACAGGTGGACCCGGTGGCGCACGTCTATGCGCCGGCTGGCCCGGATCTGCAGGAGCACCTCAAGCGCATCGAGGGGTTCAACACCCGCGCCAGCCAGCCCACCCGCTGGGAAGAGAAGGTCTATACCGGCCCTGATTTCGTGGAGCGCATGCTGAACGAGAAGGCCGGGAACGTCGTGGTGTTGGCCGGCAATAACGCTCGAAAGACCGAATACATCTACAGCTCCGTCGCACTCGGCTACAACGTGCTCGCCGACAAGCCGATGGCGATCACGCCCGCCAACTTCGATCGGCTCCGCGAGGCCTTCGACCGCGCTGCTGCCAACAAGGTCCTGCTCTACGACATCATGACCGAGCGCTACGAGATCGCCAGCATGCTCCAGCGCGAGTTGGCCCGGATGTCCGAACTGTTCGGCAAGCTCCAAAAGGGCACCCCCGAACAACCCGCAGTGGTCATTGAGAGCGTCCACCATTTCTTCAAGGAAGTCGCCGGCAAGCCGCTCATCCGGCCCGCGTGGTTCTATGACGTCCGGCAGCAGGGTGAATCTGTCCCTGACGTCGGCACGCACCTTGTGGACGCGGTCCAATGGATCTGCTTCCCCGATCAGGCCTTGGATTGGCGCAAAGACGTTAAGGTCCGAGCCGCTCGTCACTGGTCCACCAAGCTGAGCCCCGAGCAGTTCAAACGCTCCACCGGCGCGGACACATACCCGGACTACTTCAAGAACGACATCGGTCCGGATGGCGCGCTCGCAGTCTATGCCAACGGCGAAGTCGCCTACGCCTTGCGCGGGGTTCAGGCCAAGGTCACCGCTTTGTGGAAATTCGAGGCCCCGCCCGGCGCGGGCGACACCCATTACGCCCTCGTGCGCGGCACCCGTTGCAACCTGCTCATCAAGCAAGGCGCCGAGCAGAACTACAAACCCGCGCTTTACGTCGAAGACAAAGCTGGCTTACCGGCGGCGCAATTCGAGGCAACCCTCCGCAGCGCAGTCGCCAAACTGAATACCACCTGGCCCGGCCTGGAGTTGAAGCTGGCCGGCGGCTCCTGGGAAGTCGTTATCCCCGATAAATACCGCGTGGGCCATGAGCAGCACTTCGCCCAAGTGACCGAGAAGTTCCTGCGTTTCCTGTCGGAAGGAAAAATGCCCGCCTGGGAAGTGCCGAACATGCTAGCCAAATATTATACGACGACGGAAGCTTACCGCTTGAGCCAGCGTGGGCCCGGAGGCCCTTTCTGATTTCAGTTTTTCAGTATGTCAGCGTTTCAGCTTTTGCCGTTTAAGCTATCTGCCTGGCTGATTGACTCAAGTAGGCCCCACAGGTTGTGGTTCGCGGCTGCATTTGTCACACAGTTACCGCTATGCCTTGGGGCCACTTGAGTCAATCAGCCAGGCAGGTTAAGCTATGTCCTACGATCGCGCAAACTTCGACTACAGCACGGAAGCCGATCCCCTGCCCAAGGGGCACGCCGCCACGCACATCGGCATGTTCCTGGCCTGGGCGGTGATCAACGAGTTGCACAGCGACTTTCTCCGCGATCACTACGAGGAGCTACTCGCAAAATTGCGCCGCCGGGAGACTACTGGACGCCAGTTCTTCGAGGCCGCGTGCTCCGAGCGGTTCTCGGAACGGGACTTGAACGAGGAAGGCAATGCGTTTGCGCAGCACTACTACGTGGACGAGACCGGGAAGCGCGGCGCCTATTTTGCCGATTACAAGAAAGTGCTGGCCGCGGACCTGCCCAGCTTCTGGCACGTGGCGAATACGTGGGAGAACTACGAGAAGATCGCCGCAGTCATCAGCCGCCGGTATGAGGAGTGGAAAAACCCGTCTCGACGGAAGCGGTGGTGGCAGTTTTGGAAATGAAGCACATTATGAAACGCCTGACTTTGCGCCTCCTACTGAGGAGGATGTTTGAGCGGACTGACGTCCGCTGCTACTTCCCAAAGCTGCCGAGGCTCGTGCATTCATCCTAAATTCGGCAGTTGATTTAACCGCAAAGAACACAAAGATCACAAAGACAGATAGTTATGCATGGATTGCCTAAGCCTTCCATTCACCCGGCAGGTGCATCAGTTCTTTGGCTCGGAATCATCACAAGTTCCATTCTTTGCGATCTTTGTGTTCTTTGCGGTTAATCCCAAGTG
>CAIWJG010000203.1 GCA_903912925.1 uncultured Verrucomicrobia subdivision 3 bacterium | reverse complement strand
GCTCGCACCACCGCTGATTGGATGGATGAACTCCGCGCCGGGGAGCATGAGTGATGGCCTGGGTGGTGGATACCTGCCTGCTGATTGACGTAGCCGAAGCCGACCCGACGTTCGTGCAAGTGTCAGTCCTCACTATTTACACTCTTGGGGTCTGAGTCGGGTGCAGTCAATGGCTCTTGAACTGCTCGAACCGGGCGAGGCGGGCCAGGAGGTCTCCCACGATGCCACGAAGTTTTCGCAAATCGCTCTCCATGATATGTGGTTGCAGCCGTCGGAGGAGCGGTTCGATTTCACACCGGTGCCGGTGCATGAGGCTGGCGATGTCGGATTCGTAAACCGATACTCGGTCAAACTGGCCTTGCCTGTAAAGGGAGGGCCGCGCGGAGAGTTTGAGCAGGACCAGACCCTCCGGCGTGGCGGTCGAAAATGGGGTCAAGCCTTAGCTTGGGACATTGTTGGAGTGGACATAGCTTCTCCTGACCCGCAGGTGCTTGAGCCTGAGGTCCGAGTAAAACAGCGAAGACGCGCAGACGCGAAGGCAGAAAACAAGGCGATGCTTGCCGGGGTGAAAGGACCGCCGAGGGTTCCACCAGACTGCTGTTCAAGTCGTTGGTTGCCTGCGCTCCAGGGTCGGGCCATGGTCGCGTTTAGCGGGGTGCCACTGGTCCACATATTGGCGGATTTCGTTTGTGATGGTGTTGGAGTCGTACTGCTGCTGGGCGGTGGGGATGGTCGGAGCGGGTTGGCCAGACTGCGGCCAGGCGAAAAATCAGTCGTGCAAACAGCCTGGCCTGCGGGTACACTAACAGCATAAATCGTATCCTATGAGCAGCCCAACGACCATCTTCCGCACCCAAGTGCCTGTGCGGCGTTTGCGACGCGCCGAAAGAATCCTGCACAAGCTGGGCCTCAGCCCCGCCGAGGCGGTCAATATGCTTCTGGCCCAGATTGAACTCCGCAATGGCCTGCCCTTCGATGTCCGCATGGCCCCGAATCCCCTGCTTTCGGCCGACGAACAAGCGGCGGCGTGGACGGAGGCCTTTGGTGCCTACTGAACCGCAGCCCGGCGAAGTCTGGTTTGCGGATCTCGGCATGGTCGAGAAGAGCCGCCCGGTGCTTGTGCTCGCGTATCCAGATCCCGCCGACGCTCGCGTGCTCGTGGTTGTCGCGCCGCTCACTTCCCAGATTCGAGGCTTGCGCGGGGAAGTTCCGCTCGGCAAGCCGCGGTGGCTGCCGAAGGTTTCCGCGGTGAACGTGCAGGGCTTGGCCAGCCTTGATCCCAACAAGCTCACCCGCCACCTCGGTACCCTGCCATCCCAGCAATACGACGAAGTCAAAGCCGCGCTGCGCGAGCTGCTGCGGCTGTAAGGGCAGAAGCCTTAACTTGGGTCATTGTTGGAGTGGACATAGCTTCTCCTGACCCGCAGGTGCTTAAGCCTGAATGCCGGAGTTGAACAGCGAAGACGCGAAGACGCAAAGACGGAGAACTCCACATCAAAACCTGTCAGCACTCCGTAGGTCCAAAGGCTTTCGCCGGTCCATACGCCGGGTGTGAAGGTGGACTTCGACCCGTTCATCTGGCCCCACATCAACGCTGAGTAGCGCATCGCGCAAAGTTGGGTGTGCCACCCTCCAGCGTGCCAGCGGGGTGACCACATAAAGGGGTTAATGAGATTGTATAGTTTGCTTAACTCAAGAGTGAAAGGGTCGGTCCCGGAACGGTGATATATTGGGCTTGAGCGGCGGGGTTGCGGCAGGGTGATCTGCCCGGGCGATGGCCAGACCGATTCGCATCCAGTTGTTACGAACTGTTCGCTCAGTTAATGAGATTGTCATATTCTGAGCAGGCATGGGTCAGCGGGGGCGGCGAGCCGGTTTTGGTCTCGGGGTTGTAGCAGCCACGCCAAGTGCCGTCGGGTGCCTGGGGTGAGTCCCTCAAGTTTGGGGCTGGCCGTCGCAGAAATTTCCGCCCTGCTGCTGCGCCAATGGGTGAATTATAACCGGCTGACGGGCGGAAAACTGGCGGGCAAGATGTTTTAATCCCGCCAAGGGTTGAAAGTATCCGCGTGCCTAAAGTCCGCCGTGTTGCGCGTTGCGACAACCAGACCATGGCGAACGGCCATGGCATCAATCAAACTATCAGGTATTTCATTTGCGCGGCTTAAATGCAACCGGTCCAATGGCTCGCAAGGCCGCGGCGGCGGCTTTGCGGTCTATGCTTCGCAGGGGAGTTATTTTATAACGGGCTTCTCCGTGCTCGGTTAAAACCACTTCACCGGAAATGTCCACTTGCTTTAACACCTTGCTGGTGTCTCTCCGAATGTCTGTAAGGGTTGCGGTCATGCTCCCAAAATACACACTTTTAACACTATCGCAAGCTCATCCCGGAACATTTCAGGTAATAGCGGGGTCAGACCAATGCATTTACTGAGGAGTCCGCAGCATATGCTACACCCAAAGCTGCGGAGGCTTCTCCCTCGCCCCTTCAGAAGGGGAGAGGGCTGGGGTGAGGGGTTGCTCGGTGTCGTCTATCCCGCGGTCTTGGCAGTAAGCCTTTGTAAGTTCTTCCGTTCAGAACCCATCATGAATGCGCGCTGCACGGATTCACCTTTCCGGATTTTAGCCACGACAAATCGCCCCGCGTTTGCTTTCATCGCGCCAGCCTGACCGATGGAATACGAGCTTGAAATCAAAGGCGAAGCCAAGGCGGCACTGCGGGCCTTGCCCGAAGACGTTCGCCGACAGATTGGCTTTCGCCTCCACCGCTTGTAACAAGACCTCAGCGGCGATGTGAAGAAACTGCGCGGCAGTCCGAACGAATACCGGCTGCGCGTCGGCAACTACCGCGTCCTGTTTGAACTCGTTGGCCGGTGCATCGTCGTCTATACCCTCGGCCCGCGAAAGGACATCTACCAATGAGCACTACTGCCACCGCCAAAAGCAAAAGCCGCCCGGCTGGACTTCCCGACCTCGACCGTCAGAACTCCCAGGCCAAGACCGTCCAGCGCCAACTGCGCGACACCCTGGAAGACT
>CAIWJG010000202.1 GCA_903912925.1 uncultured Verrucomicrobia subdivision 3 bacterium | reverse complement strand
CCGGAGGTCTGCCCCACGTTCTGACCTGAGCAGTCACGGTAACGGAAGTCAGATTTCCTTGGCAACCAGATTCGAGATTTCCTCGCCGATGGCCAGCGCAGCCGTGGCTGCGGGGCTGGGCGCATTGAGCACGTGCAGCGCCCGGGGACGGTGCAGCAAGCAGAAGTCCTGGACCAGACCGCCTTCCGGCGACATCGCCTGGGCGCGCACGCCCGCGCCGCCCGGGGCGAGGTCGTCCGCCCGAATCTCGGGCACCAGCCGCTGCAACGATTCGCAGAACAGCCGTCGGCTGAAGGACCGTCGCAACTCGTCCCAGCTCATGCGCTTGTGCTGCGCCAAAAAGCGCCATAACCCCGAAAAGGTCAGCGCATCCCAGAGGTCGGCGAGGTTGACGTCGGTCTTGCGATAGCCTTCGCGGGCAAAGGCCAACACAGCGTTCGGACCGGCCTCAATACCGCCATGAATCAGCCGCGTGAAGTGAACGCCAAGAAACGGAAACTGCGGGTCGGGCACGGGGTAGATCAGATTGCGCACCAACTGCTGCCGCTCCGCCTTGATCTTGTAGTACTCACCGCGGAAAGGCACGATCCGCACTTCCCGCTTTTCCCCGGCCAGCGTGCTCACCCGGTCGCAATGCAGGCCGGCACAGTTGATCACGAAGTCCGCCGGGTAATCACCCGCGGTGGTCCCCACTCGCCACTCGCCATTCTTCAATTGAAGCGCCGTCACCTTTGCGCCCAGCACGACCGACCCGCCTTTAGCCTCCACCTCCCTCTGCAGTGCTTCGCACACTTTCTCGTAGTCCACGATTCCCTCCTGGGGCACGCGCAGCGCGGCCACGCCGCCCACATGGGGCTCGACCTCTAGCATCTGCTTTCGATCAAGCAACCGCAGCCCTTCCAGTCCATTCTGGGTTCCGCGTTCGTGGAGGCTGCGCAGCCGGGCCACTTCGGATTCATCCGCGGCGACGACCAGCTTGCCGCAGATTTCGTGCGGCACCGCGTGCTGCTGGCAAAAGGCCACCATTTCCCGGATGCCCGACACGGCCAGCCGCGCCTTAAGCGAGCCCGGCTTGTAATACAGCCCGGCGTGCAGCACCCCGCTGTTGTGGCCGCTTTGGTGCCCGCAGACCCGGTCTTCCTTCTCCAGCACGGTCACGCGCGCCGAAGGACAACGTAGCTGTAACTTGTACGCGGTGCCCAGGCCCACCAGGCCACCGCCAATGATGATTACACGTCTCGTGGTTATCTGTTGTTGTGGAATAATGCGCATAACTCAACCCGTTAGCCCTGCCTCTGTCAAGGCGGGAGTGGCGGCACGGCCAATGCCTGTAGGAGACGACGTAAGGAGTCTCTAATCAACGCGTCCCGAGAAAGCGCAGGTTTGGGCAGCAGGCCAAGAGATCAGAGCAGCAATTCTCATTATGGACCTGCCAACCCCCGCCGGGTGCCATCACCCGGCGTCCCTGTAGGCCGGGTGCCCTCACCCGGCGTTCCCATCTCCTCCATAATGAGCTGAGATTAGAGACTCCTAACGTCGTCTCCTACAATGACGTAAGAAGGCGCAGCCCAAAAAGGCCCAACAATCGAGGAACAATCGAGGAACAATCGAGGAACAATCGAGAGTATCCCGAGGGTTGCTGGCTATTACCTGGCTCGTGATGAGGGTGCCGCAGGCCTACCTCGCCCAACTCACCTCAACCCGCGCCTGACCCGACAAGCCGCGCAGCCTGACCCATCCTCTTGCCGCGTCGAAATCCGTCCAGTCCTTGCCGTTGACCTTGACGCCCGTAATTGCAGCAGAAGTCGGATGGCGCAAGACCAGCACCACCTCGCGAGGCGGGTTTCGCGACGGCAAGGTTACCGTAGCCGAGAGGCGACCGTGCTCTACGTCGGACACGAGCTCGTAGCCCACCGGGCCAAAATGGGTCGGGGCGTTCCGCACCGCGATTCGTTTCCCCTGCTCGAGCCAGGCCCTGGGCGTAGCCCGCGCTAGCCACAGCATATCGCCCGCTTCCATCACCAACATCATGCGGAAGCGTTCCAGGAAGCACGATTCCTCGAACAGTTTGTCGGGCGGGCCGGCCGTCGTGTGCTCCCGGAAGGTGTATTCGCCCGGCATAATATCGACCGCATACTGGTTGAGCATAGTGCGGAGGAAGTTGGGCGCATCGCCGGCTGCCAGGTGAATATTGGCGTGGCGCTCCAGGCCGCATTGATATTGCCAGCTCGCGCGCGCAAACCAGTCCTTCTCCGCGTCGAAGCCCGGCGTGCGTGAGGCCACCTTCTCGTTCTCCAGCAGCAGCCGGTCTTCCAGGACGTCCAAGTGTCCCTGGACCCGCGGGTCGCCCGGCGCCAGGAGCCCAGCCGGGCTGAGCAACGGATCGGCGGACTGGACCGTATCCCAATAGATGGCCCCGACATGCCCCTGGCAGCGGCGCCAACCCCAGGCCCCGGCGGCAAACCCGCGCACGTAGGGCGCGAAGGGAATAAACGAGTGATAGGTGCCATCCCGCACGGCGACCACTGGGGTGAGCGCGATGGAGCGGTCGATGGCCGCGACCAGGTCCTTGCGATACGCCTCCGCCTCAAGCGCCATGCGGGCACCTTCCGTCGGGTCAATCCGTCCTAGCATCTCCGCCATGGATTTGACCGCGAGCCAGTAATAGGCCTCGGACTCGTAATACTGCATGTGCATCGAAAGGCTGTCCGGCGTGACTACGTGCGCCGGCTGCAAGCCCTTGCTCCAAAGCCTCTGCCCGCCGGGAAGATTGCTCGCCAGGAGGCGGCGCTGGCGCAGGATCCACTCAGCGTTTGCCTTCATGCGCGGGGCGTTGGTCTTCAGCCAGGCCATGTCGCCCGTGAGCTGAAAATGCTCTACCAAAGCGAACATGATGGCGCCTGGTCCCATGGCGTGAACTGCGTCCATGTGTCCGCCCGCGCCGTCCGGGCCAACGGCATGGGTGAGGCATCCCAGCCCGTCCGAGAAATGGCCGAGCGGTCGGTCCGGCTTCGACGCAGGATGAGTGTCTTTGACCGCGCCCGGTTGCAGGGGCAGGCTCAGCCATTGGTCCAGGCCGTCCGCGGCTTCCTGGTGCATGCCTTGCAGGTCCAGTGTGCGCAGAATCATGAACGTCTCGGACGCGAGGATGCCGAATGGAAAGTCGTTGAAGCGCAACCGGCCCTCGGCATTCGTGACCGAGTGCCGCAGGAGGTGCCACGCGCCGAGGTTCCACTGTGCCGTAAGCTCTGCGGAGGGCAGCTCAACTTCCATCGCCGGCGCAAAGGGTGGCAGGGGAAGCGGCGGCAGATTGGTGCCCCGCATTACTGTCACCGCGCCGAGCCAGGTCTGCTCGGCATGGGCGCGAGTCCGTTGGCGAATGGTGGCCAATTGCTTCGCGCCGAGTTCCAGCACGAACTCCCGCGCGGTCTTCGCCGTCGAAGCCAGCGCGAATGGCGGCTCCGAAGGTTGCGGCAGTGGGACAGGCGCCGGCTGAGTATAGAACTGCCACACGTCCGAATGGCCCGCCGCATCCGGATGCGGGTTGGCGGCATGGATGGAATCCACCACTTCACGCGTCAGGTCCCAGGTCTGCCCACCGGCCTCGGTTTCAGCGATGGCCAGCTCGACAATCGTCGAGTCGCACCCATGGTCGCCTCCTTTAGCGTCAATCACGAGCGATACCATGTCACCGCTCTCGACCGACACTTCGAGGCGTTTTCCGGCCTCGGCGTTTTCCGGGATCTTGCGCGAGCCGCCGGCGCCGATTTCGCCGTGCGCCAGGACCTCCCGGCGGGTGCTGGTATCACGCACAATCGCCCATTCGATGCCGTTGCCGCCATGCGCGTCGCCCATCGCCACGCTCGCGCTGATGCTGACGCGACCCCGGACCGGGCTGCGCCAGCCCACGGCCACATCGCGGTCCGGCGATGGGTGCATGGCGACACACCGCGCGGGGATCCGCAGGTCGCCTGCGACGCCCGGCTCGTTCGCCGGGTTGGCGCCGAACCAGGGAGTCTCGCCCGTGCCCCAGCCACGCACGAGCGGCACGCTTGGGAGCGCATCCACCTTTGCCGTGAACAGCGCCTTGGGTGGCGGCGCGTCGGCGACGGGTATGACGATGGGCGGCGGCTGCTTGATACCGGTGGCGCGGACGAAGAACCCATATTCGGGAGCCAGGATCGGTCCTTGTTCAAGATCTGCGGCCAGGAAAGAGAAACTGCCCGACGTGGTCCATACGGTCACGATCGTTCGCGCCACATCCTCCGCCTGGGCATGATAGGGCCACACCCGCCGCCACCGTGAATCGCCGATATAAAGCAACTGAAACCGCACCCCCCGCCGCGCGACTCCCCCTTGCAGCTTGCCCTCCTCCACCTCGGGAGCAGTGGCTCGGGCAGGTGAGCCCCAAGTTCCGTCCCCATTTCGGTTTTCGGTCTTCGGATTTCCTTCGGCCTTCGGTTTTCGGCCTTCGGATTTCACTCCCCCTTGACGGCCCTCCGACCGCCACCCCCCAGGCCCGGTGGGTTTCGTCCCCTTATCTCCCTCCAACGCCCTGAGCTTCGCCAACCGCCCATCATACACCTCAACATGTCCATCATAAGCCAATGCCGCGCGGGCCGCTTCGTATCCCCACTCGACTTCCACGTCCATTTGCTTCCATTGATCGGCTACGAACGCTTGCAGCGTGGGCACCGTGAACGCGGACGCTTCTTTCGGACCGCGCACCGCTACCATCACGCCCCAGGTATCCACCGGAATTGCGTAGGAATATGTGCGACCATCCGCGCTCACCTCCGGCGCGGCGGCCTCCTTGACCGTGCGCGGGTTCCACCACGTATGCGCGGTATCATCCCGACCGTTGAAGCAGGAGACCACCAATTGATCCGGCGCGGGTTGGTTTTTCGCCTTCCGCGGCCAGGAGAGCATCAGCCGCCGCACCGGCCGCACCTCTTCCCACAGCAACCCACAAAGCGCCTGCTTGACTGCGGGGGCCTTCGTGTCCACCAGTTGGTCGAATGGAAGGTTTGCGTGCTGCATGAGCAGGACCCACGCCTCCGGCGGGTTTTGCTCCGCCGGCCGGTCGGCCCGATAGAGATAGGCGCTGGGGGCAATGTCCGCTGGTTGGCCTGCCAGCTTATCCACCTCCGCCGTCGCCGGCCCGGCCATGACCGCTTGCACCCACGCCGCTCCAATCCATAATCCCGCCACGAGGTGCCTGGTCCAAAGAAGGTTCGTCGAGTTACGCATAGGCAGGCGAGGGTTGACGAGACCGCGACTCAACGCAAGCTCCCTCAGACGAGGAGTAGGCACCGCCGGGGCGACACCCGGATAATTCGGGCCGCCGCGTGAGGGCACGCGG
>CAIWJG010000201.1 GCA_903912925.1 uncultured Verrucomicrobia subdivision 3 bacterium | reverse complement strand
GGCCTACATCCCCCACAAAACCGCTCTCGTGTAGGCCGGGTGCCCTCACCCGGCGCCCCCATCTCGTCCATAATGAGAGTTGCTGGCTTTTAGCATCGTCATGCTGCTGGAAGTAAAGTAGCCTGCAACCATGCTCTCGGCCAAACCGTGGAAGGCGGATGCGATCGCACGCTTGGGCTTAAGCGTGATCGTATGCGTCTTTGCCGGCTCGGTGCTGGTGAGCGCGCAGCACTACATAAGCGCCGGGGGCAAGGTGAGCGCCAGGACGTTCTACCCGCTGGCAGTGGCGGCCCTGGGCTGCCTGGCGACCACGCTGGTTCTGCTCGGCAAACCCTGGCCGATGGAGGGTCTTTCCCGGCGGTTGCTGAGCCTGATGGTGTGTGCCTACAGCGGCCTTTTCCTCGGCTTCTGGGTGCAGCAATCCTCCGGCGTGGGCGGGGCGGAGAGCTCCATCTGGCGAATTGTCGTGGCCTCGGTGAGTTTCCAGGGCGCCGGGCTGATCCTGATTGCCCGTTTCCTGCGCGAGCACCAGGTCAGTTGGTCGGAAGCCTTTGGTTTTGCCAACCGGCGGCGCAAAGCCCTGCTGCTGGGGGTGGTCGTCGCCTTGATCTTTCTGCCGGTGGGCTGGGGACTGCAGCAGGCCTCCGCGCTAGTGATGACCCACCTGCCGTTTTTCAAGCTGCACCCCGAAGAACAACTGCCGGTCCGCGTGCTGCGAGCCAGCTTGTCCTGGCCAGGCCGGATCGCCCTGGGCGCGACAGCGATTCTGCTCGCGCCCCTCGCGGAGGAAATCCTGTTCCGCGGCATTATCTACCCGGCAGTCAAGCAGGCCGGGTATCCGCACCTCGCCCTCTGGGGCAGCGTGTTGCTGTTCGCAGCCATACACATGAACGCGGCCACCTTCCTGCCTCTGGCCGTCCTGGCGCTGCTGCTGACGATGCTCTACGAACGGACAGACAACTTGCTGGCCCCCATCTCCGCCCATGCACTGTTCAACGCCCTGAATTTCGCAACTCTGTTCCTCGTCGAGCAGACCTAAGCCGCATGAACGAATTCGAGCTCATCCATCGCCTGACACGCTCGCTCCCGACCAACCCCTCGGTCGTCGTCGGCGCAGGCGACGACTGCGCCGTGCTGGATCCCGGCGGTCCGGACCGGCTGTTGCTCTTCAAGACGGACGCGGTCGTCGAGGGCGTCCATTTCAGCTCAGACGCGGCACCCGAGAAGATCGGCCACAAAGCGCTGGGGCGGTGTTTGAGCGACATCGCGGCCATGGCGGGCACGCCGACGGCCGCCCTCGTCACCATCGGCCTGCCGCGCGACTTCCAGGCCGAGAAGGTCGAGGCCATCTACGCCGGCCTGAACGCGCTGGCGCGGCGGCACCAGGTGGCCATCGTCGGCGGCGAAACGACCACCAACCCCGAGCGCATCTTCATCTCCATCGCGCTGCTCGGCTGGGTGCCCCGCGGCAAGGGCGTGCTGCGTTCCGGCGCGGAAGCGGGCGACGCGATCTTCGTCACCGGCGAACTGGGCGGCTCACTGGCCGGCAAGCATCTCGACTTTGAACCGCGGCTCGATGAGGGCCGCTGGCTCGCGCAACACTTCTCCCTGCACGCCATGCTGGACGTCAGCGACGGACTCGCGGGCGACCTGCGCCACATCCTTGCCGCCAGCCGGGTCGGCGCGGAGCTGCTCGCCACGTCCATCCCCATCAGCCGCTCCGCGCGTCTGGCCGCCAAAGCCAGTTCCACCGCCAAGCCCGCCTTGCTGGCAGCATTGACCGATGGCGAGGACTTCGAGCTATTGTTTACGGTCGCCGGTCGGGACGCCGTGCCATTGCTCGACGCCTGGCGCAAGGAGTTCCCCAAGCTGCCCCTCACCTGCATCGGCCGGATCACGGCGGGCGAAGGCATCACCATCCGGGACAAGCACAGCATCCGACCCCTCACGGCCCATGGCTACGACCATTTCGCATAGTCCCGCCGAGACGGCAGCGCTGGGTGAACAATGGGGCCGCACCGCGCCGAGCGGCCTGGTCATTGGCCTGTGCGGCGACCTGGGCGCGGGTAAGACGCAATTCGTCAAAGGCCTGGCCCGCGGCATGGGCATCGAGGCGCTCGTGCAGTCGCCCACCTTCGCCCTGGTCAAAATCTACACCGGTGGCCGGCTGACGCTCTTCCACTTGGACCTGTATCGGCTCGACACACAGGAGCAAATCGTTGCCGCCGGACTGGATGAATACCTGCAGCCGGAAGGCGTGACGGTGATTGAATGGGCGGAACGATGGCTCGGGGAAGGAAGAAGGAAGAATGCAGAATGCAGAATGCAGAATGCAGAAGCTGCCGGCCAGGTTCCGGGGCTGCGTGAAGTACACTTCGAAGTCCTGAGCGAAACGGAACGGCGCATTACTTATGAAGATCTGGAGGCTTGAATCCCCGGCCAAAGCGGACAGTCTGAGGGCACAACCAAAGCAATGAATGCTATAATATCCAAGTCAAGATGCGGAGCGGCGACCGCAATACTCATTGGGTCACTGCTGACGCTGGCCGTTTCTGCGTCCGCCCTCCCGCCGAACCTGGCCCTTTCCGCGCGCGCCACGGCGACTAGCGAATTCAGTGCGGATCATGGCGCGCAATTCGCCGTGGACGGCAAGATCCAAGGCGCCGGGCTGCGGGATGACGCGGGGAAAGCCTGGTGCGTGCGCGGCGACACGCATCGCGAGGGCGCGGACCTCACCTTGGAATGGACGAACGCGGTGACGGTGGTCGAGGTCGTTTACTATGGGCGCACGGCGTGGTTTGCCGAAGAATGCTGGAAGGATTGCGAGGTGCTTGCCGAAGGAACAGCGACGCCGGTGGCTCGCAGCACGCTTCGCATGGGCCATGGTCCGCAGCGAATCCGACTCGCACAACCAATCGTCACGCGCCGGCTCACGCTGCATTTCACCAGTTCGTATGGCGGCTTGAACCCAGGCGCAGCGGAGGTCCAGGTCTATGCCCGCCCGCTGCCGGACGACTTCTTCGCCGCGTTCCGTAAGCTGGAGCGTGGCGCGCCGGAGCCGCTTTACGACGACGACATTACCGAGTCTCCGGCACTGGCGGCGCGGCTGGTGACGGGCGGGCTCGGGTTCGACGATTTCATTGTCGTCCAGCGGCGCGAGCTCAGCCCCAGCCACGTTTACACGTATCACGTCGAGGGCTTCGGCGCGGGTGGCGGGCTCTACCGCGCCTCGGTGAAACGGCCCGGCGCGCTCGATCAGCTCGTCGCCTCACCGGAAGGGCAGATTCTCGATTGCGACGTGTCGTTCGATGGGCAGGAAATCCTGTTCAGTTGGCGGCGCAAGAAGGGCGAGGGCTACCAGTTGTATGTCATCAACAGCGACGGCACCAAACTGCGCCAGCTCACTGAGGGGCCGCATCACAATTACAATGCCTGCTGGCTGCCGGATGGTGGCATCGCCTTCCTCAGCACGCGCTCGGCGCGGTTCGCGTATTGCTGGATTTCACCGGTCGGCGTGTTGCATCGCATGGAGCGCGACGGCTCGCGCGTGACACGGCTGTCGGCGAACATCGTGAACGACTTCACCCCGAGCGTCCTGGAGGATGGCCGCCTCATCTACTCGCGCTGGGAATATGTGGACAAACCCGCCATCCCGATCCAAAGCCTCTGGACCATCCATCCGGACGGCACCTCCCTCGCCGGGTTCTTCGGTAATCGAGTGCTCAGTCCCGCGACGTTCATGGAGGCGCGCTCGATTCCGGGCACGGGCAAGGTGCTCTGCCTGCTCACCAGCCATAACGGCCCCTGCCGGGGCGCCATTGGCATCGTCGATATCGCCTTCGGCAACAACGCCCCCGCTGGCATCCGCAACCTGACGCCGGACGTGGCCATCGGCGAGGTGGACAAGGGCGACGGCAACCAGATCCGCGGCCCGTACGAGAACCCCTTCCCGCTGGACGACAAATGGTTTCTGGTCTCGAAGCGCGGCACGGTGCTGGTGCGCGACTACGACGGCGCGCAGGTGGCGAAGGTGCTGCCGCGCAAGAGCGAACTCGGTTACTACAATCCCCAGCCGCTGCGTCCTCGCACCCGGCCGCCGGTGCTGGCTTCGTCGCTTGTAGCAGCGCAGACCTCCGA
This sequence comes from uncultured Verrucomicrobia subdivision 3 bacterium, assembly GCA_903912925.1. Classification (GTDB taxonomy): domain Bacteria; phylum Verrucomicrobiota; class Verrucomicrobiia; order Limisphaerales; family UBA8199; genus PALSA-1440. The sequence goes on along the minus strand of CAIWJG010000201.1, from coordinate 5,851 downwards.
CGCGGCAGGTGTTGGCATCGGCGCTGACGGTTCCGATACGGCCACTGCCTGGGCCACGGTCGTGCTGCAGGACGTCTATCGCGGCCTCGAACCCCAGGTCAAACGCGGTGAGGTGAAGGAGATTTGCGTCGTCGAGGAAATGCGGAAGGTTGTGCGCACCGACGTGAAGAACCGCGCGTTCGGCTTCCAGTTCCCGGTGATTTCCTGCGGGGCGACCTATGCGGCCAAGAAGGTCTGGGGCTACGCCACGGTGGCGGACGATGGCTCGGCGTGCTTCCGGGTCCCGGCCGAACGCCCGATTTACTTCCTGGCGCTCGACGCCGAAGGCCGAGCAGTGCAGCGGATGCGCACATTCACGCATCTGATGGCCGGCGAGACGCAAGGCTGCGTCGGCTGCCACGAGCCGCGTCAGCAAGTCTCCGCCGCGCGACATGCCGCCCCGCACGACCCTGAAACGCTGCGCCCGCCCGATTGGGGCGAGGGCGTGGGCTTCGACTATGCGCGCGTTGTCCAACCGGTGTTCGATGCGCACTGCGTGAAGTGCCACAGCGGACCGACCCCGCCCGCCAAGGTGGACCTTTGCGGCGACGCCACAGACTTCTTCAACGTCAGTTACGAGACGCTCGCGCGCGGTCGACGGCGTGCCGGCGAAGCCGAGTGGGAGAGCCCCTACGTGAACTGGATTCCCACCTACAACGGCATGGAGCAGAACATCCTCGAGGTGACGCCCAAAGCCTGGGGCTCGCCGCGCAGCCGGCTCGCTGAAATCCTGGTCCGCGGGCATCCGGACACCAACGGCGCGCCGCGATTCAAGCTGGAGCCGCGGGAGACGCGGCGCGTACTGGCGTGGATTGACCTGAACGTCCCCTACTACGGCACGAGCGAGACTACCCATCCCGAGGCCATTGGCTGTCGCCGCATATACCCGACAGAGCTGGACGCAACCCTGGCCGACGTGGCCAAGCGCCGTTGCAGCGAATGCCACAACGGCGGCAAGATCCCGCGCCAGTTCTGGACGCGCATCGTGAATCCGCAGATGAACGCCTTTATGCTCGCGCCGCTGGCCAAGGACGCCGGCGGCAGCGGCGCGTGCGGCAAGGCGATCTTCGCATCGGCGGCTGATCCGGATTACCAGACCCTCTTGCGCGTGTTCGAGCCCGTGCTGGCGCAACTACGCACGCGTCCGCGCACGGACATGCCCGGCGCGAAGCCGGCGGATGTGGATCGCTCATGCCTCGGCAGCCTTTATTGAACATGACTGGATTGGATGTAAATAGAGGACTTGATCTGGAAGACCCGTTCCCCCTCACCCCTGCCCTCTCCCCGTGGGAGAGGGAGACCATCGGCGGCGCTGGAAAGGGGTTACCGTGCAGTTTGTATCCCCAGTTGTCGGAAAGCTATTCCCTCTCCTTCGGGGAGAGAATTCTCCGAAAGGGACTTTGCGCGCCTTGGCCCCTTGAACCGGAAAAGGAAAACACCCAACATCCAACATCCAACATAGAACATCCAAGGACCTGTGTCTGCGCCATTATTGGATGTTGGGCGTTCGATGTTGGATGTTGGATGTTTCCGAGGTTCTGGGTCAGGGTCAGGGTGAGGGGGAATTCGATAACCAACTGCATAGATACGCCTAAAGGCTGCGCTCCTATGCCTCCACGTGAACCGTCGCACCTATGAAGATCCTCGCCCTTGAGTTCTCGTCTCCGCAACGCAGCGTGGCCGTGGTGTGCGGCGGGGCGGACGCCGCGCCGCGCTGTCTGGGCGAAGCCATCGAGACCGGCGGCCACATCACGAACCCGCTCGGCCTGGTGGAGGACGCCCTGCGTCAGGCGCAGCTCGACCGCACCCAAATCGAGTGTCTGGCCGTTGGCCTCGGGCCCGGATCCTACAACGGTATGCGTCTCGCGATTGCCCTGGCCCAAGGCTGGCAACTGGCGCGCCCCGTCACACTCCTCGGCATCAGCAGCGTCGAATGCCTCGCCGCACAGGCCCAGGCCGAGGGCATCGTCGGGCGGGTCGAAATCGTCATTGATGCCCAGCGCGGCGAGTTCTATCTCGCCGGCTACGAACTGAGCGCCGATACCCGGCGTGAAATCGAGCCGCTGCGGCTGGCCGCTGCAGCAGAGGTACAAGCCCGGCAGCAAGCCGGCGGGCTCATCGTCGGCCCGGAAGTGACCAAGTGGTTCCCCGGCAGCCGTGTCCTTTTCCCCCGGGCAGCGACCCTGGGCCAACTGGCCCGAGGCCGCACCGATTTTGTCGCAGGTGAGACCTTGCAACCGATCTACCTGCGCGAAACCAGCTTTGTCAAAGCCCCCCCGCCGCGCAAATTGCCAGCGTAGGCTCCAATTCTGCAGAGAATAACCACGGATGGACCCAGATGCACACAGCTGAGGATGGCCTCCAACCGCTCGTCCCCGGCCATTCTGCATTCTACATTCTGCCTTCTGCATTCGCCCCGGGGTGGCTTTGTGGGAGCCTTAGGGTAGCATCGGGGTGGCTTCGAGGTGGCTTCGAGGTGGCTTCGAGGTGGCTTTAAGGTGGCTTTGGGGTGGCTACCGCCTGGCTAGCAACACGCATTGAGGTGGCTTTGATGTGGCTTTGATGTCGCATGGGGGTGGCTCTGCCTATTTTGATGTCTTTCGGGTCTTTCGTGGTCCCCGCGCTACAGGCAATCCAGCGGGAACATCATTCCGCTGCTGCCCTGCCACAGCAGATGTGTTTAGATCATGAAACCCGCCACGTCACCACCCGCCGCCGATTCCCGGCAACCCAACGGTCCCCATTAATAGTGAGGATGACACTTGTACGCCCCACCAGTCACTGCTTCCGCAGCCGGTAGAACATGCTGCTACCGGAGACCGCGTTCGTCACCATATTCTGCAAATCCACTATTGCCGGTGCATTTGTGACGGCAGCCCAGGAACTCCTGTCAGAGAGATTAGTGGTAGATTGCAACTCGAAACCCTGCCCCGACAGCGGCCAAGATACCGACAAGACCGAGCCGTTCGGGCCAGTCTGGAGCGAAGGCGACGCAACGGTGTAGAACCAAACGTCCTGAACCGTTAGGCGAGGATCAGGGAGGCTGCTAAAGGCTCGCGCCGAGAGTCTAAAATAAACAGAATAGGCCCTTGCATAATTACTTTCCCTCTGATTGACTCAGCCCCGGTGATTAAGAGCCCGGAAATCCATTCTCCCTCACCCGCGCAGCGCTCAGTACGAGCGGGCGCGCAAAAGCAAATGCCTATTACTTACATTGTCGTCACCGTTGAACAGAGGCGGAGTAGCAGATGGGGCGTGTGACCTTGGGCCGAAGACAGGCCCCAGAGTTATCGCATGACCCAGGCTGCATTCACTTGACCTGGATCCGGTAGAACTTTTTGCTGGTCTCTCCCGCACCGTCATAGAACTTCTTCGACTGGCCGTCGCCCAGTATCGGGTACCCGGTATCTTGCCAGGCACTTTGGTTTGTCGAGCACTGCACTTGATAAACGGCCCCGTCTTGCGACTGCCAACCAAGTTCGACAGCACGTTCGATCTGAAGGGTAGGCACAAGCGGGGGTTCGCCGCCCCCTAGTGTTTGGGAGGTGATGATAGTACCGTTGTTGCCGACCGCGACCCATATCCCGGTGCCATAGGCGATGCCGAATAGGTTGATTGCAAGGCCAGAGTTCTCGATGGTCCAGGTTTGGCCAGCGTCAGTCGAGAGGATAATGGTGCCGGAATCTCCAACGGCCACCCAGGTACCACCTCCGTACGCGACATCGTGTAAAGAGTGGCTGCCGGGGGCTGGATTGGTGCGGGGTGTCCAGTCCGAGCCGTTGGTACTCGTGAAGATTTGATTTCCGGAAATGACAACGAAGGTGCCCGCACCATAGCCGATTTGGCCACAGCAGGGAATGGTCGTTCGAGGCTGTAGGATCCAGAGTTGGGCATCTGCGGAGGTGACTACGGTTCCATCGTCGCCGACCGCAACCCAGGTGGCGTTGCCGTAGGCAGCACTCCGCAACATGGAGCTGGTGGGAGACAAGCCAAAATGCCAGGTCAGCCCGGAGTCGATTGAATACCGGATGTTGCCTGAGTAGCCGACGGCAGCGAAGGTACCGTTTCCGTAAGCTACGGTGAGGTCGAACGGAACGTTGCGGTCGTAATAGCGGTCGGTCCAGGTTCGACCATTGTTGGTAGAGGTCTCTAGGTGGTTAAAGAAAAACGAGCCCGCTGCACACCAAGTGCCGTTGCCGTAAGCCAGCGAAGTGATTGAGTCGTCGTACTGGTTCAAGGCATTTGTCGCCCAAGTCAGTCCGTTTGTTGAGTTCAAGGAGATTGCGGAACCGCCTATTAGAAAGGCTCCGCCCCCGAAGGCGACAACTGACAGGTTCTTCGACGTATTGGAAGGCCGCAGCGACCAATTGGTCTGGCCGGGTGCAGGGGACGATGAGAGTAGGCTGACGAGGATCCAGACGAAAGGTATTACTGGTTTCATTTGAGGTGTGGGTTAGGTGGCGGTCGGCCGCAGGTGGACGAGGGATCGAAGGCGCTCATAAACGGTCAGAAGCCAAAGGGAGTCAAAACTCGATGATCGGAACATTACGGAGCAGGAGAATACGTCGCCACCCATTCAGTTTGGCCCTCGAATTTCGACGGAGTTACTGATGGAATTGCGCCCGTTCGAACGGCCTCGCTAAAACTGTTCATACTACCGGTTAAGGATCTGTCCGCGGCGGGGGCGGAGATGAACGCGTTCTTGCGGTCGCATCGAGTGCTGGCGCTGAAGAAGGAGTGTAACTGTTCAGGTCGCAACGTGGGGCAGACCTCCGGTCTGCCGGTTAACCGGGCCTCTGGCCCGGTGTTCCGGCGACCCGATGGGCACGGAGTCATTCGGCAGGAGGCGCCGCGCCAGCCGATGGCAGCCACGAATACGTTGGTGTCCAGCACCGCGAGAATCACCGGGAGCGTCCCTTACGGTCCTGGCGTGCCGCCATCACCGCGCCCTTGATTTGCTCAACCTCAGCGTCGCCCTCGGCCCGGCGGCTGGCGCCAAAAAGCGATTCGACCTCGGACACGTCGTGGGCAATCTGCTCGCGCTCATGCAGCCGCAGCGCCTCGCGCACCAGTTCGCTGGCGTTTTGGTAGCGCCCCCGGCGGAGATGGCCTACCACGTAGCCTTGCCAGTACTCGGTGAGGGAGACATTCATGGTCTTCGTTGCCATACCGCCAATCTGGCCTGATTGGCATAATTTGGCAAACTTTGTTTCCCGGTCATCCGCCGGTTCTCCGCCCGCCGACGATGACCGGCGCAGGCGGTATCAGTAACCGGGGAGCAGGAATGGTCAGGGAGAGAGTTTGCCGGATTGGCTGGCGAGTCGAGGGGGAGGGTGAAGAAGGGCTTGCAATGGTTTGGGAGCGGTGGGAGATTCCCCTTGTATGACAGCCATTGCTGACAGCAAGCATCGGGTGACCCTCCGTCAGGCCAGGCCTGGAGATCGCTTTGATATGAAGATTCTGGAAGAGGGCAAGTATGTCCTGACCAGGTTGGAGCCCGTCAAGCCGCAGACCAGTTCGGTCAGGCTTGTGAAGCGGCACGGCTACACCGTTGGAGTGCTGGATCACCCCATTGATCCGGAAGCTCTCAAGCAGGCGCTAGCCGATTTCCCATGAGCGCGTATCTGTTGGACGTTAATGCCCAATGCCGCTAGGATTTGAGGCTCGGTCTCCCGCGTGCCAAAGACGTTTTGGGCGGCAGCGTCAGTCCGGCGGCCAGTTCCCCCACACCCCAGCCCTCTCCCCAGAGGAGAGGGAGCCACGCTGTCCGCGCTACGAGCCTGCGGGTGCGCACGATATGCGAGCGTCGGGC
>CAIWJG010000200.1 GCA_903912925.1 uncultured Verrucomicrobia subdivision 3 bacterium | reverse complement strand
GCAGCGCCACATCGTGGGCGCGGGCGGTGTCGCCCTGCACCAGCGCCTGGCCGACCGGTCCAGCCTGCGCGCCGGAGAGCGCAATCAGGCCCTCGTTCAGCTCTTTCAGCCAGGCCAGCTTGACCACGGAGTCTTTATCCACTCGGCGATACCGGTGGCCGGCGAGTTTGAATGCTCGAATCCGCTGCTGAACAAGATCTGGCAGGCGGGCCGATGGGCTTACCTGAGCAACCTCCAAAGCATCCCGACGGATTGCCCGCATCGCGAGAAGAACGGCTGGACGGGCGATGCGCACCTCGCCGCCGAGCAGGGCCTGCTGAACTATGAGCCCGCAGCGGTCTATACCAAGTGGATTAACGACCTCGGTGATGAGCAGCGCCCGAGCGGCGAACTGCCGGGCATCGTGCCCACCAGCGGTTGGGGCTACAAATGGGGCAATGGGCCGGCGTGGGACAGCTCGTTCCTGCTCATTCCGTTCTACCTTTACCAATATTGCGGGGACACACGAGTGCTCTGTGACCACTACGAAGGGATGAAGCGCTACGTGGACTACCTGACGAGCAAGGCGAAGAACGGCATCGTGGACATCGGCCTGAACGATTGGGCGCCCTACAAGACCAGCACGCCTGCGGACATTACCTCCACCGCCTATTACTACCAAGACACACAGATCGTGGCGCTGACGGCGAGGTTGATGGGGAATGACGCTGACGCCACCAAATACAAGGATCTGGCGGCCAGCATCCGGAAAGCGTTCAACGCGAAGTTCTACCATTCCGACATCAGCCTTTACGGCAACGGCAGCCAAACCTCGCTCAGTTGCGCACTCTACCAGGGCCTGGTGGAACCGGAAAACAAGGCGCGTGTGCTCGACAACCTGGTGGCCGCAGTGGAGAAGACGAACGGCCACATTGACACGGGCATACTCGGGGCGAAGTATCTCCTGAACGCGCTGCTCGAAAACGGGCGCGCGGATATGGCCTACCGCATGGCCAGCCAGAAAGACCTGCCGAGCTGGGGCTGGTGGATCGAGCAGGGAGCCACCACCTTATGGGAGCAATGGAACGGGACGGAATCGCGCAACCATATCATGTTCGGCGACATCAGCGCGTGGTTTTACAAGGCGCTGGCCGGTATCAATCCCGATCCCGCAGCCCCGGCCTTTAAGCACTTCGTCATCAAGCCCAATGTCGTCGGCGGCCTGACTTCGGCGCGAGCCTGCTATGATTCCGTGCGCGGGCGTATCGCGAGTGATTGGGAGATCGAGCACGGACGATTCAAGCTGACGGTTAAGGTTCCAGCCAATGCCACCGCCACTGTATGGGTGCCGACTTCCGATCCTTCTTCGGTGGTTGAAAGTGGCCGGCCGGCAATGAAAGCCGAGGGTGTAAAAGACTCGCGCGTCGAGGTTGGGCGCGCCGTGTTCGAGGTCGGCTCGGGCACCTACCATTTCATCGCGCCACTGTAGCTGAGCTTTGTGACAAGCCGGGACCTACCCTGAGCGTTTCATGCCCTGGCAGCTCCGCCATTCCCGCGCGAGTTAACGGAGCCAAACCAGGCGGCTTGGCCATTCTACATTCCATTCTCGTCCTCCGCAGCGGCACTGCGGAGGGTGGCATTGCCGAGGCCTTCATAAGCGGCCCCGAGGAGCATCCGTCCTTGCTCCCTGTGCCGCCGCAGCGATGTACCCTGGCGATTAAGGCGCTTGGAAATGTTTCAGCCAGGTCAGAGGGTCTGAGGCGGTCGGGATGACCGATCGAAACACCAGCATATCTCCGGCGACAGCGTACAGAATGAAGAATGGAAACGAGGATAAGTTGCACCGGCGAACTTCCTTTACAACCCGCGAACCGGTGTTAACGAAATGGCCGCCAGAACCCGGCGAGGCCTTTATTCGCCCGATCGCATCATCCACCGCTCCGCGAAAGCACGAGGCAAGCGGTTCCGAAACTTCGCGGTACTGAGCCTCGAATCGCTTTATGTCCGTCGGGAAATCCGGGTGATAGATGAACTTCACTTAAGTGCGTCGCGAAACTCCGCCTCGCTCAACCCGCGCACCCGTCCCGCAACAACATCCTCGATGCCCTCGACAGCCCGCGCAATCTCACCAGATATTTCCCGCTGTGCCGCAATACCGGCAACGATGCGGCGCGCCAACTCCAAGCGGTCTTCCTCCGGCAATTCCATGACTGCCTCGGCGATTTCTTGCGTGCTCATAGGTAAACCCTAATCGACAGCCTGAGGCCGGGCAAGCGCATTGCTGCCGTCGAGAGAAGGCAACCTGCCAAAGGCGGCAGAGGCAGAAATCACGGCACAGGAAAGCAACTTCACAGCACTCACTTCTTCGCGAACTCCAATTCGCCGTCGCGGGCAACGACCTTGATGCGGTCGCCCGGTTTGAATTCGCCGCGGAGGAGTTTCGTGGCCAGCGGGTCCAGCAGGCGATCCTGGATGGACCGCTTGAGCGGGCGGGCGCCGAACTGCGGGTCGAAACCTTCCTTGGCAATCAACTGCTTGGCTGAACGGTCCACCTCCAAGGTCAGTTGCTGCTGCGTCAGGCGCGCCTCCAGGCGCTGTAGTTGTATATCCACGATGCGCGCGAGGTGCTTCTCGTCGAGGCTGTGGAAGATGATGATGTCATCCACGCGGTTGAGGAACTCGGGCCGGAAGTGCGCCTTCAATTCGAGCTTCACCACGCGCTCCAGATCCGCTTCGTCCCTCACGGAAGCCCGGCTGCCACTGTAAAACTCCTGGATCACCGGCGACCCGATGTTGCTGGTCAGGATGATGATGGCGTTGCGGAAATCGACCGTCCTCCCCTGCCCGTCCGTGAGCCGGCCGTCGTCCAGCACTTGCAGGAGGATGTTGAACACGTCGTGGTGGGCCTTCTCGATCTCATCAAACAATATCACGCTGTAGGGCCGGCGCCGCACCGCCTCGCTGAGCTGGCCGCCTTCCTCGTAGCCGACGTAGCCCGGCGGCGCGCCGATAAGCCGCGCGACGGTGTGCTTCTCCATGTATTCGCTCATGTCGAGGCGCACCATGGCGTTCTCGTCATCGAACAGAAACTCGGCCAGCGCGCGGGCGGTTTCGGTCTTACCGACCCCGGTAGGGCCGAGGAAGATGAATGAGCCGATGGGCCGATTCGGCTCCTGCAAGCCGCTGCGGGAACGGCGCACGGCATTGGCGACCGCTTCGAGGGCCTCCTTCTGGCCGACGACGCGATGCTCGAGCCGCTGCTCCATCTTAACGAGCTTCTCGCGCTCGCCCTCCATCATGCGGGAGACGGGAATGCCGGTCCAGGCGGCCACGACCTTGGCGATGTCTTCCTCGGTTACCTCCTGATTAAGCAGGCGGCGGCCGGCGGGCTTCTCGTGCAGAGCTTTCTCCGTCGAGGCCAGCTTCTTCTGCAGCTCCGGCAACTTGCCATACTGGATTTGCGCGGCGAGGTTCAAGTCGTTGCGGCGCTGGGCTTGTTCCAGTTCGAGCTTGGCCTGCTCGATCTGGCTGTTGACAATGCTGACGGCGTTGATGGCCGCCTTCTCGTTCTGCCACTGCGCTTTGAGCTGTTTGGACTGCTCCTTGAGGTTGGCCAGATCCTTCTCCAGCTTCTTCAACCGCTCGCGGGAGCCTTCGTCCTTCTCCTTCTTCAGCGCGCTCTGCTCGATCTCCAGTTGCTGGATCTGCCGCTCCAACTGGTCGATCTCCGTCGGCATCGAGTCCAGCTCCATGCGCAAGCGCGAGGCCGCTTCGTCGATCAGGTCAATTGCCTTGTCTGGCAGGAAACGGTCGGCAATATAGCGATGCGAAAGCGTTGCCGCCGCCACCAGCGCCGAGTCCTGGATGCGCACGCCGTGGTGGACTTCGTAGCGCTCCTTGAGTCCGCGCAGAATCGCAATGGTCGCCTCGACGGTCGGCTCGGAGACCAGCACCGGCTGGAAGCGACGTTCGAGCGCGGGGTCTTTCTCGATGTGCTTGCGATACTCGTCGAGCGTGGTGGCGCCGATGGCACGCAGTTCGCCGCGGGCAAGCTGTGGCTTCATGATGTTCGCAGCATCGGTCGCCCCTTCCGCCGCACCCGCCCCCACGATCGTATGCAGCTCATCAATGAACAGAACGATCTTCCCATCGCTGGCAACAATCTCCTTGAGGAAGGCCTTGAGCCGGTCTTCGAATTCGCCCCTATACTTGGCCCCGGCGATCATTGCGCTCAAATCCATGGCGACGAGCCGCTTGTTCTTGAGGGTCTCGGGCACATCGCCGCTGACGATGCGGCGGGCCAGCCCCTCGGCAATCGCCGTTTTGCCCACGCCGGGCTCGCCGATGAGCACCGGGTTATTCTTCGTCCGGCGGGTCAGCACCTGCATGACGCGTCGAATCTCGTCGTCGCGGCCAATGACGGGATCGATCTTCCCCTGCCGCGCCAGGGCAGTCAGGTCACGGCCATACTTTTCGAGCGCCTGGAACTTGTCCTCGGGATTCGCGTCCGTGACGCGCTGGTTGCCGCGCAGGTCCGCCAGCGCCCGCAGCACCACGTCCCGCTTGAGCCCGTGCGCCTGAAAGATCTTCTTGAGCGAGGAGCCGCCTTCATCCAACAGCCCCAGCAACAGATGCTCGGTGCTGATGAAATCGTCCTTCAGCTTGCCGGCCTCGGTCTGCGCCGCATCCAGGGCCTTCTTCAACTGCGGGCTCAGGAACAAGTCGGCCGAGCTGGTGCCCTGCACCTTATGACGGCGCCCCAGCTCGCTTTCGAGGTCCGGCTTCAGCTTCGCGGCGGGCACGCCGATCTTCTCCAGCAGATCGGGAATCAGGCTGTCGGCCTGGCCGATCAGGGCGAGCAATAAGTGTTCGCCGTCAACCTCTTGATGCGAATACCCATGAGCGATGCGTTGCGCTTCCTGCACCGCTTCCTGTGACTTAATGGTGAACCGGTCTTGTTGCATACATTACAGATAACGTAAATCACGCAAGGCCTCAAGTCCGCCGTGGATGGGCGGGAGTAAACCCGAAACCCGAAATCCGAAATCCGAAGGAAATCCGAAATCCGAATGGACGTAGCATCGAACGTGAGTTCGATCTAACCTTCAGTGCCGAAAGAAGCTCGAAATCCGAGGGCCGAATGGCTATCGGCAGCCGGTTATACTCCACGCGGTTGAGATGATTACTTAAAGATTGACGCCGTTGGGACTGGCTGTTAGGGGAATGTCTCATGATTTGCCTCTCTTTTACCGCCACTGATCGGGCCGCACTGGCAG
>CAIWJG010000199.1 GCA_903912925.1 uncultured Verrucomicrobia subdivision 3 bacterium | reverse complement strand
GGCCCGCTCCCCAGCTCACGTTTCACGTTTCACGCCTCACGTTTCATCGTTTCAACTGCCGTTTTTGGGTTCAACCAACGGAACCCGCTTTTCCCAGGCACCCAATTGCGGATCGTGTTTAAGAGTCTGCTGACATGAGGAATTAGTTGCCAGGAACTCCCTTCTCAGAGCGGGACCAAGCCATGCAACCTACGCAATGGAAAAGTTGGGGTATGTCAGGAGGTCTGCACTCGGCCGCGGCTGCGGCCACAGTCACTCGCCGGGTAATTGGTGGGTGGGAATTGAGCAAGTCGGCTCTTCGCCAACAGTATGGAACGTATAAACCCCGCCAGCGGGACACTTCGTTTGCTCTCTGAGGAACGGCGCCAAATCCTGGGCCTTGGGCGTATCCGGGGCCTGCTTCTTGTTTTCCAGCGCCCATTGCTGTTTGGCACCGTCTATCATCCGCAGGTTGCTGATGCAGGCGTTCATCTGCGCCGTCGTGCGTGCCTTGACGAAGTTGGGGATGGCGATGGCCGCCAGGAGCGGAATCATGAGGATCGACATCGCCACACCGATGTAGCCAGTGATCAAGCCCCCCAGCGCCAGGCCTTCACCGGTAAGCGCGCCTGCCGAACGCCGGATTCGGGAGTAGGCCACGTGCCCGCAAATCACTGCCGGAATGGCCGCTATCAACCAAAAACAAGTGAGGCTGAGAATGCCCAGGACCAGGCTCCAGATGGCCAGGCCGCAGTTCTTCGGTTGCAGGGGAGTCGTTGGAAATGGAGGAGGTTGTTCCATAATGTTTGCCTTTCAACCTCTGTGTAGCCCCGTTGGCGGACCAGGGCGAGAAGAATTATTTGGAATATCTGGTGCCCCAGGGCCAATCCATGTAGGCCGCGTCCCCTCACGCGGCGCTCCGGTGCTTTCCCAGGGCTGCTCTAAAGTCGGCCCGGGCCATGCCAAACCCGAAACCCGAAGACCGAAGGCCGAAAGAAACCCGAAGGCCGAGGTCCGAATTGATAGCCACCCCGGCGGAGCAGCAGCCAATCGAATTAGGCCGTTCTCGGAATTCGGATTTCGGCCTTCTTTCGGGTTTCGGCTTTCGGTCTTCGGATTTCAGGGCTGCAGAACATGATCTTCCCTCAACTGGCCGGACTTTGGAGCAGCCCTGCTGCTTCCCGCCACGCCAGATTTTTGGGTGGCAGTGCGACTGCGGGGTATGCATACTCAGGCAACAACAATCATATACTGATTATGCAACTTGGATTCGTCACCGCCATCCTTCCTGAACTCAACCTTAACCAGGTCCTCGAATTCGCTGCCGCCGAGCGGTTTGCCTGCATCGAGATCATGTGCTGGCCCGTCGGCAAGGCCGAACGCAAGTTCGCTGGCGTCACGCACATTGACGTGAGCGGCTTCACGGGGACCCAAGCCGATGACGTTCACGCACTTTGCACCCGGCACAGCGTCGGCATCAGCGGCCTGGGCTACTACCCGAACCCACTGGACCCGGATCCCGTGGTCTCCGGCGTGGCGGTCAACCACCTCAAGAAGGTCATTGTGGCCGCGGACAAACTCGGCCTCAAGAACGTCAACACCTTTGTTGGCCGCGACTGGACGAAGACGGTGGATGAGAACTGGCCGCGGTTCCTGAAGACATGGAAGCCGCTCATTGCCTTTGCCGAAGATCATGGCATCAAGATCGGCATTGAGAACTGCCCGATGTCCTTCTCGCGCGACGAGTGGCCCGGCGGCAAGAACCTGGCGACCTCGCCGGTCATCTGGCGGCGCATGTTCAGCGACATCCCATCAGAGAGCTTTGGACTCAACTACGATCCGTCGCACTTTGTCTTGCAGCAGATGGACCCCATCAGCCCGCTGCGCGAGTTCAAGCACAAGCTCTTTCACCTGCACGCCAAGGACATGACGGTTCACCCTGAGCGCCTCAACGAGGTCGGCATCTTCGACTTCCCGAAACAATGGCACACGCCACGCATCCCCGGGCTGGGCGACATCAACTGGGCCCGGTTCATGGCGGCGGTCTATGAGGTCGGCTATGACGGTCCTGTGTGCGTCGAGGTGGAAGACGGCACCTTCGGCGCGACACTGGCAGGGCGCAAGCAGGCGCTCCGGGTCTCGCGGAATGTCCTGGAGCCTTTCTTTTGAACAACAAAGGCGCGAAGACGCGAAGCAGAAGCGGAGGAGCCTATTCCTCTCTGAATTCTTCTCTCATATCTTCGCTCCTTCGTGTCTTCGTTGTTAAATCCGTGCGTAACCTCGCATTGCTTCTGCTGTGCTTGGCGGCGTTGTGCGCGCCGGTCGCCGGTGCGGGCGCCAAGACCATCGTTAAGGAGTATGACCGGGTCTTCACAACTTACCCCTATTCCGATCCGGACCCGGTGCCCAACATGTCCCGGTTCTACCCCTACTTCCGCTACGACGGCTTCACCGACAAGCCGGTCCAGAAGAAGTGGAAGGTGGTCGAGCTGTCCAATGATTATGTGCAGCTCCTGATCCTGCCCGAGATCGGCGGCAAGGTCTGGGCGGCGATTGATAAGACGACGGGCAAGCCCTTTATCTACTTCAACCACGCCGTCAAGTTCCGCGACGTCTCCATGCGTGGGCCGTGGACTAGCGGCGGGATCGAGGCCAACTACGGCATCATCGGCCACACGCCGAACTGCTTTTCGCCGGTGGATTACATCGTCCGCCGTAACCCCGACGGCGGTGCCAGTTGCATCATCGGCACGCTCGACCTGCTCACGCGCACAACCTGGCGGCTGGAGATCAACCTGCCCGCCGGCCAGGCTTGCTTCTCGACCCGCTCGTTCTGGCACAACGCGTCCCCGCTCGACCAGGCCTACTACACCTGGATGAACGTCGGCATCAAGTCTGGCGGCAACCTCCAGTTCATCCATCCGGGGACCCAGTACATCGGTCACGACGGCAGCACCCACGACTGGCCCATTGACCTAAAGAGCGGCCGCGACCTGGCCTGGTACGACAACAACAACTTCGGCAGCTACAAGTCCTATCACGTGTTGGGGCGCCTAGCTGATTTCTGGGGCGGCTACTGGCACGACGAGGACTTCGGCATAGCCCATTGCGCCGCGTATGGGGACAAACCCGGGCGCAAGATCTGGATTTGGGGCCTGTCGCGTCAGGGCATGATTTGGGAGGACCTGCTCACTGATACCGACGGCCAATACGTGGAGGTCCAGTCGGGCCGCCTGTTCAACCAGGCCGACAGCTCCAGCACGTTAACCCCCTTCAAACATGCCGAGTTCCCGCCCTACGCCACCGACACCTGGACCGAGCATTGGCTGCCCGTGAAGGGCATCAAAGGCTTCGTTAGCGCCAGCCCCTGGGGCGCGCTTAATGTCACGCGCGAGAGCAACCGCCTCGCAATCCGCATCTCGCCCGCCCGGCCGCTGCGCGACAAGCTCGAAGTGTTCGATGGCGACCGCCTCCTCGCGAGGCTGGAGTTGAACCTCAAGCCGATGCAGCCGGTCGAGCGGATCGTGCCGCTCGCTGCTCCGCCCAAAGCGCTGCGCGTGTGTGTAGGTGGGGACAAGTTGCAATACACGGCCGGCGATAACGACGTTCTCAGCCGGCCCACCACCGCGCCCCCCGGCTTCGATTGGAACTCCCTTTACGGCCTTTACCTCAAGGGCAAGGAGGAGGCGCGACAGCGTTCTTATGCGAAAGCCGCCGAAGCGTTCGAGTCGTGCCTAAAGCAGGACACTAACTACCTGCCGGCCTTGGTGGAAATGGCCGCCCTGGCCACCCGCCGCGCTGACACTGCCGCCGCGCTGGGCTTCGCCCGCCACGCGCTGAGCATCAACACCTATGATCCAGGCGCCAATTACCAGTTCGGCCTCGCCAGCGCCGTCCTGGGTCATCTTGCCGACGCCAAGGAAGCCTTCAGCCTCGCCGCGCTATCGCCCGAGTGGCGCAGTGCCGCCAACACAGAGCTGGCCAAAGAATACCTGCGCGAGAAGCTCTATGATCGAGCCCTGGTCGCCGCCAAAGAGAGTCTTTTCAGCAACGCCCGGAACCTCGACGCACTACAACTGTGTGCCTGCGTTCAGCGGCTGCGGGGCGACGCTTCGCGCGCGGACGCTGCCTGCACCGTCCTGCTCGAACTCGACCCGCTCAACCACTTCGCCCGCTTCGAGCGCTACCTGCGTGGCAAATCGCGTCCTGCAGAGTTTACCGCCCTCATCCGTAACGAACTGCCCTACGAGACCTTCCTTGAACTGGCCGCATGGTATCACGGCGTCGGGCTGGACACTGAGGCTGCAAAGGTCCTTGATTTCGCACCGCCGAACGCGGAGGTGCTGTACTGGCTGGCGTATTTGCGCCGCGACACCAACCTGCTCGCCCGAGCGGAGGCAGCGTCGCCCGAGTTCGTCTTCCCGTTTCGGCCGGAGGCGATCCCCGTCTTCGAATGGGCCGCGCAACAGCATCCAGCATGGCAACCCAATTACTTCCTCGCCCTCATCCACTGGCACCTGGGCGATCTGTCTGAAGCCCGCCAGCTTCTCGCCGCCTGGGGCGACCAGCCACGCTTCGCCCCCTTCTACGCCGCCCGCGCACAGGTTTCTGCGGACGGCGGCCTGCGAGACTTGCAACGCGCCGCCCAGCTTGACGCCGCCCAATGGCGTTACGGCGCGATGCTCGCACGCCACCACCTCAAGCACGACGCCCCTGCCGCTGCCCTCGCCGTCGCCAACGACTATGCTCGGCGCTTCCCCGCGAACGACACACTGGCGTTGCTGCGCGCCAAGTCCCTGCTCCTGACCGGCCAGCACCAGGCGGCGGCCGAGTTCCTGTCCTCATTGCACGTCTTGCCGGCCGAAGGCACCACCGAGGCGCGCGCCCTCTTTCACGAAGCCTATCTGGTCTGGGCTATCGAGCGCCTGCAAGCTGGCGCGTTCGACGACGCGCTGCGCCTGGTCAAAACCGCCCGCGAGTGGCCGGAGCAGCTTGGCTCCGGCAAACCCCATCCCGCGGACTGTGACGAGCGCCTCGAAGACTGGTTCACCGCCCAGTGCCAAATCGCAATGAAAGCTCCAGACACCGCCCGGCAGGCACTCGATAAGATCCTCGCTATTCCAGCCAGCGACAAGGGCCAAGGGACCGGCGATTTAGTCCGCGCACTGGCCCTCCAACAGACCGGCCAAGCTGCGGCAGCCGACCAACTTCTCAAGGTTTGGCAGGCCCAAAGCCCGGATACCGAGCTGGCCAAATGGGGAGCCGCGCTCTTCGCCGGTCACCCAGTCCCCCTGCCGCCTTCCCTCAAAGACACAGAATGCCGCGTCCTCGCCGGCATTGCTCGCGCCGGTCTGCATCCTGAGCCACTGCCACGCAAGTAACATCGTAAGTCATGCACAGAAACAGGCTCAACCTCCGGCCCCGGCTGGGCAGCGTCGGACTGGATATCCAGCGCTGGGCCGGGCTGATGCTGGGTATCAGCTTCTTCCTGTCAGGATGCTTCTGCTCAGCTTCCAACGTGGAGGAAACCGCCTCTCTTGCTCCGACGCGAGTTAATGTCATCGTCATCAACTTCGATCCCGTTCTGAAAGGCCGGAATAATCTCAAACTCCACGAGGCCCTGAAATGGTCCGATCCGTGGCAGTTGACGGACAAAATGGTCCAGGATGCCAGGACGGCGAGCCACGGCTTTGTGGATTACCACGTGGTAGAGAAGATCGAATATGATGGCTTCCCGAAGTTTCGCAACGGGTTCATCTACACTGAAGAGAGCTTCCTGGAGATGTGGGAGCGGGACCGCAAGAAGGCCGATAAGAGCATGACCAGCTTTGTGTGGCTGTTCGAGAAGTTTGGCCTCGCGGCCAGGATCAAGGCGCAGGACGTCACGGAGATTTGGCTGTGGGGCGGGCCCTATTTCGCCTGGGATGAGCTACACTGGAAGACTCCCGGGGATAAGGTTCCCTACCAAACCAGGAATCCCTGGTTTTACCGGCCCTACGACGTACCCGATGTGGGGAAGACGATTTGGATCATGGGCTGGAATTACGAGCGTGGGGAAGGCGAGATGCTTGAGAGTTACTGCCATCGCATCGAAAGCGTTCTTTCGCTTACGGTGGGCCAGGGAATCTGGGATCCGAAGAAGCCCAGCACCAACGCCTGGAACCGGTTCTCGCGTGTGAACAAGGATTGGCCCGGCCAAGCTGAAGTCGGCACCGTCCATTACGCCCCGAACTCGACCCGCGATTACGACTGGGGCAACACCAACCTGGTCTGGACGTTTGCGGACGATTGGTTGTCCTATCCAGAGCTCCCACGGCAAAAGAAACTGCTCAACGCAGTGACAGGCGGCTGGGATGGAATCCTCCACCACCACTTATGGTGGATGACGCATATCCCTCACAGCCGGGGGATGACCAGTGGTTTCTACGACAACTGGTGGCAATACATCGTCAACTATGATGAGGCGATTCGGAAGCTGCCTCCGCCTGGGGCGACGTTTGAGAAGGCAAGGATCGCCATGTATGCCAAATAGCAAATGGCACGGACGCTGGCTTGGTCAATTCACACTCAAGTAGCCGCCGACGTCAGTCGGCGCACTCTTATTCCAGCCAAAATGGCGCCGACTGACGCCGGCGGCTACAGCCTGTCGGCGAAGCCTACAGGGCCTGTAGAATACTGGCTGGGACTGTCGGTAATTTGACTAACGGGCTAACCACGTCCATGTTCCCCCATGAAGATATTCCTAATCCTTTGTGGTTTATTGCTCTTGCAGGTAGTCTGCGCTCAGGCCGCCGACTCCATTTTCAACGTTTCGCTCAAGGACATTGACGGCAAACCCACCTCGCTAAAGGCTTATGAAGGCAAGGTGCTCCTGATTGTCAACGTCGCCTCGAAGTGTGGATATACTCCACAATACGCCGGGCTGGAGGCACTCTACGCCAAATACAAGGACAAGGGCCTTTTGGTGCTGGGCTTCCCCTGCAACCAGTTCGGCGGACAAGAGCCTGGGTCCAACGAGCAAATCAAGCAGTTCTGCTCCACCAAGTACCAGATCACCTTCCCTCTCTTTGACAAGATCGAAGTCAACGGGCCCAATCGCAATCAGCTTTATACGCTGCTGGCGGGTGAGGCCTCTCCCTTCCCTGGCAATATCAAGTGGAACTTCAACAAGTTCCTCATTGGGCGAGATGGGAAGATCCTGAAGCGGTTCGAGTCCAAGGCGAAGCCAGACTCAGCCGAAATGGTTCAGGCTGTCGAAGCCGCTTTGGCCGCCAAGTAGCT
>CAIWJG010000198.1 GCA_903912925.1 uncultured Verrucomicrobia subdivision 3 bacterium | reverse complement strand
GGCCTACATCCCGCGCAAAACCGCCATCTTGCAGGCCGGGTGCCCTCACCCGGCGTCCCCATCTCGTCCATAATGAGAATTGCTGGTGGGGTGGCCACAACCCTTGCAGATCGGGAACTCATTGCCTGGTCTCGTGGTTCGTCTTTTGCTCGACCACCCGGTCGAAGGTCGCCAGCACGTGCGGGATCATCTCCGGCGTGAGCCCCGGATAGACCCCGATGAAGAAAGTGTTCGTGGTGATGACGTCGGTGTTGGTGAGCGGCCCGACGACGCGGTGCTCGATGTCCGCGAAGGCGGGGTGCCGGAGCAGGTTGCCGGCGAACAGATTGCGGGTCTCGATGCGGGCGGCTTCCAGGGCGTTCACCAGGTCCGCACGGCTGAAGGGCGCGCCGGGCCGCACCGTGATGACGTAGCCAAACCAGGACGGGTCGGACTTGGGCGGGGCGGTGTGCAGGACCAGGTAGCGCTCGTGCTTCTTGAGGCCAGCTTCGAGCGCCGCGTGGTTGCGTTTGCGCGCGGCGACGAACTGATCGAGCTTTGCCAGTTGCGCCACGCCGATGGCGGCCTGCATGTCGGTCACCTTGAGGTTGTAGCCGATGTGCGAGTACACGTATTTGTGATCGTAGCCGTAAGGCAGGGTGCCGAACTGCTGCGCGAAACGTTTGCCGCAGGTGTTATTCTCGCCACCGGCGCAATAGCAGTCCCGGCCCCAGTCGCGCAGGCTCCGGGCAATGCGGGCCAGATCGTCGTTGGCCACAGCCACCGCGCCGCCTTCGCCCATCGTAATGTGGTGTGCGGGATAGAAGCTGAAAGACGCCAGGTCGCCGAAGGTCGCCGTGAGCCGGCCATCGTAGCGGGTGCCCAGCGCGTCGCAGTTGTCCTCCACCAACCAGAGGTTGTGGCGGTCACAAAACTCCCGGACCTCGCCCACCGCGTACGGCACGCCCATCGTGTGGGCGATCATCACCGCCTTGGTCTTGGGACTGAGGGCTGCCTCGATCTTCTCCAGCACGGGCACATAGCTGCCCAATTCCACGTCCACAAACACCGGCACGGCGCGATTCTGCACGATCGGCGCGACGGTTGTGGGGAAGCCGGCAGCCACGGTGATCACTTCGTCGCCGGGCTTGACGCGCCGGTCTTTCAACTTCGGCGAGGTGAGCGTAGAAAACGCGACGAGGTTGGCGGACGAGCCGGAGTTGACCAGCAGCACGTTATCCAGGCCGAGGTATTCCGCCAGCCGGGCTTCAAACTCGTCGGCATACCGTCCCGCCGTCAGCCAGAAGTCGAGCGAGGAATCCACGAGACTCACCAGCTCAGTCTCATCAAACCAACGGCCGGCGTAGCGCACGAGGTCCTCACCCGGGCGGAAGGGCCGCGGGGCTTCGGCGGCATGAAACTCGCGGACGAGGTCCAGGATCTGGCGGCGGAGGGCTTGCTTGTCACTCATGGAAAAACGGGCGGCAATGGCTGCAGTTAGATCGTCCAGCGAAGGCCGGCCTGGGCGGCCGCCCCGGAGTAAAGTTGAATCTGCCGGGTGATGAGGGCGGAGATGGATTGGGGCTGACTGGCCGCTTCCCGATACCATTCCACCGTCTGCTCGATAGCCTTGGGGAAGGTCCACACCGGTGCCCACTGCAGCAGTGCGTTGGCCTTGTCGGTAGCCAGTTGCAGCAGATTTGCCTCATGTACGGCCTTGGGGTCGCTCCGATCCTGCCACCGCCCGGGCCAATGCTTCAGCACCTCCTTCACCAGTTCCACCACCGTCCGGTTCGACTCATGCCCCGGTCCGAAATTGAATGCGGTGTCCAACCGAGTTGATAGTTGATGGTCGATCGTGGATAGCTGTGCCGAGGACTTCTGACCTCTGATTTCTGACTTCTGTCTTCCGTCTTCCGTCCTCCGTCCCCTGCCCTCTGCCCTCTGCCCTCCGTCCTCTGTCTTCTGTCTTCCGTCCACCGTCCCCTGCCCTCCGTCCCCCGTCCCCCGCCCCCCGTCCAAACATGCCCCCAGCCAAAGGTACCCGCTTAACGGCTCCAGCACATGCTGCCAGGGCCGGGTCGCCTTGGGATTGCGCACCGGGATCGGTTTCCCCTGCGCCAGCGCCCTCATGCAATCCGGCACAATCCGGTCCACGGCCCAGTCTCCGCCGCCAATGACATTGCCCGCGCGTGCGCTGGCAATCCGCACTGGATGCGACTGGAAAAAGGAACGCCGATAAGAGGCAATTGCCAACTCCGCGGTTGCCTTGCTGGCGCTATACGGATCGTGTCCGCCTAACGGGTCCTCCTCCCGGTACCCATAAACCCACTCCCGGTTCTCGTAGCATTTGTCCGTGGTGACGAACACCGCGGCGCAGGGGTGACTCACCGATCGCAGCGCCTCCAAGAGATGCACCGTTCCCATCAGGTTCACCATGAAGGTCTCGACCGGCTTCACGTAGGAGTCGCGCACGATCGTCTGCGCCGCCAAATGAAAAACATAATCCGGCCGCGCTGCCCGCACGGCCCGGCTCAAGCCCGGCAGATCCTGGATATCCCCGACGATATGCCGCAGCCGGCCGGCCAGGCCGAGTTGCTCGAACAACGCCGGCGGTGCCGGCGGCGGCAGGCTGTACCCGGTCACCTTCGCTCCCAGGCCCAACAGCCACTCGCACAGCCACGACCCCTTGAACCCCGTATGCCCGGTCACAAACACCCGCTTCCCCGCATAGAGCCCGCCGAACATCCCCGGCACACCTGAATCGTTGAGTGTCTTTCCAGGCATTTGAGCTAATTCGTGTAGTCCGTAACACTATCCATATACTGCCAAGACCGCGGGATAGACGACGCCGAGCAACCCCTCACCCCAGCCCCTTCGGAAGGGGAGAGGGAGCAGCCTCGGCAGCTTTGGGTGTAGTGTATGCTGCG
>CAIWJG010000197.1 GCA_903912925.1 uncultured Verrucomicrobia subdivision 3 bacterium | reverse complement strand
TCTCGCCCTCGGTCCCCACGCGGGCGAGACGCCCGCTACGGCAGGCGAGACGCCCGCCCCACTACCTGAGCAGTTACCTTTTATATCAAGCCCCGCTGCAGGCTGGTTGCGGTTGCTTTGACTTCCCCGCAAGCGGTTCATACGCTGGATGGCAGTTGAATCAATGGCTCAGATCAATAACAAATACTACGGCTGGTCGGTGGTGTTCGCGTCGTGGTTGGCGGTGTTCTGTCTCTTTGGCTACCGAGCTACCTTGCCATCCTCAAGGGCCCCATGGCCATTACGCTCGGGTGGACTGCCGCTCAGGTGACCTTGGGCTATTCACTAATGATGGTGGTTTATGCGGTGGCGGCCTAGTTCAGCGGACTGATGCTGGACAAGTGGGGCACCAGGCCGGTTTACGCCGTCGCCGCTGTCTGTGGCTGTCTCGGATTTCTTCTGACCGCCCGGGTGGATGCCTACCTGGCCTACCTGTTCACTTTTGGCCTCCTGGGTGTAGGCCGCGTGCCCTCACGCGGCGCACGGTTGGCGTTTCCATCGGAGTGTGAAATATCCAGGTTAGGCTCACATCTTCTGTTCTTCGAGTTCCGGCTCCTGCACTCGCACTTGGATGACCAGCCCGCACGCTTCACACTCTCCCGAGCCAAGCGTGATCGTCTGCTTGGCTTGGCAGCGAGGGCACGTCAGCGTGATCTCACGCAAGTCCGCCAGAGTGGCGGCCACTGGGACGATGCGCTGATTGATCTTCGCCAGGATCAGCAGCGCGAGCGTGCCGCAGCCGGCGATGATGGCCGCCGCCCCGGCGAGGCGTCCGAGCAGTTCCTCCTGCCACGGGGTCGTGATTCTCGCCCAGTCCACGAATCCGCCGGTGGCGATGCCGGCCCCGATCGTGCCCCACAGGAGCCACCGCTGGGCGGGCTTCAAGGGACACCAGGCCATGGCGTTCGCGTGGGCCACGACCGCGGCCACGCTCACGATGCAGACGAACAATGCGGTCGTCTCCTGAATGTCCCGGATGGTCGCGTACGCGGACATCACAAAGGCGGCTCCGGCCGCCGCCACACCCAGCCAGCGCCAGTGCCGCCGGTCGGTGCCTGACCCAACGAGGCAGACCACCGCCAGCCCGGCGAATATGCCGAGCCACAGTCCGACGAAGTGCCAATGCTCCGCTCGAACTACCTGGAACCAGCCTCCCCAGGTTCCCACCATGAGCAAGGCAAATACCACCACGCTCGCGAAGATTCCGACCCGCGCCGAAAGCGCGCCGTCCGGTCGCTTCATGATTCTCGCAAGAACGATGGCGGGGACGGTAGTGGCCACCAGGAAGAGCATCGTGAACGCCGCCGGCTCCTGCGCATTCCCGAAGAACTTCCAGATCATGCCGAGGGTTGCGAGGTATTCGGTCACGACCAGCGCAATGGACATGACACCCGGCAGCCAGGTCGTTTCCCGGTCGAGTTCGCGGGAGGCGGGCAGCAGCAGGAACGCCCCTGCGGCGGTAGCCACACACGTCCCCACGATCCGCCAGACTCTTTCGTCTCCCGCAAATATGACGCCCGCCGCTCCGAAACACGCCGCCAGTCCCAGCGCCCAGAACACAATTCGCAGCAGGACCTTGCGATAGATTACGGGTTGGCTTTCCAAACCTTCGGGGTCTTCAATCATTTTCATGCACGCTATTGTGCCACAGGAGTGGCTCCAGGTACTAATTGATAATCCTGCTGATACTATTGATTTCCTCGATGGACAAGCACTGCACAGGCAGACGCCGCCGTGCTCTGAGAGACGGAGACGCCTCTGTCAAGCAGATGCACGTCCTTCCCAGCAAGTTGCTCAGCGCACTTATGCCCCGTAAACGGGCAAGGGCATGGTCTTCTTCCACTTGCCCTGCGTGAAATCGGGAAACTCAACGGGCTTGCCGTGGTGAGCCACCGACTCGATGGAGAGGGGCACAATGGCCGACCAGGTCGCTGCGTCATACACGGTTTGCGGGGCCGGCGCCTTGTTGCGGACGGCCTTGAGGAAGTCGTGGAACATGACGTATTCGGCGCCTTCATGGCCGCCGCTCTTGGCGGCGTCTGCGGACAGGGCCTGCCACAGCGGGTGCGGGTATTTCTGCTGGTAAGGCTCAAAGGGCTCCCACTGGTCCGCACTCTTGCCGCCCTTCTCCAGGCTGATGCTCTTGTTGGTGTCGAGGTAGATACCTTTGTCCCCTTGCAGGCGGAGAATCAAGTCATAGGGCCGGGGCGAGAGGATGTTGTAGTAGAGGGTTACGGTCAGGCCGTTGGCGGTCTTCAGCAGGGTCGTATTGATGTCCCCCTGGGCATAGTCGCGCCGGGCGAGTTCATGATCGGCCCCGAGCTTCTCCACCGCGTATTGCTTCAAGCCGCGGGCGGGCGTGCTCAGACTGACGAGTGAAACGAAACGGTCGCCGCGGTTGATGTTCATCCATTGCGCAACCGGACCAATGGCATGGGTGGGGTAGAGATTGCCATTCACATTTGCGGACCAGCGGCCGCGCCAGGTCAGCTTGCCCTGGGCATCAAGCATCAGGAACCGGCAGTCATGTTGGTAACCGGCTTCGCAATGCAGCACGTCGCCGAAGGCTCCTTCGCGCACCATGCGCAGGAGGGTGAGCACGCGCTGAAAGTAGCAGACGTTCTCCAGCATCATGCAGGGGATGCCGGTCTGTTCCGAGGCGTGCACCAGGTCCCAGCACTCGCGCAGGGTGACCGCCGCAGGCACTTCGACGCCCGGATACTTGCCGGCGCGCATGGTGGCGACAGCCATCCGGCTATGCCAATCCCACGGCGTGGCAATGATCACCGCATCGAGATCCGCCCGCCCCAAAAGCTTCTGCCAGGCGAGCTCGCTGCCGGCATACACCTCGGCGAGCCCGCCCGAGTGCTGCTCAATTCTCCGGGCGGCATTCTGCGCGCGGTCAGGCAGCAAATCGCAGACAGCACGGATGTCCACCCCCGGGAACTCCAGGAGCATCCCGAGCAGGCTGCCGCCCCGGTTGCCCATGCCGATCATGCCCAGGCGGACGGGTTGGAGCTTGTCCTGGGCGGAGGCGTGGCCCAGAGCGAGGGCTGCCGAAGCGACGAGGCTGGTCTTCAAGAAGGAACGGCGGGGTACTTTGATGCGGTCGTTCATGGCCCCCCGTGTAGCCTTCCGAGGGGAGAAAGTCCACAGATTTATGGGGGGCGGAGGGGGGGCGCCCGAAATCCGAAATCCGAGGCCCGAAATCCGAAGGAAATCCGAAGCCCGAAATCCGAAAAGGTCCAGCCGCCCTGGGGACGGTGTTTCGGTGGGGCGGTGTTTCGGTGTTTCGGATTTGAGCGCTGCTCGCTGGAAACGGGAGGACCTTGGAGCAGCCCTGTGCTGCCACGCGTTTACATGACCAACCCGAACGCTTCGCCAACCCAACCGGCGTCTGCGCGCAAGAAGTCAGGATTAACCGCAGCCACGGCCTGGCGACCACTGGCCGATTTAAGAACAACAGACCGATTGTCCCGCGCCGCCTGGATCGAGGCCACACAATCGAACCCCGCAGGGATCCTGGCAACGCCCATGATGTAATTCACTACGAGCGGCTGCTTGGAATCCAGCTTCAGGCAGGTCGGAAATCCCTTCTGGGATATGGGATTCTTGCGTGCTGACTCCGCCAGGCCGGTGTGGAAGCAAGAGGTCACTTCTTCCAGTCCCATCACGTTGACATGCCGGCTGTTCCAGGGAGGATAGTGGCGCCCGCCGTTTGAGATCCACAGCACCGTCTGGCGCAAGACGCGCGGGTCCTTCAAGGCGAACCAGACATACCGCTCTTTGGGAAAGGTCACCGCCGTCCAGGCAAAAGGCAGGTCTGCGTCGCTCACAAGCATGACCAGATCCTCGAAGCCGCGCCGGGCTGGATAACGAGTCAGGTCGGCGGTTTCACCCGTAACGGTGGGGACCTTTTCCAGGGACTTGAACTCCGCCCCCGGCTTGAGCAAGGAATAGCCGCGTTGCTCGGGCAGCTCAAAGGCCCCGGGAAAGACCTGTGCATAAACGAATCGGCTCGTGGATATTAATCCGCTGCCCGGCACATCCGGGAACTTCAGCATGGCGTGGTGGCCCAGGTTCATCGGGCCAGACATGCCTGACACCACGTGCTGGGAATAAATCGTGTTCTGGCCATCCAGAAGCCAAATCCGCTTATCCACCCGCCCCCGGCGAGCTTTCGTATTGAGGCTCAGGTGCATACAGGTCCGGCCCCCGATGGTTTCCTGAGACCGAAACTGCCAGCGGGCATTGGCGGTCTCGCCGTGGACTGGGTGTCTTTCCTTGCCGAACGGAGTGGCATTCCCGCCGAAGGGCAGGCAAAAGAAATCGCCGCGCAGCGCCTTGAGAATGGCCGGCATCGCGGGATCTGTTCGCTCTTCCGCCCACGGCGCCACGGAATACGGCTGAAGCTTCCGTCCCGTCCGATCAAAAGTGACTGGCGCCAACTGTCCTCCCATTTCGGTAACGAAGGCTTCCACTTGGGTTGAAGCCAAGCGCCAGGAAGCCTGGCCGCAAACAATCTTCTGCTTAAGCTGAGTCCTTGCGTTCAAGTTCATAGCTGAATCTTAGCGGGAGCACTGGGGCTTGTCTGTACTTTCTACGGCTTCCTCAGAGATGGGAGCGCCGGGTGAGGGCACCCGGCCTACAAGAGGG
>CAIWJG010000196.1 GCA_903912925.1 uncultured Verrucomicrobia subdivision 3 bacterium | reverse complement strand
CCCCTGGGGAGAGGGCTGGGGTGAGGGGGAACTGGGCCGCCGGACTGACGCTGCCGTCCAAAACGTCTTTGGCACGCGTGAGACCGAGCCTCAAATCCTAGCGGCATTGGACAAGAATGTCTGCGCTCCGAAAAATCTAAGCGGCGCACGGAACCCAGGAATCAAAGCAAAAACGCTTGCGCCTAGGCCCGGGCGCTGTTAGGACTCTATGAGTTTCAATAATTGCACGCATGAAATGGGACCAAATGACCGTTTCGGAGCAGCGCCGCCTGCAGGACGAAAAGCTTCGCCGGTACCTGACCGACGTCATCGCTCCGTTCAGCCCGTACTACAAGCAGCTCTTCGCCGAGCACAAGATTGATCCGCGCCAAATCAAAACGGTCAGCGACTTGCGTCATCTCCCGTTCACCAGGAAGGCCGATCTGCTGGCGACACCCGAACAGCCGCAGAAGTTCCGGGAGTTCATTATCACGCCGGACGTGTCGGTGCTCAAACGCCGACCACGCGTCATCGCGGAGGCTTTGCTGCGTGGCCAGGCCGCCGTCAAGCGCCGGTTCGAGCGCGAGTTTCGCCCCATCTTTCTGACGGCTACCACGGGCCGGAGCTCGATGCCCACGGCGTTCGCTTACACCGACTATGACATGCGCAATTTGCGCACGTCCGGCGAGCGCCTGATTCAGACGATCGGTGGTGAGACCTCGATGCGGGGGGTGAACATGTTTCCCTATGCGCCGCACCTGGCCTTCTGGCAGGTCATGTTTGCCGGCATCGAGTTCGGCATGTTGCTGCTCAGCACTGGAGGCGGGAAAGTCATGGGCACCGACGGTAACATCGGCATCATAGACAAGATCAAGCCGGAGGCGATCATTGGGATTCCGACCTTCGTCTATCACGTGATTCGCAAGGCACATGAGCAGGGGCACAAGTGGCCACAGGTCATCGGCCTCGTCCTGGGCGGCGAGAAGAGCCCACAGGGTATCCGGCACAAGATGGTCCGGCTGCTGCATGAAATGGGCGCAAAGAACGTGCGGGTGTCCGCCACGTATGGCTTTACCGAGGCGCGCATGGCGTGGGCTGAATGTCCGACGCCCCCGGGTCAATCGAGCGGATATCATTTGTTCCCGGATATGGGCATCTTCGAGGTGATCGATCCTCAGACCGGCGAAGTACGCGGGGAAGGCGAGCCGGGCGAACTCGTGTACACGCCGCTCGACGCACGCGGGACGGTGGTGCTGCGGTATCGAACCGGGGATTATGTTGAGGGCGGCGTGACGTGGGCGCCGTGCCCCTACTGTGGGCGCACGATCCCTCGCATCGTCGGAGAAATTGGCCGGGCTTCCAACACCAAGGAACTGCAGTTTGGGAAACTCAAGGGCACCCTGGTCAACTTCGATGAGATCCATACGATTCTGGACGACACCATCGAGATCGGCGAGTGGCAATTGGAGATTCGCAAGGCCCACGACGATCCGAACGAAGTGGACGAATTGATCCTGCACCTGGCTCCTGCCCAAGGCGTGGATGTCGAGCAACTCACCGAAAAGATTCGTGCGCGGTTCCAGAGCGATATCGAGATGACCCCCAACCGCGTCGAGATCCATTCTCTCGAAGACATGCTCCAGCGTATCAGGCTGGAAAGTGCGCTAAAGGAAGTGCGGATACTGGATGCCCGGCCGAAGGAATGAGAGCATCGCATTGGGGAACCTGAAAACGGCAGTTGAAACCACGAAAGAAAAACACGAAATGACAGGCTGATACGGTCACTGATTACTGATCACTGTTCACTGGTTAGAGCTTCAGACGCGCCGCGAGGATTTCTGCTACATCCATGATCTGGGTGGATTCGGTTTGGGCCGCCACCCCGTCGGTGATCATCGTGAGACAGAACGGGCAGGCTACCGCAATCGTCGTCGCCCCGGTAGCCAGAGCCTCTTTGGCGCGAAGGGTACAAACACGCTTTTGAGGTTCTTCCTCCATCCACATACGACCGCCACCGGCCCCGCAGCAAAACGTCTTCTCCCGACCGCGCGGCATTTCGCGCAAGCCAAAGGCGGGTGGTTTCGCGCGCCCCCCTGGGGGCATAGTTAGAACATTGCGTGGCGCTTCGTGAATTCCGTTCACCCGCGCCAGATAGCATGGGTCGTGATAAGTCATTGCCTCCTCCCGGGGCCCTCCTTCGGGTACCAGCAGCCGACCTTCCGCCAGCAACTGTTCGAGGAACTCGGTGTGATGGACCACCGTGTAGTTCCCGCCGAATTGCGGGTAGTCCTTGCGCAGCGAATTCATGCAATGCGGACAGTGTGTCAGGATGCGCCGCACGTTGTATTTTGCCAGTGTGGCTATGTTTGCCTGGGCCAGCTCCTGAAACAGAAACTCGTCGCCCAGCCTGCGTGCGGAATCGCCCGTGCACCTCTCCTCGTTGCCCAGAATGGCGAAGTTCACACAGGCTTGCTTGAGCAGCTTCACGACCGCCTTGGCCACGCGCTGCGCGCGCCGGTCATAGGAACCGGCGCATCCAACCCAGTAGAGCAACTCGAAGTTCGGATTCTCCTTCACTGTCGGCGCACCAATGCCTTCGGCCCAGTTGGCTCGGTCCGAGGCAGGCAAGCCCCAGGGGTTGCCGCTCGATTGCATCCGGCGCAGGGCAGTGGCAGCCGTACCGCTAAGGGCGCCTTCACCCAGCCGGTTTCGCCGCATGTCGGTGATGAGAGTCACCGGGTCCAGGCGCACCGGGCAAACCCGCGCGCAGGCCGAACATGTGGTGCAAGACCAGAGGGTTTCCAGTTGAATTGTTTCCTCGTGTAAGGCCCGGAGCGGGAAATCCGAAACCCGAAACCCGAAACCCGAAAGAAATCCGAAGACCGAAGTCCGAAAGGGCAAGCGGGGCTGGGCGGGTTGGTTCGGATCTCGGATTTCGGCCTTCTTTCGAGTTTCGGATTTCGGGCTTCGGGTTTCCATGAGCCCTTTCAGGTTCTGAACCACCCGCTTAGGCGAGAGCGGCTTCTCGGTCGCAAAAGCCGGGCACGCTTCCTCGCAGCGGCCGCATTCCATGCAAGCGTCCAGGCTGAGCAGTTGCTGCTGATTGAAATGGTTGATCGCGCTGACCCCGATGCGCTCGGTCTTCTCGACTTCCTCCATCGTCACCGGAACCATCCTGCCCAGCACCGGCTGGGCGAAGAACAGATTCAGCGGCCCGGCGATCGTATGGAATAGCCGTGTGTAGGGAAGCGAAGCTATGAAACCAAACACCAGCATCGAATGGATCCACCAAACTGTCAGGTGAGCCGAGCTGGCCCCGGACTTCGTCATGCTCGAAAATAACCCGGAAACCACTAGCCCGACTGGCGAGCAGTGCGCCGCGATGCCGGTGGGGTGTTGCCAAACGATTCGCAGCCCTTCTGCCAGATAGCCGGTGATGCCAATGGCCAGGAAGGAGAGAATTACATACCAGTCCGTGCCCCGGTGGCCGACGCTGGGTGGACGCCGCGTGCGCCGCCAGAGGAACAACAGGCACCCGGCCAGGAACAGAAGTCCAAAGACATCGAGCGTGAACTCATAGACAACGTAGTAGGTTCCCTTGTGGAATTTGAGCGCCTGAAAGGCTCCCGAAGCCAGGTGGTCTATTTCCAGCAGTGTAGTGCCAAGAAGCAGCACCATGAAGCCAACAAACAACCAGATATGGGCAAAGCTCGGCAGCCCTCGCCCGCGCACCCGCGCCTGCCCCAGCCCTTCCTCCAGTAACCGCCCAACGCCCGGTCGCAGTTTGCTCCAAATCTCCCTGAGGTTTCCGGCGAGCAGTTGGGCGACAGAAATCGGAACGCCCTGGCGCCAAAGTCTGTAACGTCGCCAGACGCCATTGGCGAAAACGGCCATGGTCACCACGGTCAGACAATAGAATACAATGACTGACTCGTGAGGTATATTACCAAACGTCTCGCGGGTCGGGATCATTCGGTGCGCATCTCAGGTTTTTCCAACGTTGTTGGCACGGGCGACTGGAGCGCGGACATTCTTGTCCGCCTTTGCGTAATGGTCAACCCGCAAGCCCACTGGCGGACAAGAAT
>CAIWJG010000195.1 GCA_903912925.1 uncultured Verrucomicrobia subdivision 3 bacterium | reverse complement strand
GGAAGGTGGTGGAGCCGTTCTGTCAGCCCGAACCGCGCCGCCAGTTCCAGCGCCCGGGCGCGCGCCCCCCCGTTCGCGCCCAATGCGAGCGTCGGAGCCAGGGTGTTGTCGAGCACATCGAGATACGGGATGAGATGAAACTGCTGGAACACAAAGCCGACGTTCACCGCGCGGAACCGCGCCCGTTGTCCGGATGACAACGCGTAAGGGTCTTCGCCATTGACGACTACCCGCCCGTGGGTCGGTCGCAGCAGGGCGCCCGCTGCTAGCAGAAGCGTCGTCTTGCCGCAGCCGCTCGGTCCCTGCACCGCCACGAATTCGCCGGCCCCGACCGTGAGCGATGCCTCGGCCACGGCGTTAACCGTGCCCTGCGGTCCCGCGTAGGACTTGCTCAGGCCCTCGATTTGGAGCAGCGCGCTCATTCCTCCCTTAACACCGTCGCCGGATCCTGCTGTGCGGCGCTGATCGCCGGCAGCCAACTGGCCAGCGCCGCCAACAACGGCGCGGCGACCACCACCATCAAAAGCAACCGCGGATCAACGAAAGCAAGCGGGATCGGCGGCGCGCCCGGAGCTTCGCGCCACAAGACGCCGATGGCGCGCCCGGCGGCATAGCCCAGGCACGCGCCGGCCAGTCCACTGGCCACTGCCTTGCCGAGAAAGATCAGCAGAATCTGGCGTGAACGCAGCCCGAGCGCGCGGAGGATGCCGATCTCGCCGCGCCGGTCGCGGACGTTGGCCAGCGCCAGCAGACCGATCCATACGCCGCTGCCGACCAGCACCACCGGGACGAGCACAGCGGCCAAAGCTTCGCGTCCGGCACGCAGCTTGTCGCGGCTATCCTTCTCGCGCTGGATGCTGGCCTGGGCTTCCACCGCCGCGCGTTGCCGGGCCTCGGCGCGGGCGAGGGCTTGGGAGGCGTACTCGATCAGTTGCGTGTCCGGCAAAATGCGGGCGATCTCCGGACGGATGCGGCCCAGACGGTCCACCGTGTCACACGTGCAATCGAGCGCGAGAATGCCGTTGATGAGGCCGGGCTTGCCCAGCAGCTCCTGTGCCTCGGCCAGGCTGATCCACACCGTGATGTCGTCCTTGTTGCCGTGCTCGGCGTTGACCTTGGCCACGGTGAACTCGCGGCCCATGAGCTTGGTCTTGTCGCCCGCTTTGAGCGCGAGGTTGCGCGCCAGCTCGTGCCCCAGAATCATGGTGCCCGGCGCCACCGGCTCCAGCAGCGGCTTCTGCTGTTTGCTCTGGATATACACCTCGCCGCGCACGCCCATCAACAGCACCGTGCGCTCGCACTCCGGCCATTTCACCTTCTGCTGCAAGGATGGCAGCACGTGATTGATCGTGGCGACCTTGCTCTTGGCCAGGCGCGTCGCATATTCCTCCGGCATGTACTTCGAGGCGAAATCGTCGGCGTAGAGGTCGCTCAGGTTCTGGCCTTTCGGCAGAATCAACACGTTGAAGCCCATCTTCAACGTGAGCTTGCGGTAATCGTCTTCCAGCTTTGCCATTTCCCGCCGGGTCTCGGCCTCCTTTGCGGCGACGACCTGCTCGGTGCGCGCGTCGTGCTTCTGCAGAATCGCCAGCTCAGCAACCAGGCAAGCCACGGCTACAGACGCGGACATTACCCCGAGCGAGAAGCTTAGCTTGCGATGGAGAATCTCGCGGAAGATGAGGCGATAAAGCTTCATAGCATCAGGTCCGCCGACCGGCTCTCGTCTTCAGCACCAGCGTTGCGCCGGCCAGGAATATGATGCCGATTCCCAACACCACCGCCAGATTGCGGACCAGGTGCCCGTGCGCGACCGGCTCGGTGTTGGATCTTGGGTGTTGGGTGTTGGATGTTGGATGTTCGGTGCCCGCGCGACCAGCGGAGCGCCGATCTTCGACCCGGCGCGTTCTGGAATCGTTGGTAGCCCCGGCGGCGAACTGCGACAGGCCAG
>CAIWJG010000194.1 GCA_903912925.1 uncultured Verrucomicrobia subdivision 3 bacterium | reverse complement strand
GGACTTCCCGACCTCGACCGTCAGATCTCCCAGGCCAAGACCGTCCTGCGCCAACTGCGCGACACCCTGGAAGACTTGGATGACCGCCGCGACCTGGCCCGGTCCAAGCAACGCAACGCGGGCAAACCAGGCACCGATTGGGAAACCGTGAAGAAAGAGCTCGGCCTCCAATTCCGACCCTAAAAGGGGGAATGGCTTTTGCATACAGATGGGACCGGGGCCAGTGTAAAGGGGTTAATGAGATTGTATAGTTTGCTTAACTCAAGAGTGAAAGGGTCGGTCCCGGAACGGTGATATATTGGGCTTGAGCGGCGGTGTTGCGGCAGGGTGATCTGCCCGGCGGTGGCCAGACCGATTCGTAAAGTTAATGAGATCGTAATGTTTCGCCTGCGCCAAGCGGCGAGGTGACGCCAAGCTGGGTTCAGGGAGATTGGCAGGTACAGCTCCCGCGAGGGGAACAACCCGGAGCCAGCGGTTTTCGAGCGCCCTTTCCAGCAGTTTTCCGGCCTCGGGGTTTGGGTGGCGGCTGAGTTCGATCCGCACACCTGGCGGGATGGTCACCGAGCCGAGCTGCTCGCGCAACAAATCCAGCCGCCCGGGTCAACCCACAGCAGGTTCGCGCATTTGCTTTTGAGCCAGGCGTCAGACGGTAGATTTGTCCAGCTACCCTGCGAGGCGCGCTTCTGGGAAAGGAAATTGGGGACCAGCCAAGGCCCACTACCTGTAGTGGTTGACCGCTTTCGATGAACCCCACATATTATAGCGTCGTCTTCCAGGCAGAACCATTCCAGGCGGGGAAATCCAGCCGGGTTGTGGCCGGTTGGCAGGGTCAGCTTTACGGTCGACTCGGAACGGCGGGGGTGCCGCAAGCAAGTGTTGTCACTATTGATACTGGCTCGCGTTGGACGTGACGCTGAGTGAAGATCGCAGCCGGAGCCAGACGGACAAAGCCAGGAAGTTGACGGCTGCCCGTGCCGCTTGCATATTGAACTCATGGAAATTGACTGGCGGAAGTACATTACGATCGAGCCGGGGAAGCGGAGCGGTCAGCCCTGCATTCGCGGCATGAGGATGACCGTCCAGGATGTCCTTCAGTATTTGGCGTCCGGCATGAGCCTCGAGGAAGTGCTGGACGATTTCCCATACCTGACGCGCGAGGACATCCAGGCTTGTCTGGCCTATGCGGCCGCCCTCGAAAAAGCCGCGTAGTCTGCCAACGTGAAGCTTCTATACGACCACAACCTCGCGCCAAAACTGGTTCGGCGCCTTGCCGATTTGTTTCCCAACTCGGACCATCTGTTCCCGCTTCATTTGCATGAAGCGGACGATTCTGCCGTTTGGGAATACGCCAAGGCTAGTGCTTTCGTGATCGTCTCCAAAGATTCCGACTTCAGCGACCGCAGCCTCCTCTATGGTCACCCGCCAAAAGTAATTCGGTTGCACCTCGGCAACTGCACCACTAACACAGTGGAAACCTTTCTCCGTGCGCATAGCGACCTTATCTCCGACTTCGAAAAAGACCAGCAAAGGGGCTGTCTTCACCTGCCTCCCGCTCCGTGGGTTTAGCCAGCTACACAGTGAAAACCCCAGCGGGGTCAGAACAAAGTTCCTCCACGGCTTTGGGCTTTCGCCCCTTGATGCTGTAGCAGGGAAGCCACGGCTGTGCAGCACGCCTTGCGCGTCCGGCAATTGCGGTCGGTAGTCGTCGTCTTCCAGGCAGAACCATTCCAGGCGGGCTTCGGCCAGACGGTAGATTTGTCCGGCCTGCCCTGCGAGGGGGGCTTCTGGGAAAGGAAATCGGGGACCAGCCAAGGCCCACTACCTGTAGTGGTTTACCGATTTCGAGGTACCCTACACATAGTGCTTTCCGGAGCGTTTTTGGCGTTACCTGCCTCAGAATGCAACGGTTGGCCTCGTCGGTGGGCTTCGGGACAACGGCGCGATTTGGGGCCCAGGAAGAGGGACACGCTGACACGCTGACACGCTGACACGCTGACACCGACAATGGAGGGGGGCGATGGGGCCGGGATTTGGTCAGGAAGCAATCCAGGCTATGGCGTGGCGGCACAGGACCTTTACCAGGGTGTCGAGTTGCGGGCGGGTGTGTTCGCTGGAAATGGCAAAGCGAAAGTAGCCGTGCTCGGGGCCGCCGGGATACTTTAGAAATGGAGGGTAGATTCCTGCCGTCAGGAGGGCGCGCTCCAAACGAGCGGTTTCAATCGCGTTCCGGGGGATCAAGAGCATGATCGGGCCGGGCGTTTCGGTCAACGGCAGGCCGGCCTCGCGCAGGCTTGATTTCACGTGAGCCGCATTTGCCAGGAGTCTGCGCCGCAGGGCCGGATTTGCTTTGAGGGTCTTCACTCCCGCCAGGGCCGCATTGGCCAGCGGCAAGGGCAGGGGAGTGCTGCCGACGAACATCTGGCTTCGGTCCAGGATTCGCTGGCGGAGCCGGGCGGAACCGAGGATCGCACCGCCATAAGCGCCGAAGGCCTTGCTCAAAGTCACCGTCTGGATGATGCGGCGGCGGCTCACGCCCTCGTGTTCTGGGGTCCCTTTGCCGGTGCGGCCCAGGACGCCGGCGCCGTGGGCGTCGTCCACCAGGATCAGCGCGTCTTTGGGCAGGAGTTCCAGGTATTCGGCGAGCGGGGCGGCTGCGCCGTCACGCGCAAACATGCCATCGGTGAGCACGAGCAGTTTCGAGCCGGGACCGCAGCGGTGGATGGCGAGGGCAAGCGCTTTGGCATCCCGGGACTTGAACTGCAGCACCGGACAATCCAGCAGGCGGGCGGCGTCGGCAACGGAGGGGTGGGCGTCGTCGTCGAGGAGGGCGTGCGAGAAATTACCCTTGAGGGCTTGGGCAACCACCAGGTTGGTGGCGTAGCCGGTCGGAACCAGCAAGGCGCTTTCGGCGGCGAAGAAATCGGCCAATTCGGTTTCCAGTTCGCCGTAGAGGACGTGGTTGCCGGTGGTCATCCGGGAGGCGGCGACGTTGAGCCCGAACTTATTCAGGCCGGCGCGCAGGGCTGCCTTGACCCGCGGATGGCTGGCGAGGCGGAAGTAGTCGCAGCCGGAGAAGTAAGCAAGTTTGCGCTGGCGGTAGCGCACGCAGGTGCGATCTATTTGCTGAAGCGGCTCAGGCTCGGTCATGGGCGTAAGCTATAAGCCAGCCTGTGACTGAGAGCACGCAGAAAGAGTCGGAGGGACGATGCGCTAAAAGTGAAACGTGAAACGTGAAACGTGAAGGGGGGCAGGGGGCGACTGAGTCCTGGGCTGAGACGACTGCACTACCTTATTGGTAGCCCTTGCGGGGTCGCGGCGGGGGACTGCTGCAGGAGATGCACTACATCCCCCGGTTGCAGCGGGATGTCCTCTCCGGAAAGCAACTGCCTGGGTTCGACGCGCTTCCCGACCCCGTTTCGCAGGATGATGATTTGGGCTGGGTCGGCGGCGCCGAGGTAATCGGCCGCCACCAGAGCTCTGGCGAGGGTCATGCCTTCCATCCAGGGCACGACGTGATTGCTAACTTCGCCGTTGACCGTAACGCATGGTCCCTGACCCTGCTTCTGCATTTGCTGCATTCTGATCATGGTTTCCTGCTGACCTCGGATGTAGGCCGCGCGCTGCTGGGCTTGGGCTTTGCTCTTGGAGACACAACCGGCGAACGGGATGGCCAGGAGCAGTAACATCCAACATCCAACATCCAACGCCCGACGCCCGGTCACGGCCAAACGCGCGGCTACTGGATGTTGGGCGTTGGATGTTGGATGTTGGATGTTTCCAGGGCTCATGGCTTTTGGCTATTCACCCGGCCGCTTGAGAATCTTGCCAAACTCGCTTTCGCTTGGCTCGATCTCAATTCGCGTGGTGGGCTTGGTGCCTGACACGTGGGAGTGCGAACCAAGCTTCGGCTCGGTCTTGGAGGGCTTGGACGCGATGGGAAAGGCCTGGGGGCGTGTGGGGGTCGAGGCGGTTTCGGCGGCGTCGCTCTCGGCGGCTTCCGGGCTTTTGCCGGGGATGAACCAGCTCTTCCGGGTGTCCAGCCAAGTGCGGTATCTCTGATATGTCCACATCCCGTGCTCGGCGCCCGTCTCCAGAGAGGAGGTGATCTTGAAGAAGTCACGGGTACGGATGAAATTCTTTACGGCGTGGGTCGGGATGAGAATCTCACACTCGGGCACGCGGATGTTTTGCTCGGGCCGAAACCGCAGCCGTTGGGAGATGACGGCCAGGATACAGTCGGCGAGCTGGGCGGCGACGCTGCTTTGGATTTCGGCGGGGAAAGCGGATACCACTCGTTGCAGCGCTTCGGCGCAGGTCGAGGAATGCACGGTCGCCATTACCAAATGGCCGGTCTCGGAGGCGGCCAACGTCAACCGCATGGTCTCCGGCTCGCGCATTTCGCCTACCATGAGCACGTCGGGATCCTCGCGGAGGGAATCAATCAGCGCCTGTTCAAAGCTCGGCGTGTCGCGTCCGACCTCGCGCTGGCGGATAAAGGCGCGGCGCGGGCGGAAGTTATACTCGATCGGGCTTTCGACCGTGACGATGTGGCGCGTTTCCGTCTGGTTGATCTCCTCGATGAGGGCGGCCATAGTCGAAGACTTGCCGGAACCAGTGGCGCCGCTCACCAGGATCAAGCCGTGGCTGGCGGTGACCAGTTTCTTGAGGTCGGGATGCAGATTGAGCTTCTCGACGCTGGCGGTGAAGGAGGCGAGCAGCCGGATGGCAAAGCCGACGCCGCGGGCCGTTTGGAGGATATTAAGGCGGCAGCGGACGCCCTGGAAGTTGCGCGAGCAGTCGTAGGACCGCTGCTCCAGGAAGCGTGGCCACTCTTCCTCGCCGATCACCTTGCGGGCCATTTCCAGGAGCAGGTTGCCCGGGATGGGCTCGCCGGTGGTGCGCAGCGTGCCGCGGACTCGCAGCGCCGCGGGCAGGCCTGCTTCGAGGTGCAAGTCGCTGGATCCGTTATTCGCTGCCAAGCTGACTAGTGATTCCAGGTCCATACGGAGATACTATCGTTCAACAGCAGACATGGCAAAAGGTTCCTCTTAACAGCTTGTCGGAACCTCCTGGAGCAGTTCCACGCAATGCGGGATTGCGGCGGCCACGAAGCCAAGGCACTCGACGGCACCTTTCGGCTTGCCCGGCAGACAGATCACCAGCGATTTGTCCACCACGACGGCCAGGCACCGCGACAGGATGGCGTTCGGGGTAAGCTTCAGGGATTCCCGGCGCATGGCTTCGCCGAAGCCCGGCAGTTCGCGGAGGCCGATCTCGCGCACCGCCTCGGGGGTTACATCGCGCAGGGCTACGCCAGTGCCGCCGGTAGTCAGGATGAGGTGACAGCCTCCCGCCGCCTGTTCACGGACGGCGCGCTGGATGGCCGGCTTGTCGTCCGGGACCAGCGCCTGGGCCTGCACCTGCCAGCCAGAGGCTGCCGCTGCCGCTTTGAGCGCCGGGCCGCCGAGGTCATCATAGCGGCCCTGCGACGCGCGGTCTGAGATGGTGATTATGCCGACTTGGATTTGCATACGTTGATCAGTTACATGGGGGGCAAGGGTTACATGGTTACATGGTTACATGGTTACAAGGGTTACAAGGGTTACAAGGGTTACAAGGGTTACAAGGGGCGCATGGGATGTATGGGATGTATGAGGTGCGGGATCAGACGCCTATGCAACGATGTAACCATGTAACCATGCAACGATGTAACCATGTAACCATGTAACGATGTAACCATGTAACGATGTAACCATGTAACCATGTCAACGCTTGGTCTTGGAAACGAGCCTTATGCCGGTAATGCTCATGCTTTTGTCCACTGCCTTGCACATGTCGTAAATGGTGAGGCCGGCAATGCTCACCGCCGTGAGGGCTTCCATCTCGACGCCGGTTTGAGCCGCGATCCTGACAGTGGCGGTAATGACGACGCGGTCGAGGCTCTTGGGAATATCAAAGTTGACCTCGCAATGCGTGAGGGGCAGGGGATGGCAGAGGGGGATGAGTTCGCCGGTCTTCTTGGCCGCGAGAATGCCCGCCAATCGTGCGGCGGCCAGGACGTTGCCTTTGGCGAGCATATGCGACTCGATGAGCTTGAGTGTGCCGCGTTGCAGCCGGATTGCGCCGGTGGCGACGGCTTCGCGGACCATTACCGGTTTGGCGGAGACATCCACCATGCTGGCGTCGCCGTGCGTGTCAATGTGTGTGAGTTGCTTCATTTTAATGTTTGGGCATCTGCCCTTCCACGCCGAGCTTCCATTCCTTGACGACCTTCCGCATTTGCTCGGCTGCGTTGAGCTTGGGTTTTACATGCTTGAGATCGTACCAGGGCAGCATGCCCAGTAAATCGGGTGTGACGAGGACTTGCCCGTCGCAATGGGGTCCGGCACCGATGCCGATGGT
Source organism: uncultured Verrucomicrobia subdivision 3 bacterium (assembly GCA_903912925.1). Classification (GTDB taxonomy): domain Bacteria; phylum Verrucomicrobiota; class Verrucomicrobiia; order Limisphaerales; family UBA8199; genus PALSA-1440. The sequence continues at coordinate 8,063 of CAIWJG010000194.1, read as the reverse complement.
GGGGATCGGAACCGCCTGGGTCAGCTCCTTCGCGACCAGCGGCGTGACCAGTTCGAGCACTACGGCAAAGGCGCCTGCCGCTGCCAGCGCCTGCGCGTCAGCCAACAGCGCCTGGTGCTCTGGCTCGTTTTTGCCTTTGACGTGGTAACCGCCTTCCTCAAGCACGTGCTGGGGCAACATCCCAAGATGTCCCAGGAAAGGTATGCCGCTCGACACGATCGCCCTGACCTGCTCGACAATGTCCCGCCCACCCTCGGCCTTGACGGCCTCCGCGCCGGCGGCCGCCAGCCGCTGCGCGTTGGCTACGGCGTCCGCGACGGTAGTGTAACTTTGATAAGGCATGTCGGCAGCCAGCAGGGCGCGCGGTTTGGCCCGCGCGGCGGCACGGACGTGATGCTCCATTTCGGCCATGGTCACGTGAGTGGTGTCCGGATAACCCAGCACCACCATGCCCAGCGAATCGCCTACCAGAATGAGCGGCACGCCCGCCTCGTCCAACAGCCGCGTCATCGGGAAGTCGTACGCGGTCAGGGCGGCGATCTTCTCTCCGCGCGCCTTCATCGCGCGGATGGTTTCAACGGTTACTTTGGTTCCGGTCATTTCCCAACCATCGCGACAGAAGCCGCACCCGACAAGCGCAAACTAGACTACGGCTTGAAGCTGGCCAGCAACTCTTCCGGGGAGACCGTAGCAGTGCCGGTCTTCCCGACCACAATGCCGGCGGCGTGGTTGGAGATGATAGCCGCTTCCAGCGGTGAGGCGCCCGCGGCAACCGCCAGCGTGAACGTGGCGATCACCGTGTCGCCCGCCCCTGACACGTCAAAGACTTCCTGGGCTACCGTTGGGATGTGGAATGGCTTCTGCCCGTGCCGGCAAAGCAGCATGCCCAACTCACCCAACGTGATCAGCAGCACCGCGGGGCGCAGCTCGTTCAGCAACCGCTCCGCGACGCGCATGAGGTTGGCGTCCGTTAGCGGATTGGTATGGCGCGTATCGTCCGGCAGGGCGGCCAGCTCGAAGGCTTCCTTTCGGTTCGGCGTGATCAGGGATAGCCCGGATAGGTTCAGTTGGTGCACCGGCTTGGGATCGAGGCTGAGCCAGACGCCGTGGCTGCGGCAGATGCCTTTGATTTCGTCCAGCAGCGGCTGCGTCACGACCCCTTTGCCGTAATCGCCGACGATCACCGCCGCCGCACCGGGGATCAGAGAGCGCACGTTCTCCACCAGCCGGCGGGTTAGCGATGCGCTTATGCCGTCGCGTGTTTCGCGGTCAATGCGGACCACCTGTTGCTTGTGGGCCACGACTCGCGTTTTCACGCTGGTGCTGCGGTTCCGTTCGCTGAGCAAACCGCGGCAGCCGATAGCGTAATCTTGCAGCAGGCCCTTGAGCTGGCGGGCCGCAGAGTCGCCGCCTACGGCTCCGAGCAGCTCCGTCGGCACTCGATACGCCGTCAGGTTCCGCGCCACGTTGGCTGCGCCGCCGGGCATGAAGCTCTCGCCCTCGAAATCCAGCACCGGCACCGGCGCCTCCGGCGAAATACGCGCTACGCTGCCCCGGATAAAATGGTCGAGCATCACGTCGCCGATCACCAGAACACGGGTTCGGCTGACGCCGGACAATACCTGCCGGACGCGTGCTGCAGAGAGTTTTGTATAGATCATGTTGCTTCCAACCACGGATGAATGCCACCCGGCCCGGACAGGAAACGCCACCCAGCCTCGGAATGCCAGAGTAAAGTTGCCCGCTGCCCCTTCGCTCAGGGCTGCATCAAGCGTTCGTAGCAGCCGACGTGAGGAGGCTCTGATCAAGTCGCTGGCTTGAGAATGAGCCTCCTTACGTCGGCTGCTACGATGAAACGATTTCTTCAACCGGTGCGGCGTGCGCGGGGCTGCATCAAGCTCGCGAAAGCCGCTCGTTCAGAGCAGGGCGGGTGAAATCACCCTTGTTGCGGGCGGCGGCTTGGGGCTTAATCAGCGGCGATGGGCAAGGCAACAGACATAGGCACGGTCGGAGCGGCGCTTTACTTTCTGCCGGTGCAGACGCGGGTGGCACTGAAGTTTGGCGCGGAGACGCTGACACAGGTGACGTGCGCGCGCGCCTGCGTGAAGGTCAGCGATGAGCAGGGGCGGACGGCGGAAGGGTGGGGGGAGACGCCGCTGAGCGTGCAATGGGTGTGGCCGAGCGCCACGGCTTATGAAGAACGTCACGCCGCGTTGAAGGCGTTCTGCATCGAACTTGCGGACTTGTGGGCGAGCATTCGGACGCGTGGTCATCCCATTGAGCTTGGCCACGGTTTTCTGGAGACCGTTTTGCCGGGGTGGTTGCAGGGGTTCAACCAGCGGCATCGCCGGGGCAGGGAACCGATGCCGTGGCTGGCAGCGCTGGTGTGCTGCTCGCCGTTCGACTTGGCGGTGCATGATGCTTACGGTCAGCTTCATGGGTGTCCCACTTACGAAACCTACCATGCCGGGTTCATGAACCGCGACTTGGGGTGCTATCTGCGATCCGCACAGCAATCGGGGGGCTCCTTTCAAGGCAAGTATCCGGCTGACTTCCTGACCGCGCGCCGCTCCGATAGCCTGGTGGCGTGGCATTTGGTTGGGGGACTGGATTTGCTGGAGGCATCCGAACTGACGGGGAAGGAACCGGATGACGGCTGCCCGATGCTGCTGGAGGGTTGGATCCGACGGGATGGGCTTCAATGCCTGAAGGTTAAACTGCGTGGCAATGATGCGGAGTGGGATTGGAGTCGGCTGGTCAAGGTGGGCTCAATTGGCATCGAGAACGGCGTCTGCTGGCTGTCGGCTGATTTCAACTGCACGGTCACGGATGCGCAGTACGTGAATGCCATACTCGATCGGTTGCGGGATGAGCAGCCTCGGATCTATGGCATGATTCTGTATGTGGAGCAGCCGTTCCCCTACGATTTGGAGCGGCACCGGATGGATGTTCGCAGCGTATCGGGCCGCAAGCCGCTCTTTCTGGACGAGAGCGCACATGACTGGCGCCTGGTGCAGTTGGGGAGGGAATTGGGCTGGTCGGGCGTGGCGCTCAAGACGTGCAAGACGCAGACGGGTGCCTTGCTCAGTGCCTGCTGGGCCCGAGCCCACGGCATGAGCCTGATGGTGCAGGATCTGACCAACCCCATGCTGGCCCAGATTCCCCACGTGCTGCTGGCGGCGCACACGGGAACCATCATGGGCGTGGAAACCAACGCGATGCAGTTTTATCCAGACGCCTCCCGGCCTGAGGCGGCAGTGCACCCTGGCCTGTACCAGCGACGGCAAGGGAAAGTGCAGCTTGCCAGCCTGCGGGGGCCGGGGTTCGGCTATAGGTTGCCAGAAATCAGACGGGAGCTACCGCAGCCGGCAGTGGAGTGTTCTGGCTGAACGCCCCGGTTTCCGACCCATGATAATGCAGAGTCGTATTTTACATTTGCCAGCCGGGGTTGACTGGGATTGAATGCGACTATTGAACGTTGACCGACCCAACTCTAACGAGACCTTATGACAAAAGATACTTCTCTCCCTCAAGCCCTTAACCGCCGCGACTTTCTGAAGACGTCCACCGTCGCCGCCTCAGCAGCGGCCATCGGCACGCTCGACCTGAGCCGCAGCGCACACGCCGCGGGCAGCGACATCATCCGAGTCGGCATGATCGGCTGCGGGGGGCGCAATTCCGGCGCGGCCGCGCAGGCGCTGAGCGCCGACAAGGGGGCGAGGCTTGTGGCCATGTGCGATATCTTCCGCGATCGCGTGGAGACCAAGCTGGCGGAAATCAAGGGTGCCAAGGGCGCGCAGGTGACGGTGGATGACCAACATAAATTCACAGGGTTCGACGGCTACAAGCATGTCATTGAGTCCTCGGACATAGTGTGCATTGCCAACGCGGCGAAGTTCCATCCGTTCCACGCGATGGCGGCCATTCAGGCGGGCAAGCATGTGTTTGTGGAGAAGCCGCACGGCGTTGACCCGCGCAGCGTCAAGCTGATGCAGCAAGCCTGCGACCTGGCCAAAGAGAAGAAGCTCTGCATCGTGTCCGGCCTGCAAAGCCGTTTCCACACGGGCTACATCGAGACCGTTAAGCGCATCCATGACGGGGCGATCGGCGACGTCGTGAGCATCGAGGAGAACTTCCTGCGCGCTCCCTACGTGGTGACGGAGCGCAAGCCGGAGTATAGCGAACTGGAATGGCAGTGCAGCACGCAGTACCACTTCCGCTGGTTGGGGGGGGACGACGTGCCGCAGTCGCTGGTGCACAACTTGGATCGTTCGAGTTGGGTGCTGGGCAACTCAGCGCCGATCAAGTGCCACGGCCTGGCGGGGCGGTCCACGATGGTCGAACCGCTCTACGGGGACGTGTTTGATCATCACTCGGTGGTGTATGAGTTCGATAAAGGGGTGCGGGTTTATGCCTTCACCCGCACGACGGCGGGCTGCTACGACGAGTGTTCGAGCCTGATTAGCGGCGCCAAAGGCAAGGCCTCGCTCTTGAACTGCCGCATCTGGGGTGAGAACGCCTGGCACTGGCAGGGCCAATGCGACCCTTACCAGATCGAGCACAACAAGCTCTTTGCCGGCATCCGCTCGGGCGACCCGATCAACTGCGGGGATTACATGGCCCGCAGCACGATGATCGGCGTCATGGGCCAGATCTCCTGCTACACCGGCAAGGAAGTGTCCTGGGAACAGATCATGGCCTCGGATTATTTCTATTCGCCCAAGCCGGAGGATTGCAAGGATGGCATGGAGCCGCCGACCAAGCCGGGAGCCAATGGCAGCTATCCCGTGCCTGAGCCGGGACGGGTGAAGATGATCTGAGCACTTGGATATTGTTGAAGCGTTAAATGGGTTAAATAGGCTACATGAGTTACATGAGTTACATGAGTTACCTGGGGGAGAACCTTGCGCGGCATGCGCAGGGTAACTGGTGGAGCAAACAGCTTCAGAAGCGGCTGGCGCTCATGCTGGCGGTGCTGGTCGTTGCTTGCGGTGGCGGGTTATGCGCGGCTGCGGCTGATACGGCAGCGCCTGCGGCGGAGAAGGCGCGTGTACTGCTGGTCACGGGCGCGGATTACCCGGGGCACCTTTGGCGGCAGACGGCACCGGTGTTGGCGGAGGTGCTGCGCAAAGACCCGCGACTGGAGGTGGTCACGGTGGAGGATCCTGCCTTCCTGGATTCTCCGGCCATCAATAAATACGACCTCATCATCCTGCACTTTCAGAACTGGCAGCAGCCGGGACCGGGGGAACATGCGCGGGAGAACCTGCGCCAGTTTGTTGAGGAGGGCAAAGGGGTGGCGCTGGTGCATTTTGCGTGCGGCGCGTGGTTCGGCGAGTGGCCGGAGTTCTCGAAGATCGCAGGCCGGGCGTGGGCCGGGCCGGGACCGGGCGTGCGACAGCATGATCCGTTCGCTTCCTTCCGCGTCGAGATAGCCAAACCGGACGATCCCATCGTGCGTGGCATGACCGACTTTGACACACCGGACGAACTCTACACCTGCCTGGTGGGCGATCATCCCATCGAAGTCCTGGCGCAGGCGAAATCCAAGGTGGATGGGAAATATTATCCCATGGCCTTCGTTTCGCACTATGGCAAGGGACGAACCTTCCATTGCCCGCTCGGCCATGATGTCAAGGCGCTGACTGTCCCGGGGGTGCAGGAACTCTACCGGCGCGGCTGCGCCTGGGCGGCAGGGCTGACGCCGATTGCCGCGCCGTCCATCCAACCAACCGCCAAGTGATTTTATGAACCTCCACCTTATGCTAGATCTCCTGACCCCTCGGATCGTCCGCGGCCGCCCCGGCTTTGGAATATTCGCGTGCGCTTTCTACCTCACGCTGGTCTGCTCTGCTGGAGCGGCGGATGTGCCCATCACCCTTGACTCGAAGCCGGACCAGGGGGTGCTGGAGGTCCGGTATAAGGGGCAGAAGGTTCTTGTCTATGCCTTCGCGACCAACCAGTTCAAGCCTTATGTCCGGGAGCTTTACACTTTGCGCGGTGAGAACGTCACGCGGGACGCACCTCCAGACCACCTGCACCATCACGGGCTGATGTACGCCGTCTATGTCAACGGCGTGAACTTCTGGGAGGAGCGCGGCACGCCGGGTGTCCAGAGGCACGCCGATCTGCCAATGAAGGTCGCCACGATGGGTGCCAACGGAATGCCCACGGCGTCGTTTACTGAGCTGATTCAATGGCTCTCTCCAAGCAACCAGCCCGCGTCTGATCCGGCGGCGGCGGCTGTGCTCCATGAGCGGCGCATCCTGACCGTCTCCGTTGACGAGAAGAGCCAGGAAGTCGCGCTTTGCTGGGACTCGCAGTTTCAAGTCGGGTCGAACGCGGGCAAAATCACCATCAGTGGGCCGAATTATGACGGCCTGGGCATGCGGCTGCCCGAGTCCTTCAACCACGTGGCCAAGTTCGAGAACTCCGCCGATCAGCCTTACCCCGGCAAGAACACCCAGAACGTGATCACCGCCCGGTGGACGAGCGTCTCCGGCCAGATGGACGGGCGCGAGGTGATGCTGGTAATGTTCGGGTGCGCAGACAACGCGCGTGGCGACACCGCCTTCTACACCATGCTGGACCCGTTTACTTACTTGTCGGCCACGCAAGCGCTCGACAAGAAGCCGCTGGAATATGCCGCCGGGGACAAGTTCAGCCTGAGCTACCTGCTCACAGTTTATCCGGCGAACAAGACTCGCGGGTTCATTCAGGGACGCTGCGAACGCTGGGAGAAGGAACGAAGCTAATCTGCGGCAGCACAACACTCCACCACTCCATACCATCCTATGAGCAAGATCAACATTGGCATTAACCTGGAATTCATCCGTCACCACGACAAGCCCTTCGAATGGGGCGTCGAGAAGGCCGCCGAACTCGGCTATACGCACGTCGAGCCGATGGTCCATTTGGGCCGTGAGCTGCTCAGCGAGGCCGGCTATTTCCACAGCGTTTCGATGCTCGACGACCCGCTACGGATCAAGCGCGCTTGCCAGCAGGCAGGCGTGAAGCTGTCAGGCTTGTCCGCCCATACCCCCCTGACGAAGCCGGAGATTGGCACTGAGTATCTCAAGCAGGCGATCCGTTTTGCCGCCGAGTGCGGTGCCCCGGTGGTCAACACGGACGAAGGCCCCAAACAGGGCTGGAGCACCGAGGCCGAGGACTTCGTCCTGATGCGCTACACGCTGATGGAGGCGTCCAAGGTCGCGGAGCCGCGCGGCATCCTCATCGGTATCGAGTGCCACCAGCAGTACAGCAAGCATCCCGACGGCTTGGATCGCATCCAGAAGCTCGTCAAGAGCCCCAGCATCGGCATCAACTTCGACACCGGCAACGCCTTCCTGTGTGGCCACGACCCCTACCAATGGCTGAAGCGGGTGGTGAAGCGTTTGGTGCACCTGCATGCGAAGGACATCTCCGTCCAGCAATCCGGCACCGAGCGGGGCAAAGTCACGGGCACGCCGGTCGGGTGCGCCTGCGGCGACGGCGTCATCGACTGGAAGAAGGTCATCCAGATCATCCGCAAAGATTGCCCGCGCGACATCGTGCTCTCCGTGGAGTGCGGCACCGTCGAGCAGGCCGAGCGCTCCATCAAGCACCTCAGGCCGCTGCTCAAGTAGGCTGCTTTGCCTGTTTCGGTTTCTCGCGCCGGTTGGTGGCGAGCGCCTTGATCTCCATCAGGTCGCGCTGCCTTTCGCTCCACCCGTACACAGTAAAGCCGGGCTTTTGACCCGGCCTTCCTGACACATTCCACATTGAGAACAATCTCAAATTCTCTTCCGATGTAACACACTTACATCGTTAACACGCTGTAACCTTACCAGACCCGCTGTCCCCCGCTAGTCACCAGTTCTGGGGACAGGCCGGAATGGCGCATAGCATAGATAGAGCCCGTCCCAGAAGAGAAAAGCCTTGCGGAGCTGGGCTGGGATCGACCTGAGCTTGATCTAAAACCATCACAAATGGGCGTGGCGACACAGAAAATGCCTTTATGATGGGTTTGGCGCCGCCCGGCGGCGGGTAACAGGAGTGGGCGCGTTGGGCCGAACCAAATGGAG
>CAIWJG010000193.1 GCA_903912925.1 uncultured Verrucomicrobia subdivision 3 bacterium | reverse complement strand
TTAGGTTCAACCCTCCGCAAACTACTCGGCTTGCAATCATGCCACGAATGCGCCATAGTTGTGGCATGACAGCCACCGTTAGATTGGATGCATCTAGCCGGATCGTGCTTTCTCGCGATCTGCGCCACGCTGCGGGCATACTGCGGGGCCAGAAGCTTAAAGTCTCGGCTGCACCAGGGCGTTTGGTCTTGGAAGTTGAGCCCAATCGGGGCAAGGTCGTGAAACGCGGGAAGCTCAAGACCTGGACCGGCCAGGTGCCCTCCACGCCAGTTGAAGAAGCCGTGGACATCGTGCGTCACTACGAGCGATGACCTTTCTGGATACCTCCGCGCTGGTCGGAGCCTTGCTGGAGAAACATCCGCAACACGCGGCTTGCCTGCGCGCTTTGCAGGAAGCCGCAAACCCAGTCAGCGACGCCCACGCGCTGGCGGAAACGTTTGCCACGCTCACCGGTTTCTATAAGGTCCCAAGCGAGGCAGCCGCTGAACTGACGTTGGGTTTGAGAGCGGTTGTCCAGATTGACCCATTGTCGCTGGCGGACTACGAAACGGCAATTTCTGAAGCTCGGCAGCGTGGTGTCATGGGGGGTGGCATTTACGATTCACTCCATGCAACCTTTGCCCGACGCAAAGGGGCCAAACGCATCGTCACGCGCAATCCTTCGCACTTTGCCCATACGGCACCTGAGCTGGAAGTGGTTACGCCTTGAGCCGCAGCTCTCACCAAGGGCGGTAAAGGGGGTGATAAAGGGGTTCCCCCCCCCGCCGGGAGGGCGGACATCACTGCATCGTCGGTCATTGCCACTTCTTGAAGCCAGCGCGATCGAAATGCGAGTCGAATGAAAACACCGTTTGGAGGGCCGCTTCGCGCCTGAGCGCAAAGGAGACGCAATCGGTGAAGCTGACTTCCTGGTCTGCAAACTTTGCAAACCAATCCAGGGCGGCCAGTTCCACCCGCGCATCCGGGCGGAGGATTTCCAGTGCGCTGGAGGCGTAAATGAGTCGAGCTTTTTCCGCAGCAAAGGCATAGCTGGCACGACGGGCCAGCAGGGTGAAAGTTTCGTCGAGCACGAAGTTGCTGGTGAGGCAGCGCTCGTGGGTGGTGCGAATCTTAGCCCAAAGCGCGGTGGCGGCTTTATGGTGCTGGTCGTTGGGAAGGTAGCGTGCGAGGAATGCACCCGTGTCAACGAAGATCATCTGGGTCAATCGTAAAGATAGCGGTCGTGGTTGGCCGCCAGATCCGGGGGCGTATGTCCGCGAAACACTTTCTTGTCCGTGAGGAAGGTGTCGCGGCTGCGCGCCGCCGCTTTGCGCGGGGGTGCTATGACCAGGGTTTCCCAATCGGCAAGGGCAATGATGTCCGCGACGAGTTGTTCAACTTTGTGAGCCGTCGGCGCACGCCAGAGCTTTAGCTTCGCATCCAGATGTCTTGCAATCGCACTCATGTACGGCAGAGCCTAAATTCTCACGGCGAGGCTGTCAATAAGCCATCAGCAGGGCAAAGGTCAGCCTAAAATCCGGTCCAGATTCTCTTGGCTTCGTAACGGGGGCAGACCATAGCTTCGGTCGTTTTGGGAACTGACGGTGGTTCGAGCCTCGTCTGGTGCCGACATGCCGCGCAAGCTGCGCCTCGAGTATCCTGGGGCGATGTATCACGTCCTGAGCCGTGGCGACCGGCGGGAATTGTTACGGATTTAATTCCCCTCGTAATTTGTCCACATCTGTGGTCGTAGCGGTTTGGCGGCTTGTCCCGAACTGGCATCTGCAGTTGAACCAACGCGAAGGCATAGCGCGGCCAAGCCGCAGCCAAGACCCAACTGGGCTTAACGCAGAGATGCAGAGGAACGCGGAGAAACGCAGAGAAAAAGAACTCTCGGCGAATCTCTGCGCCTCGGCGTAAAATCTTCGCCGCCGGCGAGCAAAGCGGGATATAGCAGTGCAAAGGTGCAGAGGCGCAGCGCGGCCAAGCCGCAACCAAAAAGTTAAATGGGTTAAATGAGTTGCAAAGGTTACATGGGGCCAAG
>CAIWJG010000192.1 GCA_903912925.1 uncultured Verrucomicrobia subdivision 3 bacterium | reverse complement strand
TGCCGCACTCGACCGTCTTGTTGGTCGCACAGACCAGCACCGGCGGCGTGGTATCCACATTGGTAACGCTCTGGCTGCAAGTGTTGGTGTTGCCGCAGGCATCGAGGGCCAACCAGGTCGCCGTGAACACCTCCGGGCATGTCCCGTTGGTGACCACTCCCACCAGCGTCACGGTCACATTGGTCCCGCTGCACGCGTCCGAAGCGGCAGGCGGGTCAAAGGTCCAGACGCTGCCGCACTCGACCGTCTTGTTGGTCGCGCAGACCAACACTGGCGGCGTGGTATCCAGATTGGTAACGCTCTGGCTGCAAGTGTTGGTATTCCCGCAGACATCAAGGGCCACCCAGGTCGCCGTGAACACCTCCGGGCACGTCCCGTTGGTGACCACTCCCACCAAGGTTACGGTCACATTGGTCCCGCTGCACGCGTCGGAAGCCGCAGGCGCGTCAAAGCTCCAGACGCTGCCGCACTCAACCGTCTTGTTGCTGGCGCAGGTCAAGAGCGGCGGGGTGGTATCCACTACCATCACGAGTTGCGTGCACACACTGCTGTTGCGGTAGTAATCGGTCGCCTGCCACCGCCCTTCCCATAAGGTCTGGCACGGGCTGAGCACGATGGCATTGGTGCCGATCAGGCTCACAGTGACATTGGTTCCGCTGCATGTGTCGAAGGCCGCGGGCGGGTCAAAGCTCCAGACGCTGCCGCACTCAACCGTCTTGTTGGTGGCGCACGTCAACACCGGCGGCGTCGTGTCCACCACCAAAACGTAGTTGGTGCAATAAGCCACATTGCCAGCAGCGTCGAAGGCCCCCAGCACCACTTCGTTCGTGCCCAGGCTCAGCAGCACGTTGGTCGCCACGCTCTGCGTCACTGTCACGGAACTGCATGTGTCCACCGTGAGTATGTAGTTCGTCCCCGTGATATCCGGCATCCAGGCCTGGCAGTTCGTGTCCGCCGACACCAGCACGTTGGTCATATACCAGGTGATCGAAGGCAGCGTGGTGCCCACCGTCACAATCGCATTGCCGATCATATCGGAGCGACAACTGGTAGTCGCGTTGGTGGCGGCGACCGTATAGGTGCCCGCGTTGGTCTGGTTGCCAAAGCTGATCGCAGAACCCGTGCCTGCCACTGGCGTCCCGGTATCAACCCCACCGAGATTCAGATAGTAAGTCGCGTTGATTTGCGAATTGCTCAAACCAACCAGCACCCCGGCGCTGCCGGCACAGTACACCCCACCTCCGGTCACAATGTAGGGCGTTGGCAACGGGTTGACGGTCACCACCGCGCTGCCGGTCCGATCCGCGGCCTGTGCCGTGCAGTTGGCATCCGTCAGATTGGTCACCGTGTAGGTGGTGGTCGCCCATGGACTGACGTTGCGCGTGGCCGGGCTGGCCACCACCCCGTTCTGATTGGTGCCGTCGGACCAGCTCACGTTCCACGGACCCGTGCCGGTCAGCACCGCCGCTATCGTCGTCGAGCCGTCGTTGCAGATGGCCGCGCTGCCGCTAACCACCGAGGTCGGGCGCGCGTCTGCCGTCACCAGCGCACTGCCGGTCCGATCCGTAGCCTGCGCCGTGCAGTTGGCATCCGTCAGATTGGTCACCGTGTAGGTGGTGGTCGCCGATGGACTGACGTTGCGCGTGGCCGGGCTGGCCACCACCCCGTTCTGATTGGTGCCGTCGGACCAGCTCACGTTCCACGGACCCGTGCCGGTCAGCACCGCCGCTATCGTCGTCGAGCCGTCGTTGCAG
>CAIWJG010000191.1 GCA_903912925.1 uncultured Verrucomicrobia subdivision 3 bacterium | reverse complement strand
GATACTCATACCCCAGCTCGACATTCGTGCCTGTGGGCAGGCTCGCGTTCACAAAGATGCCCAGATGCTTGGCGTCGGGGCCGTAGGCAAAGCCGAGCGGCCAAGTCTCCGGCGCAATGTCCCCGTGTTCGTTGGCATACTCATCCATGTTGAAGGTATGGAGGTGCCGGCAGTTCACGCGGAACTTGTCGATCAGGTAAGCCACCTTCGTATAGGACGGCCACGGATTCGGGGCAATGAGCACCACCGGCCGCCGCGCCTCGGCAGCTTGCTGGATGCGGTGGAACATGTCAGTGATCCACAGGAACTCAATATCGGCATCCGGCAGACCCTGGATGCGGAAATCCGGGTTCCAATGCCGGGCGATGTCCTTGCGCTTGATCTTCCGGACGCGTGCGACCGTTTTCGGGTCGCGAAAGGGAATGAAGGCCGCCGGGCTGAACTTGAATTCTTTCATAAGGTCTCGTTGCGGGGGAAGCGGCATTGGCCGCCAACCCAAGTCTTCACCACGTTCACTTGCTCGTCCCACAGAACCAGATCCGCATCGGCTCCGGGCGCGATCCGCCCTTTGTTCGTCAACCCCAGCAGGCGGGCTGGGTTCAATGTGCCCAAGGCCCAGATTTGCGCCGGCGTCAAGGCTGGTGCCAGCCAGCGCAGCAGGTTCTTCATTCCAATGTCCATAGTCAAGGCGCTTCCCGCCAGGAAGCCCTTGGTGGCGTGGCGCGCGGCATCCCCGGGCGCTACCCGGACCCGGTATCCCCAGGGCGTGTCGTGTTCGCCGGGCGGCAGCCCCGCGCCGATGTTCGAATCGGTGATTAGCATCACCCGCTCCCATCCCTTGGCTGCAACCGCGGCCCGGATTGCCGTCGGATGCACATGAACGCCGTCGCCGATGAAATCCACGCTCGCCCGCGGGTCGGCCAGGATCGCCTCTACCGCTCCCACCGGTCGCACGCCGGCCTCCGTCTCCTCTGGCACCGGAAACACGTCGTAGAAATGGGTCGCATGCCGGGCACCGGCGTCGATCGCCGCCTCGGTCTGCTCCACGCTTGCGCGGGTGTGCGTGATGAACGGGACGATGTTCCGCTCGCGCAAGCGTTGGATCACCGGGATAATGCCCTTCTGCTCGGGGCTGATGGACATAACCGAAACATGGCCCCCGCAGGCCGCAATAAGGTCGTCGAGCAAGGCGACATCTCCCGGCAGGGTAGGGCAGGCCGCGCCTCCCAGGGCCACGAAAGGTCCTTCGAGGTGAAACCCGGGCACGACTGCGCCGGCCCCGGGCGGCAACATTGTGGGCCTCATCGACGACAATAACATCCCAGCGGGAGTTTTCGAGCAACGGACGGATCTGATAATCCTGTTTGAGTGTGTCAATGGAGATGATGGTTTTGTCGTAGTAATCGAACGGATTGTGATGCGTGGGGATGTTGGCGCGAATGCGCTGAAGGCCGGCGGAGTCGAGGCGGATCAGCGGAAGGGTGAAGCGGCTCCACATTTCCTTCTGAAACTGCGCCATCATGCTCTTTAGTGTGACCACGAGAATGCGATTGGCCTTGCCGCGCGCGACCAACTCCGCACGTAGAATGCCGGCTTCAAGTGTCTTGCCTAAGCCGACCGCGTCGGCGAGT
>CAIWJG010000190.1 GCA_903912925.1 uncultured Verrucomicrobia subdivision 3 bacterium | reverse complement strand
CGCGCCACCGCCCTGCCCGTTGGCTTGCCAATCCTGGCCCTCGCCGGCTAAAGCCGGGACTCCGTACCAGGAACTCGCGAATGCGCCTGGGACCGCTTCGGTGGGCTTCGCGGCTTGACAAGCTGGGAGTCTGTCCCCAGCGGAAGCTCACTTTTCGAGCTTCTCGAGAACCTTGGCGTAGCGCTCCGGCACCCCAGTCTCTGGCCAACTTGCTAGCGCCCAGCCATAGCGGCCGTTCATGAATTCGCATCTCAATCCGAGATCCTCTCTGCAGCAGTCGCGGAACACCTTGAGATGATATAGCCATCGGACCCGCACCCGATTGTGAGCGCTCATGGAGCAGCGCGTGTGCCGCCTCGTGGAGCACGGTGGCAAGAAGCTCGTGCGGCGACTCAAACAAATCGGGGCTGGCGGCAACTTCATGAGCGGCCTGGGCCTTCAGGAAGCGCCAGGAGGCGCGCGCGAAATGACCCCGACGGTGGCGGCTGGAGCGTGCATCCAGGATGAGGAGGACCGCTTGGGGAAGCCCTGGAACAAGATTCAGAGGTCTGAGCAAACCGCCACCTTTTCGCGGGTTTTAAGAAAATCTCTGCTGAGATGACTACTGAACGCGGTAGTGGATCGGAAAGCGAAATTTATCCAGGGTTTAGGGTTGCATGTGGTTGAGGTCCTCGCATAGGTGCCGGGCGGCATAATCGATCTCGCGATTCGTAAACCTCATCAAGGTGACTTCCAACTGTCGTCCCTCCAATTTCACATAGCCCGTTCGCGCGAGCATCATCTCCAGCGCAGGCACGACCTCCTTCTTCCGATCATAGTGCTTTAAGAGCAGTCGGCACATTTCGGCTTTTAGGTTTGCAGACAAACACCTTGAGGCGATCCTGAAACCGCTTCTTCTGGTGGTTGAGTTTCAGCAGTTTTTCCCCAGCGTGAGCCTCGTCAAAGCGGATCTCCGGCGGCAGTTTGTCCAGTTGCTCACCGCCTCTGGCCAGGCTTCCATCAATCGCTGTTGAATCGCCTCCAGTCCCCAAACCCATTCCCGCAACACGATCAGCAAAATGCTTCCACGCAACCCCGGGGTCTGCTCCACCGGCCTTTGGGTCCCCGGCGCTCCGACACCAAGCCCTCCATTCCCTCGTCGGCGAAATCCCTCAGGTACCGCTGCACCGTGGTGACGTGCCGTCCGAACGCCTCCGCCAAATCTTGCTCCGTTGCCAACCCGCATTGGTGCAATTGCACAATGGCCAAGCGAACGCACGCTTCGTCTCCTGACCGCCAACTCATATAGAGCTGGCCGTTCACGAGCACCCGCGTCAGCCCATCGGCCTCAACCACCTGGATCGACCGCTCTGGCCGCCATCCCGGGAAGTTCAGATCATCCATCGCACGAGCCCTTTCTGGCCAACACCTACCAGAAAACAGCCTGGAGAAAAACCCAGCGGAGATGTTTTTAAATCAGCAATTTCGCCACCAGTTGTTACCAAAGGACTTGTGAAAACCTCTGTTGGGGTGTGGCGGTTTGCTCAGACCTGTGAGATTGCGCAAGCCGGCCCAAGCATCTTCGATGACCGCGGTGGCTTGCGAGGCTCGGCTGGCTATGCACGGCTAGTCATTTCTCCACATGGTATGTGGAAAGATTCGCTTGCGCAAACCGAGGGGCGCGCTGGTTTGGATTGCTGTGTCGTCAGGACGAGGTTTCGCCTCCTCCGAACCGCGGGTCACGGTAGGCATAGGGAGGACGGCAAATTCTCAGCGAGGAGCGTGTCGAGCGGCGCGTTCTGCAGCGGGGCCGGTAGGGACCGGAGTGCGGGCGGGCGGCCGGGTTCGGCTGTGAACCCTTCCCCTCCCAAGGAGCCGAAAGCAGATCCGTGCTGAACCGTGTTGCATCCAAAAACCTTCCATTTCTCGCGGGCTCATAGGATGCTGCCTTTGCGCCTCGCGGTGAGCATGGGGCGCCTGGTGGCGAGGGTCGGCGGCCTAGCGAGGTCGGCTGGCGCCGGAAGCCAAGAAAAGCTGAAGAGAAAGAAAAGCGATGCGAAACGAAGTCCAACGTCAGGCGCGGCGAAACGCCAGCGAAACAGCCTTGGTAGCTGGAGCTCCGAGGCATTCTCCGCCGTCGGCGTCGCCGATTCGCCTTGAGCGCTTGGTCTTGTCCCTAACTGTCGGCCACCGGGCTGCCGTGGTGGCTGCCGATTTGCGTCGGCTACTGGTTTGGGAACGCCGGTTTTGCGGCGGTGGAAGGCCCGCGGCCGGTGAAGCTGAGCGCTGCAGCGCCGCTTGGGTCGGCAGCACTTCTTCGTTCCGCCTTACCGGCTGTGAGCTCTCCGGCGCAACTTGGGGTTTGCGTGTGGCGGGCCGGGCGCGTGGCGCTGTGAAGGGTGGGCGGGCTGAAGGCAACCTGACGGGAGTCATGGCAGGGGATCGGGCGGGGATGCGGCTTCAGGACGTTTCGATTTCCGGCACCTCGCGGAGCGGCCGCTTCGCGGCCGGCGACAGCCGGGCCGCCTGCTTCGGCTTCCGCTTCGGGCAAAACGCGGAACGGGGCGTTTTCGAGGCGGACCGAGCCTGCGTGAAGGTCGACTTGCGGCCGACCGCCCGGTCTTCGGCGAACGGCTTCGTTCGCCGGAAAGGGCGCGGGCGAGGCCAGGGCGTCCGGTCCGGCTTGCGCTGGTATCAAGTGGGGCGGGCTGCTGCGGCTGCCGTTCCAGCACGGGGGGCAGCCGCCGCGCCTGCGCGACTGGCGGCCGGCGGTCGCCCCTGCCGCCCCTGTTCGGCAGCCGCAAGCCCCTGCGGCGCTCTGGTGACGCGCGTCGTCGGCTCCTGCTGCGCGGCCGCCGGCGTTCCAGCCGGCAGCCGGACATGGTCAGGGCGAATTTTGGCGACGGCTCCGGGCTGCCCTGTTCGGGGCCGGGCGCCCGGCGAGGCGGAATCGGGCGGTCTTGCCTCGGCGGGGAGCTAGCAGCTGTCCTGGCGGAAATTGAATCATCAGATCCCTCAACTTGCCTCGTCCATGAATCCCAAAAGAATCAGCGCTGGTGACTACCCGCTTGACTGGGTAAAGGCTCAGCTTACTCGATTGTGCAACCTGTCGTGTTCCTTCTGCAGCCAAGCAGACTCGTCGGCGAGGACGACGCTCGATGCGGGCCGGTTGATTCGGCAACTGCTCGCGCTGGTGGAGGTGCGGCTCCTCATCCTGACGGGCGGCGAGCCTCTGGTGGTGCCTGACGCGTTGGTAGAGTTGCTCGATTATTGTAGCTCGCGTGGGACAGAGACAGGGATTTTTACCAACGCTACACTGGCGTCGCCCAGCCTTGTGGATAGGCTTGCGCGGGCTGGCCTGACCTGGGCTCGGGTTACGGTTAACGGGTCGTGCGCCGAGGTACACGAGCAGTCGTACCCCAGAGGATCCTTCCCCAAAACTGTGGCTGGATTGCGGGCGTTTCGGGAGCGGGGGGTAACGGTCAAGGCCCGCGCCACAATCAGCCGCGCCAATGTTTCGGACGTGTCGGCGCTCGTGGCATTTCTGGCTGGCTCCGGTTGCTCGGAGCTGGATCTCAGACCCTATTTGCCGCTCGGGGACTGCAACCCTCACGAGCAATTTATGCTCTCTCCAGAGGAATTGCTGCGGGTCGGCGGCCAGGTCTGTGGGCTTCGAGCGATCTACCCCGAGATCAAACTGAAGCTGCTTCCCGGTTGGTTCGACTTCGTGGCGAGCGGGGCCGGAACATCGTCGCAACTCGAGGTTTGTGCGTGTGCCCGTCGGTATCTTTATATCAACGCAGAGGCCGACATATTGCCCTGCCCGGGTCACCGGGCTAAAGTCGGCACTTTGGAGGATGGTCTCGATCTGGCCCAGCTTTGGGCCTCCTCTCCGCTCCTCAACAAGATGCGCTTTTATCGCCAGGCGGATTTCTGTCTAAAGTGTCCCGTCCGAGCTCAGTGTCACCGCTCGTCTTGCGCGCTTCTAACCTACGAGGCACACGGAACTTTCGACGGCGAAATCAACTCTCTCTGTCCGATTTATCCCCTCAGCCCCCAGGATCCTGTCGCCGGCCTTGAGAAGGCTCGGGCCATCTTCGAGGCAGCCCGGGCCACTGCCAGGAGCGTCGATCGAAGCCAGCCCGCAGCCGGCGAGACTGCTACCTCGGCGCTTGCGAAAGTTCCCGCAGAATCCCCTCAAGGATGCGGGCAGGGTTCATCCAAAGGTGTGGGTTCCTCGCAGTAAACTGAACCGCGATTCCATGAGTGACGAACAACCATCAAAGGCATTCTGTATGAAGGATCCGATTCATTTTCTGATCGACCCCGCGGCGAGACTGTCCGGGATTGCCGTAGAGACCGTGGCCGGCCCTCTGGGCCGGATCGCCTTCCGGCGCGCCGGCGTGACGAGGGCGGGTCAGCCAGCCCTTGTCCTTATTCACGGCTGGGGATGTAATATGCGATTCTTCGAACGGCAGCTTGGAACCCTTCCGGGGCTCAGCTTCGCTCTCGACCTTCCCGGTCATGGGGCCAGCGACCCGGTCTGTCCCGACCAGCTAAGCCTGCCCAGCCTCACCGACAGCATCGCTGCGTTCTGTGAACGCCTCGGCCTGTCGCGGGTGGTCTTGATCGGCCACAGTTACGGCGGCTTCATTTCCATGTTCGCCGCCTCAAAGATCCCCGGGTTGGCCGGTGTTGTCGTGCTGGATCAGCCTCTGAAGCCCTTGCCCGACCAACTGGAGGTCGACCGGCGGCTGCGGGAGGCCCGCGAGGACGTCGAGGACGTCCGTCTCGCTCATTTTGTCAGGCGCCTGCTTCGCGGCAAGTTTACTGAGCCCGAAACGGCGAGAATAATTGCCGCAGGCTATGCGGTCCCGCGGGCGCTCCGAGTGGGCATGAGTGAGATTATGTACGCGCGCGTTGCCGCTGGGTTTGAGAAGATCCCGACCATTGAGAGTCCGTTGCTTTCGCTCGCGTCCTCCTTGAGCCACGACTGGTTTGGCGGAGATTACGTGCAATACCTGCGTGCTATCTCGCCACCTGCGGAGCATGATGAGATCCCCGGGGCGAGTCATTATTTGATGTTGGATGCGGCGACCGAGGTGAACGCGAGGCTGACGTCGTGGTTAGGCGGCCTGGCGCGCCCGGCTCGGGCTTCTGCCGGCCTAGCGGGCGAGCCAATTGCGGAAGGTGGAGGGCCGCTATGATCGGGGTGCTTTCTGTCTGTGCGCGCCTAGGCCGGTGGCTCCAAGGGGGCGCGCCGCTGGCGAGCGGCGAGCCGAGTTCGCCTGTGGCTCATTTCGGACAAGCTATCGAGGTTTACTCTCAGCTTTGTCTAGGGAGCCCGGACTACCGCCGCCTGGCCTTCGGCCTGTTCGTTTCCCAAATGTCTCGCTGGGTGATGACGTTGGCGCTGTTCATCGCCGTGGTCCGCAGCACCGGCGGTTTGCTTGGGCTTCTTCTATTGATGTTCGGCAGGATAATACCGGGTCTGCCGATTTTTGGGGCGTCCTCGACCAAGGCGATTGCCCGTTTTAGTCTAAAATGGGTTGCTTTGGGCTCGCTCGGGGTTGCTATCGTTTTGCCCTGGGTCTTCGTGCTGCTCGATCTTTTGAGCTCGGTCATTGGGGTCTGGCCGTACGTGATGCTGGTGGCCCTAAACCGAGTCCTCGACGCGGTGTTCAGAGAGTACACTGGGAACGCGGTGGCTGGCCTGCGCCGTTCGGTTTTCGCGGATATGGAAAGCGCTGCTCTGGCCGTGAAGCTCGACGGGGTGCTGGCCGGCCTTGCCCGCGTATTGGGTGCGGGGGCGGCGGTGGGGATTGGCTTGACGTTCGCCGGCAGGGTAGGTGGGTTGGCACCCCAGGTGCCTTATATGCTAGCGTCGCTTGGGAGCGGCGCGTACGCTTTCCTGGTCTGGCGAGTTGGGGTCCAGGGCAGCGGAAGCGAAACCGCCCGTCAGCCTAGAGAGTGCAAGAGCTTGTGGCGCGAGTACAGAGACAATTGGCGCTACTCGAACTCCTTTCCTGGTTTGATGCCCATGGTCTGGTCCCTCATGATTACGTCTGGGTCTGTCTGGGCCTTCGGCGAGCTTTTCTCGAAAGCGGCCGCAGCATACCCGAAGAACCCAGCCGCGGGCCTCGCGCTGGTGGGGGCATGGATGCTGGCTGGCGGCGTTGGCCAGTTCCTGGCTGGGCACTTCGTGCCCGCAACGCCCGTGCGCTTTGCTTGGGTCATTTTGCTGACCATCCCGCTTTCCCTCCTGGTCCTTTGGCAGCAGCATCCCTTGCTGATAGGTGTGAGCTTTGGGGTTTGTTACTACTTGGTGTTCGCCGCCGACAACCGACTGAACATCCTGATCCAGAACCACCGTGATTGGGCCGGAGGGCCTGCTCCAGAAGAGCGGGGATTGCTCGTGGCACGGATCACTTCGGTGAAGCAGATGATGTACGAGCTGTCGCAAGCGGTTTTGGCGGTACCCACGATTCTACGGGACCGTGTTCCGAGCCCGTTTGACATGTCGCCCGGCGAAACGAAACTGATGTGGATGAGCGCTTGGGCCGTTCTGGGTTTGGTCGTTGTGTCGACCTATTTATACGGGCGTTGGAACGTCCTCCGGCGCGTGAAGTTCGCGTAGCGGGAAAAACCCAGGAGCACATGCTATTCGCCCGAAGCAATCCCAACCAGCAACAATGTCGCCAATGTCTTTGATTAACTAGCAGCTACAATACATTCACACCCCATGAAACCTTCCCAAACGGTAGATCTCGATGCCTGGTCCGAAAGCCAGATCCAGTCAAAACTTTGGTTGTGTGGCGAACTGGAACTCCTGCAGAATCGGTTCGCAGCGGATCTGACCGTGTGGATGGCTCCGGGATGGTATGGCGTACTCGCGCTCTTGCTCTTGGTGCGGTCCCGTTTGAAGATCGGCATCGTGAGGAGCTTTGACATCGACCCGCGAGCAACAGAAATCGCCAACGCTGTCAACGCAGCTTGGTCGGCTCAGAATGGAAGGTTCCGAGCTTTGACAGCAGACATCGACACCGTGGAGTTCCAGCACCCTCAATTGTATCACTCCCCAAAGCCCGACGTCCTGATCAACACGGCGTGCGAGCACCTCGGCAAGAGAACCTGGTTTGAGCGCATCCCCAAGGGGACTTTGGTGGTGCTCCAATCCACGGATCTGGTTGATCCAGATCACGTCGCTCGAGTGTCATCGGCGGGCGAATTGACGCGGCAGTTGCCAATCTCCGAGGTTTTGTTTGAGGGTAGTCTTCGCGTCGATCGGCCGGGCAATCCGCATCACCGGTTCATGACCATTGGCTTTGCATAGGCGCAGCGGCAGATGTGCTGGGCGTCGGAAAAGAAAATCAACTCGTATTATGATGAATAAAGCGATCCACGTCTGCGTTCAGGAACCCACCCGACTTTTCGGGGGGCTAGGGGTAGCGGTCTTAAACCTCTCGCAGGCACAGGCGTCGGCAGGATGGGAGGTTGTGTGGCTCTCGCTACGCTCAAAGGGGCGCTCCGCGTCGGAAGTCCTTGCAATTCCGGGCGGGTACTTGACCGTGGTACGAATCGAGGTGGCGGATTCATCGGCGATCGACACCTACAACGACGGATCAGACTTAGAGCGGTTTACGCGCCGGGAAGCTTTCTGCCGCGGGGTGCTGGAGGAAATCCATTTGCGCTACGCGTGCGACTGGACGGTGTTTCTCCATGGCTTGTATTTCGAGCCATTACTGGCCGCCGGCCTGAGCGAGTATGCCTCCGTGAGCGCTTATTATCTCTTGGAGACGGATGGGCTGCAGGTGCTCAACGATCTCGGACATCCGCGATATTCGCAGATTCGGGCGTTGGAAGTGCTTTCCTTGATCGCCAGTAAGCGAGTCCAGGCGATTTCAGGCGGAACCTGGCGGAAGATGGCGGACCGCATCGCCCTGCTGCGGGACCCCGCGATCGCCGCCGAAGTGCGCCTGCTGGCCAAAGCATGGGACATAGAAGTTCCCGCAGACCCGTCCCAGGCGCACGCGCAGTTTGCTGCAAACTCGAGGATAATCCCGCTTGGCATTAGTGATGAGTTCTATTGCCCACCGACAAGACCAACCCAACCGGGACGAGTGGCTGCCTGGGGACGCGTGGCTCCTGAGAAGGGTTTCGAACACTTCCTCCAGGTAGCGGGGAGAATGCCCGAACGAGCTTTCTTCCTGTGGGGCAAGCTACCACTGCGGCAAACCGCGCGGCAAGCTTACCTCAGGGGACTGGAAGAACTGGCCGCTGCGAAGTCGAACACCGTGCTCGATTTTAGAGAATGGGTGCCAAGCACTGAGGTGGTGCAGAAAGTGGACGAGGCGGAAATCATCGTAGTCCCTTCCCTTTACGAGCCCTTTGGGCTGGTGGTTGTAGAGGCTTTGGCTCGGGGGAAGCCGGTCATCGCTACCGACACGGACGGCCCGCGCGACATCTTTGGCGGGACCCGACTGGGGAGGTATGACATCGGATACCTGATTTCATGCGAGCCCGCCGAGATATCCAACGGCATCCAGCGCTCGCTGCTCGACTTCTACTCCCTGACAGCGGCCGAGCGCCTCGCGATGTCTGAGGCGGCGCGGCTCCGAGCCCTGGACTATTCGAGCAACCGCATGCTCCACAGCCTTTCCGAATGGATGAACTCGCCCCTCCAATGAAACGGTTCCGAGTACAATCTGCGGGCGGCTCTTACGGAGCAACCTCAAAACTCGTAATGGGTTGCGCCGCCGTCGACCAGCAGACAATGGCCAGTGATATACGAGGCAGCAGGCAAACACAAAAACACCACCGCCGCCGCCACTTCCTCCGCTTCGGCCAACCGCCTCAAGGGTGTCCGGTTGCACACCGCCCTCATGAACTCGGCATTTTCCAATTTACGCTCCAAGCGCGGTGTGCGAGTAAACCACGGGGCGACCGAATTGACCCGGATGAGGTCGGACGCCCATTCGACGCCCAAGCATTTGGCCATGTGGATGAGGGCCGCTTTGCTCATGGCATAAGGCGCGCCGGTGCGGCCGGCGAGAACCCCGGCAATCGAGGCGACATTCACGACAGCGCCACCATGGGCGGCCTTAAGGAACGGTTGGGCTCGACAGCAAAGATCAAAGGCGGCCTCGGCGTTCGTAGCCATGATTCGACCGAAATCCTCCAGCCGGACGTCAACAGCGGGTTGCGGAGTGTTGACGCCTACGTTGTTAACGAGGGCGTGCAAAATGCCGCCCAAGTCCCTGATAGCCACAGCTATTCTCTTTCGTCCTTCGCTGGTCGAAACGTCCGCGCACACGGAGTGAGCGACTTGTTCACGCCCGTTGTACTCGCCGGTTTGCCGCTCAAGATCTTCTGCGGTTCGTGCGACCACCACAACGTGCGCTCCTCGGGCCAGGAACTCTCGCACCGTCGCGAGTCCGATGCCCTGCGTCCCCCCGGTGACCAGAGCCAGCTTGCCATCAAGTCTCCATTTGTCGGCGCTCATATGTCTTTGCCTCTTGGCGCTAGCGTCGCGCGTCTCGTTCACGGCTGTCGATCTCGTCTACGAACGGGGTTGGGCCGCGGGTTACGTCGCACGCGAGCCCATGATGGTGAGCGGTGGACGGGAAGTCAATCTGCTCTAAACATATGAACCTCTCCGAATACTTGGTTAACCAATTGGCGGATCTCGGCATACACCATTTGTTCGGACTTAACAGTGGTCCCACCGTGCGCGTTTTCGATGCGGCCGCGCGAAGCGGGAGGGTGGCTCCGGTGTTTTGCCACCACGAACAGTCCGCCGCCCTCGCTGCCGTATCGTATGCACGGTGCCGAAACGCCCTAGGAGCGACCATGGTCACCACGGGACCGGGTGGAACCAACGCTCTCACCGGCGTGGCTTCCGCCTGGCT
Organism: uncultured Verrucomicrobia subdivision 3 bacterium; assembly: GCA_903912925.1. Classification (GTDB taxonomy): domain Bacteria; phylum Verrucomicrobiota; class Verrucomicrobiia; order Limisphaerales; family UBA8199; genus PALSA-1440. The sequence continues at coordinate 21,643 of CAIWJG010000190.1, read as the reverse complement.
CGACTCGATTCCCTGCCTTTTTCTTTCGGGCCAGGTGTCCTCAGAGCAATCGATTCGCGGCAGGCCGCTTCGACAGGTGGGAGGGCAGGAATTGGACATCGTGCGAATGGTGGAATCGATCACCAAATATGCCATCACGATTGAGTCGCCCGAGCGTCTACTCTATCACTTGGAAAAAGCGCTCTACTTCGCGCAAGAGGGACGCCCGGGGCCGGTGTGGCTCGATATTCCCGTGAACTTTCAATCGGCCAACATCGATCCGGCTCGGCTATCAACCTTCGATTCCTCGGCTGAACGGATTCCCAACGTCAAAACTACTCCCACCTTGGAGGAGCTTGACCAATGCTGGCGCTTACTTGCCCGTGCTCGCCGACCCCTGCTCTTGGTGGGCTACGGGGTGCGTTTGGCGCGCGCGGAGAGATCATGCGCTGCCCTGATCGAATCCTTGGCCATCCCCTTCGTTTGCACCTGGACGGCCGCAGATATAATGCCTTCGACCCACCCGTTAAACTTCGGCAGAATAGGGTTTTTCGGCCAACGGGGAGCAAACCTAGCGGTTCAGAATTGTGATCTTATCGTGGCGGTGGGCTCGCATTTGAGTCCGCCTTTGACTGGTTCCCTCTTTGGAGCGTTCGCCCGGGAGGCGCAACGCGTGGTCGTAAGCATTGACCAGGCCACCTTGGTCCACAGCACCGTGAGAATCGACTTGCCGATCGCGGCGGACGCGCGCGCATTTCTCGAAGGGTTGCGAACATACGCTGGGCGGCCAGCGGAAACGCGGGCTGACTGGCAGCCGTGGCGTGACCAATGCGCCGCTTATCACAGGTATGATGCGGTCCCGAAGCAGCTTCGAGAACGACAAGACTACATCGACAGCTACGTCTTCATGGATGTTCTGTCGGATCATTTGGCGGCAGACGACATCATTGTCGCCAGCGGCGCCGGGACGAGCGTTTTCATCGGCTTCCAGGCCATCCGAACCCAAGCCGGCCAACGGCTGCTTCATTGTAGTGGCCTCGGTGCCATGGGCGCCAGCCTTCCCGAGAGCATTGGCGCCTGTTTCTCTCGGGGAAAACAACGGGTTATCTGCACCACTGGCGATGGGAGCATGCAACTCAACATACAGGAACTGCAGACTATTGCTCATCACCAACTCCCCATAAAGATCTTTGTCTTGAACAACCGGGGGTACCTTGCGATTCGTCAAACACAGGACATCTTCCTGGCCGGTCGTCATGTTGGAGTAGACCCCGACACCGGGGTCAGCTTGCCCGATTACACGAAGGTGGCGGCTGCGTACGGTGTGCCCGCCATCCGCGTGAACAACTATCAAGAGTTGACTGCTCATCTGCCCGGGGTGCTCGCCTCGCCTGGCCCATTCTTGGTCGATTTGATGGTCCCGCCTGATCAGCCGATGCAGGCGCGCGGCGGGTTCGAGGTAGGAGGGGACGGCAGTTTCAAGGCCCTCCCGTTGGAGGATATGCTGCCTCGCTTGGATCGAAAGGAATTGCTCAAGAATATGATCGTAAAGCCCTATGGACTCGACTCGCATTCTTGATGGTCTTCACAACATCCCGCATCATCGGTTTCCGCCACGCGAAGCATGAACCCGCACGTTCCCTTTTACGGAGTGAGTCGCTTCTACACGCGCAACCGGAGCGAAATACTCCAAGCCATTGACCAAGCGCTGGCGACGGAGCCCGTATTCCAAGGTTCCTCGGTCTCGCGGTTGGAAGATCTAATGCGGCAGTGGTGCCGCCGAAAGCACGCCGTTGCACTGGGCTCTTGCACTGACGCACTAACTTTTGCCTTAACGGCGCTCCAAGTGGGGCCTAGTGCGGAGGTTCTCCTCCCGGCTTTGACTTTTCCGGCCTCGATTGTGCCTGTTCTCAGGGTTGGCGCCACTCCTGTGTTTGTGGACGTCGAGCCTTTCACCTGCCTTATGGACCTGGAACGAGCCCAAGGGTTGGTTACCGAGCGGACGAAGGCGCTGATCGGTGTGGACCTGTTTGGCCAACCCATCTCCGCTCGACGCTTCGCAGACTTTGCGGCCGCTCACCGCATGTTCCTGATCGAGGATGCCGCCCAGGCGTTTGGGGCGTCCTCAGACGGTTTGCCGGCGGGCGCTCTGGGAGACGCCAGTTGCCTCAGCTTTGATCCAACCAAGGTCATCGGCGTCTTCGGTAGCGGCGGAATGCTCCTCACCGATCTGGATACACTTGCTGAACATGCTCGGCAGCTTCGCAATTACGGGCGTGAGTCAACGACCTCCAGCTTCCAGCAGCCCGGCTACTGCAGCCGGCTTTCGAGTCCACTTGCGGCTCAACTATTGGTCGCGGTGCGCCATTTCCCAGAACGCCAACGGCAGCGAGAGCGGCTGGCCGCCTTTTACCATTCACACCTTGGAGGAGTTGGCGATTTACAATTACCCGAGATTGCCCCGGACACTGTGGGCAACTGGCACAAGTTCGTCGTCCGCTCGGGCCAACGAGACGCGCTACGCGTGTGGTTGCAGCGCCACGGGGTGGAAACCGCCGTGCATTATCCTCATGCGGCTTGTGACGAACCGATGATTCAGCGGCTGCGGTTGCCTCCGTGGGCTGTGGCTTGTCCGCATGCCCGCGCCCTGGCGGCCTCCGTGTTGTCGCTGCCGCTTTATCCCGAACTGGCAGATGAAGAGGTAGCCCATATCGCCAACGCCACCCGGAGGTTCTTCGAGAAACATGAACAAACTCGGTGAAAAGCAAGCTGTATGGCTCTCCCTGGACAGAGTGTCGGAACTGGCCAAAAGTGAATTACCTCCGGAAAAGCCGGAGGCTTGGAATTATGAACTGCTCAAAGCGCGTTAATCTTGGAGCCGCCCAAAGCGGCCTTCGCCTTCGAACAGTCCCATCTGATCGCGGCGTTGGTCTTCCTTTTCCTGCTCTTCGATATGCAGCCGAACGGCCGCCTCCTTATGGCACACCGTCGAAACCCAATACCCTTGCGCCCAGAAATGCTGCCCCGCAAAGTTCCTGCGCTTGCCTTCATAGCTACGAGCAATGTGGATGGCGCTTTTGCCCTTCATATATCCCTTCACCTGCGATACCAAATCTTTTGGCGGAATTGAGATCAGCATATTCACATGATCGACCATCATGCTCCCTTCCCCAATCTCGCATTCTTTATGCTGCGCCAGTTCCCAGAACAACTTGCCCAGGTGCTTACGCGACGAACTATAGAGTGACTTGCGGCGGTGTTTCGGGATGAACACAACATGGTGTTTGCATTTTCAATTCGTGCGGTTAATACCTACATATGCGTCCATTTCTTGAGTCTCCTGTTGTCCACCTTGATCGGTTCACAACATGGATCCTCAAGCGGCTCACGGAGATCTCAAACTCTGGGAGTCTCACCGGCCAAGCCGGGGGGGCGGTCATTTAACAACAAGCAAACCGTCATGAATCATCCAACTTCATATTTGAACAACGGCAGTTTCAGATCCCCGACCGCCACGGATGCCCGCGGCGGTGAATCACTAGAATTCAAACCGCGGAGCCGGCCCTCAGCCGCGAGCTGGTGCCACCGCCTCCTCGCCGTGCGCCGAGACCGCCAACATTGCGACCTCGGCACCGCCATCCACATGCGTCCGAACGAAGAGGAATTCCCCCTCACCCATGTGGTATCGATGACCGACTGCGCGGTCAGCAAAGCTCCTATAAGTTCAGTCTCAGTTATAACATAGTATGGCTACAGGACAATTATGCGTTGAAAACGACGGGCAACATCTAGAAGTGTCGTTTCCGGACACGGACAGGATTAGGGAGTTGCTTCGCAACATTCTTTTGGGTAACGAGTATCCGCTGTTGCCTCAGCACATGCTTCAGCCGGACTGTGTGATCGACATCGGCGCTAACGTTGGTGCCACAGCAGTATATTTTGCGTCGCACTATCCAGATGCGCGGATTCTTTGCTTCGAACCTTCGCCGTCCAACGTGCGCTACCTCTACGAAAACACAAAACACTTGCCACATGTCTCAGTTTTCAATGTTGGACTGGCAGATCGAGACACTCAGACTAGGCTCTATCTCGGTAAGTTCCACTGTCTGCAGCATTCTATCTTTCGTGGTTGGGGCGTTGAAGAGAACTATGAAGAGGTAGTGATCCGCCGCGCCTCAGCCGCGCTAGGCGGCCTGATCACCGGCAGGTGCATTCTAAAGGTAGATTGCGAAGGATGCGAAGTGTCTGTGCTGCGCGACTTGCGGCCAGTTCTTGATTCTATTGATGTCGTTTACATCGAGTATCACAGCGAGCGAGACCGACTCCGGTTTGATGATATGCTAGCCTCTAGGTTTAAGCTTTGGAACTCTACCGCCAAAGTCGTGCATCGTGGAAATCTCGCCTATATTTCGCGCGCTCTGTTACAGCGCTGGCCTGAACTTGAAGAGCGAGAAATTGTGAACGCACTCTAACAACTGGACAGTGGTACGTTCATGCGGTGAGTTTCGACTCGGTCAGGCATAGATTGCGGCATCTTTCCGGCGTTAATCGCGAGGCAATGAATTTCTTGAACGAATCGGTTTTGGGCAAAGACAGGAGAAAATACGGGAAGGCTTCACGGAGGGCGTGAGCGACGACGAGCTCGGAAGGAGGAGCGCTGTGGTTGGTGGTGCGCAACCAACCACCAAAGAATCGCCAGACGTCACGGTGGTAGAATACCGCGAGGTATCTGAGCAAGCCTTGGAAGATGAGGCCGACCTGAATATAGCGTTCGTAAGCGGCGACCTTGCGGCGGACCTGAACATGATAGAGTTCATTTTTGCTATGGAGATATTGGTCGCCATCCCGGCGGCGGAGGGGAGTCATATCCCGCATCCAAAAGTGGTAGGCGTAGGTGCCGACGGTGTGGATAGCGGCCTTGAAACTGACCTCGATTTGAAGCGCCAACCGTACAAGCGAATGATCGAGATGGGGGCCAGTTCCGTGTCAGTGCACAGGAGAATAAGTCGACCGCGGGAGGGATGATCCAGCAAGACCAAACGCACCAACCATAAAGCTACCCCCCTCCGCGCACCAAGCAGTTCAATTTCCGCCCCGCATCGCCGCGCAGGTGCTCCTTCGTGACCCGCATCGCCGCCAACATCGCACGGGCCAACCCCCTGTCCTCAGCATTGGGCTGCTCTGGCGGAAGCATCTGCGCGAACCGGCCCTCGAAGTTGTAGACCTTGGGGCCGACATGCTCGCCCAAGCCAAACAAGCCGCCAGCATCGGTGCGGATGATGGGCAAGAGCATTTGCCTGCAGTGCTGGACCGTTTCGCCGGTCAGCACCACGACCTCTCGCCGGTCGAAGGCTTCAGACGGGGCCTCGGTCATGTCCAGCGTCTCGCCCGGCTTGGCCATCTTCATCCAGGCTTCCAGTAATATTACGGCAGTGGTGACCTCGTAGCCGAGACAGACGAGCCTGGCGGTATTGGCAAAGCTGTCCTTGGCCCGCACGTCCTTTAGGCTGTCCGGGACGAACTGGATCAGGCCGTTAGGCGACTCGGCCAGGAGCGCGGGCGGGACATGGCCGATGTTGCGCATCGCATGTTCGGCGTAGCCTTGGGCCAGGGCCAAAAGCCTTTCGAGTGGTGTTGGCTGGTGTTGCGGCACAGACTGGACGTAGCGGGCCGTCTCGGTTGGCGTGCCCGCTACCTCAAGGAAGTGGACACCGCGGAAGCCACCTTGCGCTTCTACCAGGAGGTTTACGACGACCAGGGCAAACTGGTCGAAGTTCACGAGAGATTCCCAGTGGATAAAGGCCATCAGAAAGTGTAGGATGCCGGTATGCTAGTGACGAAACAAACTGCCGCGGCAAAGCTCACGGCTTTCCTGCATCACGAGCTTTCCCTGGCGCAACTGGTGGATTGGGCCGAAACGGCCTTGCTCGACGGCGAGTTTGCCGACCAGGATACGGACGCCCTCCGCTTTGTAGTTTCGCGTCTTGGCGTGGCCGATGTCCGTGCCTTCGTTCTCACCTGGGATGATTGCGAAAGCCTCCTCGACCGCCTCGGCTACCGCACCCGCGTCGAGGTCTTCGCCTAGCCGATTACCGATTTCCGCCGTCCCATTTCCGCTTTCTGCTTTCTGCTCTCTGCTTTTCAGGCGCGTCCTCTGGCCTCTGCCCTCCGCTCCTTGCCGCGCCGGGGCCACGCGAAGGCGGGTCAGCCTTCAGCTTGTCAGCCTTTCAGGATTTCAGAATTTCCCCTCCCCACTTTCCCCTTTCAACCTCTCCCATTTCGGCCCATGCTCGCGCGACTTTACGTCATGGGCGGCACAATTGCACAGTCATCAGTCGGTTGCCAGGCGTCCCCCTCGGGCATGCTCCCGGCCACCGTGCGCTATCGCGTGCTGCATCATGCGTCGAAGTCGAACCTGGACCTCCAGATCGCGGATTATTGCACCTGGGCGATTTACCGGAAATGGAACGCGCAGGATGGGCGCTCGTTCCGGCGGGTCCAGGCGGCGGTGCGCCGCGAGTGGGATGTGCTCCAAGCCGGAGCAGGATGTCCCGACTGAAATGAAGCCCCCAAAAAATGACCACCCCGGCTACTCTTTCGAGAGAGCCCAATGGGCTCTTGTCACCGGGGTGGGACCTTTAAATCGTTTAGCTGGTCAGCCAGCCAACGCTACGATATTCGGCTATCGTGGCCGCTGCGCCAACCCCATAAGGCTCAAGGCTAAGGGCTGAAGGCTAAAGAGGAATTATGAATTATGAAGCTGGAAGGGAAAGGCAGCCGGAAGCCATGCCCGCTGAAACCACGAAACCCACCAGGAAGCCCGGCGGCTGGAGCGCGGTCCGCCAACACCTCACTACCTGGGACCCGGCCGCGTTGCTCGCCCTGGTGAAGGACCTTTACGAAGCTGCCGCCGCGAACCGCGACTTCATACAGGCCCGCTGTCAGGCCGACGAGAGCGGCGGCGAAGTCCTGGAGAAGTATCGGGGCAAGATCGTGGAGCAGTTCTTTCCCACCCGGGGCTTTGGCAAACTGAAGCTGGGCGAGGCGCGCAAGGCCATCCGCGATTACCGCAAGGCCACCGGCAACCTCCCCGGCACGGCAGAGCTGTTGATGACCTATGTGGAGAACGGCACAAGCTTCACCCGCGAGTATGGGGACATTGACGAGCGGTTCTACCGCAGCGTGGAGTCGGCGCTGAACGAGCTGGCAGTCCTGTTGCGCGGCGAGGCGCGGGAGTTGTATCCCGCGTTCAGCGGTCGGCTGGCGAGCGTGGAGCAGATGAGCGACAGTATCGGCTGGGGATTCGACGAATTCGTCGCCGACGTCGTCGGGCGGCTGGAGGAAGACCTTGGCGGACCCGAGGCTTCCCCGGCATCGAGGCCCTCCACCTAACCCTCCGCGCCAACTACGGTCGAACTCACTCGCGGCAACATTTTGAAGGCAACCTCAACAAGGTCCTCGAAGCTACCTCAATGCGATCCCAATGCGTGTTGATAGCCAACCGATTGCACGGAGCTGACTGCATATTCGACCCGCAGCTTGCGCGGGACGAGACTATGCCCAGGGCCATCCGGCCCCGGTCATCAACTCCCAAAAGCAAATCCGGGAACCAGGCTATGGGGTGAGCCGTTTACCCGTTTATGACCCGTTTACGGTGACGATAAATCTAAAGTGGACGTTAGATGTAGGCGATATATCTTAAGTCCATGTTTGACCGATGGTATGCCGAGAAGTTGCAGGCGAAGCTTGGCCGTCCCTACGTACACCTCCTGTTCGGAGCGTGGCAGACGGGCAAGTCCACGTTGTTAAACCAATTGATTCCGGAAGATGCCCTGCGCTTCGACCTGACCGATCCACAAGAGCGTTCGCGGCATCTGGGCCATCCGGGGGAATTTGCTCAAGCCTGCCGGAGCCTGCCGGCGAACAAACAGGGGCAGTTCGTTTTCGTGGACGAGGCGCAAGCGGTGCCGGCGATCTTCGACGGGGTGCAATCGCTCTACGATGCCGACAAGACGCGGTGGCGTTTCGTTCTCTGCGGAAGCTCCGCGAGGAAGCTGCGATTGACTGGCGCGAACCTGTTGCCGGGTCGCAGCCTGTTGCACCATTTGTATCCGCTGACGCTGGCCGAACACCCGGCGAAAGAGGGGAAAATTGCTTACGCCACTTCTCCTTTGCCGTTCCCTTGGCGCCAGGGTAAGTCAGCGAGGAATCCGTTTCCGGAGTGGGATTTGGTGACGCGGCTGGCTTATGGCGCGCTGCCGGGCATTGTGACTGCGGACAAGCAGGATCGAGCGGATCTGTTGAAGGCTTATGGGTTCGTGCATCTGGAGGAGGAAATTCGCCGTGAGGCGCTGGTGAAAGATTGGGGCGCATTTGTGCGCTTCCTGCAACTGGCGGCGGTTGCGTCGGGGCAGATATTGAACTATGCGAACATTTCGCAGGAGTCGGGCATCTCGCAGCCGACGGTGAAAGCTTATTACCAACTGCTGGAAGACATGTTTGTGGGCATTCGCGTGCCCGCGTACTCGAAAAGCCCGCGCAAGAACCTGCTGTCCACGCCAAAGTTCTTGTTCTTTGATCTGGGTGTGCGGCACGCGGCGGCAGGGTTAAACCCGGCGCCGGAACTGGTGCAGGCGAATCCGGGCCCGGTTTTTGAACAATGGGTGGGCACAGAGCTGTGGAAACGCCTGCAATATCTCGGCGAGGGCAAGCTGTATCATCAACGGTCACGGGATGGCGCCGAGGTTGATTTCGTCATTGAGCATAGCAACCAGTTGACCCCAATCGAAGTGAAGTGGACGGAGAAGCCAGCCCTTAACGACGCGCGGCATCTGCTGACGTTCCTGGCTGAGAAGTCGAAGGAGGCGAAACACGGCTACGTGGTTTGCCGTTGCCCACGTCCGCTCCAACTGCACGAGAAGATCACGGCGTTGCCGTGGTTCTGCTTGTGAGTGGTTGGAAGTCCGTTCGTAAAAAGGTCAACCCAAGCATGGTTCGTTTCCGTTCATATTCGCAGTTGGCCCCGGGGCGGGCCGGAGTGTAGAGGTGGCATCATGACTGCATATTCGACCCGCAGCTTGCGCGGCATGAGACTATTCCCAGGGCTATCTGGCCACGGTCGTCAACTCCCAAGAAGAAACTTGCGAACCATGCTATGGGTGACCCGTTTGCGTTTATTCCAGATTCTTTCCCCCTTCGCACTTTCCCCTTTCACCTTTCCCCGTTTCGGCGCACCATTGCGCGAATTTACGTCATGGGCGGCACAATTGCACAGCTACCAGTCGGTCGCCGGGCCCTCCTTCCGGGGCATCGCTACCCCCACCCCGCTCCAACCTCGAAGGAGCCATCCCGATGACCGAGGCCGACACATGCCGCAAGTTCGTCGTGCCGCTGCTGCAGAAGGCCGGCTGGGATAACGATCCCCATTCCATTGCCGAGCAGCGCTACTTCACGGCCGGCCGCATTGTCGCCCAAGGCCAAACCGCCCGGCGTCGCCCAGGGAAACGCGCTGATTACCTGCTCCGCTACACCCGGGACCTCCCGCTGGCCGTGGTCGAGGCCAAAGCTGACTACAAGCAAGCCGCTGACGGTCTTCAGCAGGCCAAGGAGTACGCCACCATCCTGGGCCTCCCCTTCGCCTACGCCACCAACGGTACCGGCATCATTGAGTTCGATTTCCTCACCGGCCACGAAAGCCAGCTCGTCGAGTTCCCAACCCCGGATGACCTCTGGGCCCGCTACCGCCAGGGCCAGCAGCTCATCGACCCTGCGGCCGCCGACCGCTTTCTCACACCCTTCAACATCATCTCCGGCAAGATCCCGCACTACTACCAGCGCATTGCCATCGACCTGGTCATTCAGGCCATCCTTACTGGTCGGCGTCGTATCCTGGTTACCATGGCCACCGGCACCGGCAAGACCGTGGTCGCCTTCCAAATCTGCTGGAAGCTTTGGTCCTCCAAGTGGAACGCCAAGGGCGACCCGACCCGGAAACCTCGCATCCTCTACCTCGCCGACCGCAACTTCCTGGTGGACGACCCCAAGGACAAGACCTTCTCCGCCTTTGGCGACGCCCGCTACAAGATCGAGGGCGGCGTCACGGTCCTAAGCCGGGAACTCTATTTTGCCACCTACCAGTCCATCGCTCGGGACGAACGCCGTCCCGGCCTTTACAAGGAGTTCCCGCGCGACTTCTTCGACCTGGTCATCGTGGATGAGTGCCATCGCGGCTCCGCCAGGGAAGAATCCAATTGGCGCGAGATCCTCGAATGGTTCGAGCCCGCCTACCAGCTCGGTATGACCGCCACGCCATTGCGCGACGAGAACCGCGACACCTATCTCTACTTCGGCAACCCGGTCTATACCTACAGCCTCAAGCAGGGCATTAACGACGGTTTCCTCGCCCCATACCGGGTCTATCGCATCGTCACCCAGTGGGACGCCGCCGGCTGGCGCCCCAGCAAAGACGATCTCGACCGCTACGGCCGCGAAATCCCTGACGAGGTTTACACCACCGCCGACTTCGAGCGCCGCGTCGCTCTCCGTGCCCGCACCCAGGCCGTCGCCCGCCACCTGACCGATTTCCTGAAAAAGACCGACCGCTTCGCCAAGACCATTGTCTTCTGCGTTGATCAGGAGCACGCCTCCGAAATGCGCGCCACGCTCAACAACCTGAACGCCGACTTGGCCCAGCAATACCCGGACTACGTCTGCCGCGTCACCTCCGACGAAGGCGACATCGGCCGCGGCCACATGCAGCGCTTTCAGGACGTTGAGACCCGCACTCCCGTAATCCTCACCACGTCCCAGCTCCTGACCACCGGCCTCGACGCCCCCACGTGCCGCAACATCGTGCTCCTGCGCCTGGTCAACTCCATGGTCGAGTTCAAGCAGATCATCGGCCGCGGCACCCGCGTGCGCGACGACTACAACAAGCTCACCTTCAACATCATCGACTACACCGGCACGGCCACCCGCAACTTCGCCGACCCGGCCTTCGACGGTGACCCCGCTTTCGCCACTCAGGAGGAGATTGACGAACACGGCAAGGTCAAGGAAACCGAGATAATCACGCCCGAGGAACCCGAGACAGTTGGTGATGTCGGCAACGACCCCCTCTCCTCCTCGATCGAGGAGAGGGCCGGGGTGAGGAGTCGAAAATACTACTTCGACGGCGGTCAGGTCGAAATCGCCGCCGAACTGGTCCACGAGCTGGACGCCGACGGCAAACAGCTCCGCGTCGTCAAGCTCACCGACTACACGGCCGAAAAGGTCCGCACCCTTTGCACCGGCCTGGAAGACCTCCGGGCCCGCTGGGCCGACTCCGAGCAGCGCGCGGCAATTATCGAGCAACTGGTCGAGCGCGGCGTTGACTTCCAAACCGTCGCCGCCCAGGCCGGCAAGCCCGACGCCGACCCGTTCGATCTTCTTTGCCATTTGGCTTTCAACGCGCCCGTGCTCACCCGCCGTCAGCGCGCCGACCAGGTCAAGAAACAGCAGGCCGCCTTCTTTGCCTACTACGCCCCCGAAGCCCGCGAGATCCTGAACGACCTGCTGGAGAAATACGCCGCCGACGGCGAACTCCAATTCACCCTCCCAGACGTCCTTAAGGTCCCGCCCATCTCCAGCCACGGCAACGTCAACGAGATCATGGGCAGGTTCGGCGGCGCGGCTAACCTCCGCAGCGCCGTCAACCAACTCCAGTCGCTGCTCTACGCGGCATAGCCAATGAAATTCGACATAATTGGATACTGGTCAGAAATCAAACTGGAGATTGTCCGCGAGTATGCCCAGGTGTACTCACAAATCCTCACGTCCAACCACCTCCACCACGTGTACATTGACGCGTTCGCCGGGGCTGGACTGCATTTGTCGAAGGCCAAAGGCGAACTTGTGCCCGGTAGCCCATTGAACGCCCTGTCCATTCGGCCCCCCTTTAAGGAGTTTCATCTGATCGACCTGGACAGCGCCAAGGCAGAGCAACTGCGCGGCCTGACCGCCGGGCAAAACAACGTTCACATCTACGAAGAGAACTGCAACGACGTCCTGCTGAAGACGGTATTCCCGCAGGTCAAATTCGCTCAGTACAGGCGTGGGTTGTGTTTGTTGGACCCCTATGGTCTTCATCTCGACTGGAGCGTGATTCAGGCGGCGGGACAGATGCGATCCATAGAGATATTCTTGAACTTCCCAGTCGCCGATATGAATCGCAATGTCCTCTGGCACGATTCCGCCGCCGTTGATCTCCAGCAGGCTCAGCGAATGACCGCATTCTGGGGTGACGAGACCTGGAAACAGGCAGCGTATGAAACCTCCGGTAACTTGTTTGGCTGGGAGGAGAAGCAATCGAACGATGTAATTGCCGCGGCTTTCAGGGAGCGTTTGAAAAAGGCGGCGGGGTTTCAACACGTTCCCGAGCCCATCCCGATGCGGAACACCAAGGGAGCGATTGTTTATTACCTCTTTTTTGCCTCCCCCAAACCGGTGGCAGCAAAAATTGTTACGGACATTTTTGAGAAATATCGTAATAAAGGAACGGTATAATGTCTGAGCACTCGACAATTGAATGGACGGATGCGACGTGGAATCCCATGCGGGGTTGCACGAAGATCAGCCCTGGCTGCGCCCATTGCTACGCCGAGACCTTCGCCGAACGGTTCCGCGGGGTCGCCGGTCACCCGTTTGAGTTCGGATTTGATCTGCGCCTCGTTCCGGAAAAGCTTGGCGACCCGATACGCTGGTCAAAGCCGAAGAAGATTTTCGTCAATAGCATGAGCGACCTCTTCCACGAGGGCGTCCCGGACGAATATATCGAGAAGGTTTGCCGGGTTATGCTGGCAGCGAACTGGCATACGTACCAGATTCTCACCAAACGCGCTGACCGCATGGCCGCCCTGTTGCTTGGCCGACTGAGCGCCGCCGCCCGGGCGCGCCACATTTGGTGGGGCGTGAGCGTCGAGGATCGCAAGCACGGCCTACCCCGCATCGCCCGACTGCGTAGTGCAAAACTCGCTGTGGCTTTCGTCTCGATTGAGCCGCTGCTGGAGGACCTCGGCAAACCGGATCTGGGTGGCATTCATTGGGTGATCGTCGGCGGCGAGAGCGGGCCTGGAGCCCGTCCGATGTCACGAGCATGGGTGCGTAGCCTCCGAGATCACTGCCACAACGCCGGCATTCCTTTCTTTTTCAAGCAGTGGGGAGGCGTTCGGAAAAAAGCCGCCGGCCGCCATCTGGACGGCCGCACATATAGCGAGTTCCCGCAATTCACTGAGTCACCGCCACTGGACCGCGATCAACGGCTCCTGTTGCTGCATGACATTGCGGCCTAATATCGCGACGAAGCGTAAAGCCGCCGCTGCTCAATCCCCCGGTGCGCTCCTGAGGCCTGCACCCTATAAGATTCCACCTCAGCCCTTAGCCTTTAGCCTTTAGCTCTTCATGCAAACCACCGCCCAATCCCTCGGCGCCCTCCTTAAATCCGCGCGCGACATCATGCGCAAGGACAAGGGCCTCAACGGCGACCTCGACCGCCTGCCGATGCTCACCTGGATCATGTTCCTGAAATTCCTCGACGATCTGGAACTCCAGCGCGAGGGCGAAGCCCAGCTCGCCGGAAAGAAGTTCAAGCCCGCCGTCGAACCGCCCTACCGCTGGCGCGACTGGGCCGCCAAATCCGACGGCATCACCGGTGACGAGCTTATCGCCTTCATCAACAACGAGGAGACCACCCGCCCCGACGGCAAAAAGGGCGCCGGCCTGTTCCGCTACCTGCGCACCCTCACTAGCTCCAACGGCGACGATCGGCGCGATGTCATCGCCACCGTGTTCAAGGGCGTGCAGAACCGCATGGTCAGCGGTTACCTCCTGCGCGACGTCATCAACAAGCTAAACGGCATCCACTTTACCTCCAGCGACGAGTTGCACACCCTGGGCGCCCTGTACGAGTCCATGCTCCGCGAGATGCGCGATGCCGCCGGCGATTCCGGCGAGTTCTACACCCCCCGCGCTGTGGTCCGCTTCATGGTCACCGTCACTGACCCGCGCCTCGGCGAAACCGTCCTCGACCCCGCCAGCGGCACCGGCGGCTTCCTGGTAGAAGCCTACAACCACCTCAGCAAACAGGTGAAGACCGTGGCCGACCGCAAAGTCCTGCAGGAGAAATCCCTCTTCGGCTGTGAACCCAAGTCGCTGCCCTACCTCCTGTGCCAGATGAACCTGGTGTTGCACGGCCTGGACTCCCCGCAAATCGACCCGGGCAACTCCCTGCGCTTCAAGCTCACCGACATCGGCGAGCGCGACCGCGTGGACGTCATCCTCACCAACCCGCCCTTCGGCGGCGAGGAAGAAAAAGGCATCCAGGGCAACTTCCCAGAAGATAGACAAACCGCCGAGACGGCGCTTCTGTTCCTGCAGCTGATTATGCGGAAGCTCCGGAAGCACTCCCTCTCCGCTCTGGGGAGAGGGATAAAGGGTGAGGTGCTTCCCGCTCGCGCCGCGGTGGTCGTTCCCAACGGCATCCTCTTTGGCGACGGCGTCTGCGCCCGCATCAAAGAAGAACTGCTGAAAGACTTCAACCTGCACACAATCGTTCGCCTGCCAAACGGTGTCTTCGCCCCCTACACCAGCATCCCCACGAATATCCTATTCTTCGACCGCTCCGGCCCTACTAAGCACGTCTGGTTCTACGAGCAACCCCTGCCGGAGGGCCGGAAGAACTACACCAAAACCGCCCCCATCCAGTTCGAGGCATTCGCCCCGGTGGTCGCTTGGTGGCCCAAGCGCAAGGAAACCGACCAGGCCTGGAAAGTCCCCGCCTCCGAGCTCCTCGCCGCCGGCTGCAACCTCGACCGCAAGAACCCGCGCGCCAAAGAAGACATCACCCATCTCCCGCCGGAACAGCTCGCCGCCAGCATCCAGCAAAAGGAGCAGCTCATCGCTGAAATCATGGGGAACATCCGCCACCTTCTGGCCAAGCACGCCAAATGAACAAACAGTGGCCAAGGGCAAAGCTTGGGGAGGTGCTACGGCGCGTTGAGCGATTCGAGCCCCGCGAAGAGCTGACAGAATACCCTTTCGCCGGGACCTATAGCTTCGCCCGCGGAATTTTCGTTGGAGAGCGCAAGCTTGGCTCGACCTTCGCGCTGCCGAACATCCAGAGGATTCGCGCAGGCGATTTCATCTACTGTAAGATTATGGCTTGGGAAGGTGCCTTCGGCATCGCCCCCGAGGAGGCAGATAACTGCGTCATGTCCGGCGCCTTCGTTGTCTATCAACTGAACCGGGAACGGATAGACGAAAAGTTCCTCGATTACTTCTTTAAGGTCCCCAACCACTGGCAAAGCATAGGCAGCCAGAGCTCGGGAACGAATGTCCGCAGACAAAGCCTGCATCCAACACAGTTCGAGTCCGCTGAAATCCCTCTCCCACCGCTGCCGGAACAGCGCCGGGTCGTGGCGCGGGTTGAGGAGCTGGCGGTCCAGATCCACGAAGCCCGCTCCCTCCGCCACCAAGCCGCCGCAGAGGCCGAGGCGCTCTTTGACTCCTACTTGACCGCGGTGTTCGACTCATCCCAGTGGCCGCTGAGACAACTGCCGGAGGTCGCCAAAGTCGCGCGAGGAAAATTCGCACATCGCCCGCGGAATGAGCCGCGATTCTACGGAGGCGAGTTTCCATTTATCCAGATCGGCGACATTTCAAACTCCGGTCGCTACATCCACGCCCACTCTCAGTCACTCAACAGGGACGGATTGGCAATAAGCCGAATGTTTCCCGCTGGAACCGTTGCCATCGCAATTACAGGTGCGACAATTGGTGTCACCGGCATCCTCGGATTCGACTGCTGTTTCCCAGACAGCATTGTCGGGATCCAGGCGAGGCCGGAGCTGACCACGCCAGAATTCATCTACCTTGCAGTGGAGCACGCCAAGAAGACCGCTCTCGCCGAGGCTACCCAGACGACCCAACCAAACATCAATTTGGGGAACCTTCAGCGCCTCAGAGTTCGCGTCCCGCCGCTCGACGAACAGCGCCGCACCGTGGCCGAACTAGACGCCCTCCACGCCCAGGTGGTCGCCTTGAAGCGCCTCCAAGCCGAAACCGCCGCCGAGCTCGACGCCCTCCTCCCCGCCATCCTGGACCGCGCCTTCAAAGGAGAATTGTGAAATCCATCCTGCATTTGAACCTGCATCGGGAATGGTTCGCCGCCATCGCCAACAAGACGAAGCGCATCGAGTATCGCACCCAAACACCTTACTGGCGCAGGCGGCTTGAAGGACGCCACTACGACGCGATTCAGTTCCGTAACGGCTACGCTACCAAAGCGCCGGAGATGCTGGTCGAGTTTCGCGGCTTG
Source organism: uncultured Verrucomicrobia subdivision 3 bacterium (assembly GCA_903912925.1). Taxonomy (GTDB): domain Bacteria; phylum Verrucomicrobiota; class Verrucomicrobiia; order Limisphaerales; family UBA8199; genus PALSA-1440. The sequence goes on along the minus strand of CAIWJG010000190.1, from coordinate 5,313 downwards.
CGTCGTTATGGCAAAGGCCGAAACGCCTATTACGCCATCCGCCTCGGTCGGATCCTCAAAATCACACGGTGGAAGCCATAAGAGCCCCTTCAGGGAAGGGGGCAGATGGAGATTGGAACCGAAGCTGTGGGCTTCCCGGGCAGTTCACATCCGACCACGAAGAGGGTGGCGTGACTGATGGCATTTCGGGTTCCGCGGGAGAGAACGGGCCACTATTTGGGCGCAGCGCCAAGGCTGGGGCCGCCGATACCACTTAACCTCTCAGAAGAAATCGAAGAAAGCGAAGTTTCGTTGTTTTTGCGGCGAAGCCGCCCAAAGCCACCACGCGGGGAATGCAGAATGCAGAATGCAGAATGAAGAAAGGCGGGCAAAGCCACCCTTATGCGACATCAATGCGACATCAAAGCCACCTCAATGCGTGTTGCTAGCCAGGCGGTAGCCACCCCAAAGCCACCCCCATGCGTCCCTCAAGCCACCCTCATGCGACCCTCATGCGACCCTCATGCGTCCCCCATGCGTCCCCCATGCGTCCCCCATGCGTCCCCCATGCGTCCCCCATGCGACCCCAAGGCTCCCACAAAGCCACTCAAGAGCGAATGCAGAAGGTAGAATGCAGAATGCAGAATGCCCGGAAACGGCACGTAGCGGCGAAGGCGGAAGGAAGTCCACCCTCGCCGCACTGGACATACCAGGCATGTAGCGGCACCCAGGGAGCACCCACTGAGCACCCAGTCAGCCACCTGCTAACGGAGCATCTTTGCGGTACCGCCGGAGTGCGCCCGACCTCGCTCCACTTTACACGCATCTGGCGAACGCAAACAACTGGCGAGAGGCTCTCCCGCTCCACCTTTGGAGGAGAGGGATGGGGAGAGGATGCCCACCACTATCGAGGCGGCGGTTCGTGGCGACGTTCCAGCGGTTAGTCGCCCGGATAGGTCTGGGGTGCCGGCGGAGAACAACGACCTCCTCTCCCTGCCCCTCTCCTCCAAAGGTGGAGAGGGCAACGGGGCTGCCATGCCGCATGGAGATCCGTGTGAAGAGCAGCGTCCTCGGGCGCAGCCGGCTCCCACCCGGCTAGCACGGGCGAAAGTTCCGAGACGCTATTGCTGCCGGACCATGCTGCGCCCGAGGACGGGCGCTCTCCGGTTCAGGCCGTCCGCGATGCTGGTGGCGCATGGAAGATGCGCCCAGGGGATTGGTCGGCTGGCGATTCCGCTGGCCACGACAATTCAAGCGCGGATATGCTGCCGCTGCGATGAAAATCAACCTTGTTATGGCCGTGTTTCTTGGATGGTTAGCCTCGGCTCAAGCGCAGCCGACCAATTCGTTGCCGCTCTGGCCGGAGGGTGCGCCCGGCGCGCTCGGCAAAGAGGCTAAAGACATCCCTACGCTCACACCTTACTTGCCGGACCCGGCCAAGGCGACCGGGGCCGCTATCGTGATCTGCCCGGGCGGCGGTTACGGCGGTCTGGCGCTGCATGAAGGGGACCACTACGCGCGGTTCCTGAACGAATACGGCATCGCCGGGTTCGTCCTGAAATACCGGCTCGGGCCCGGAGGCTACCGGCATCCCGCGATGCTGCAGGATGCGGCCCGCGCAGTACGGACGGTGCGCGCCAATGCTGGGGAATGGAAACTGGATCCCAAACGCATCGGCATCATGGGCTCTTCTGCCGGCGGCCATCTGGCCTCCACGCTGGTGACCCATTTCGACGCGGGCAAACCGGACGCCGCCGACCCGATCGAGCGGCAAAGCTCGCGGCCCGACCTGGGGATTCTCTGCTACGCGGTCATCAGCATGGGCGAAATGGGGCATGGGGGATCGCGGAACAACTTACTGGGCAAGGCCCCCTCGCCAGAGCTGATTCGCGAGCTGTCCAATGAACTCCACGTGACCAAAGAGACGCCGCCCTGTTTTATCTGGCATACGTTTGAGGACAAAGGCGTGCGGATAGAGAATAGCCTTCAGTTTGCGGAAGCGATGCAGCGGGCGGGCGTACCGTTTGATCTGCACGTCTATCAGAAGGGCGGACACGGCATGGGGCTGGGCACCACGCAATGGAACCCCGAGAAACGCCATCCCTGGACGCGCGACTGCATCTTCTGGCTGCAAGTCCAAGGTTTCGCGAAGTAAGAGGAGACGGCGGGGAGGGGAAGTCCGAAGCCCGAAGGCCGAAGGTCGAAAGCAGGCCGAAACCCGAAGGCCGAACGTAACACACTGCGCTGCGCCAGCCGCTTTCGGGTCTCTGGTTTCGGGCTTCCTTCGGAATTCGGAATTCGGAATTCGGATCTGGCCGCGCCCCTATTCCATTTACGGCCTCACTTTGTAATTGCCCGCCACGGGGCTTTGCCCTAGCTGTTAGGCAACAAACGAAAGGATATATATGCTTAAAGGCCTGTTCATTCTGCTGATCATCGTGCTGGTGCTGGTGTTCTTCGTCCTGATGTGGGTCGTGGGCGCCTACAACCGCCTGGTCGCGTTGCGCAACCGATTCAAGAACGCCTACGCGCAAATTGATGTGCAACTCAAGCGGCGCTACGACTTGATTCCCAATCTCGTCGAGACCGCCAAGGGGTATATCAAACACGAGCGTGGCACGCTCGAAGCCGTCATCGCCGCCCGCAATGCTGCTTCCGCCGCCAACGTAGCCGCCGCGCAAAACCCTGGCGACGCCGCGGCAATGAAGGGGCTGTCTGGCGCGGAAACCGCGTTGACGAGCACGCTGGGCCGGCTCTTCGCGGTTGCCGAGGCTTATCCCGACCTCAAGGCTAACACCACGATGATGGCGCTGATGGAGGAGCTGACCTCGACCGAGAACAAAGTCGCGTTCGCCCGGCAGGCCTACAACGACTCGGTCATGGGCTACAACACGCAGCGTGAGATGTTCCCGACCAACCTGATCGCCGGCACCTTTAACTTCGGCCCGGCTGAGCTGTTCGTTATCGAGAAGCCGGAAGAGAAGGAAGCGCCGAAGGTTTCCTTCACCTGAGCCCTCACGTTCGATACATCGGTTACATGGTTGCATGGTCACTTAAGGAAGCGCCTCGTGTAACCTTGTAATGTTGTAACGCTTGCAACCAGGTAACTGTTTCAACACGCATGGACTTCTTCGAGCGGCAGGACCAGGCGCGGCGTAACACCAAGCTGTTGGTCGTGTATTTCGTCCTCGGCGTCGCCACGCTCATCGTAGCGGTTTACGCCGCGGCGCTGGGGATCTTTACGGGCCTCAGCTCGCACCATCGCACGGGTTACGGGGAAGAGGTGCAACTGGTGCTCTGGAATCCGCAACTGTTCCTTGTGGCGGCCGTCGGCACACTGGCGGTCATTGTCCTGGGCAGCGGGTTCAAGACGCTCGAACTGGCTCAGGGCGGCAGCACGGTCGCCACGATGCTGGGCGGACGCCTCGTCGCACCCACCACGACCGACCCGGACGAGCGCAAGCTGCGGAACGTCGTGGAGGAGATGGCCATCGCCGCGGGTGTGCCGGTGCCGCAGGTCTATCTGTTGCCCGGGGAACAAGGCATCAACGCGTTCGCCGCCGGGCACTCGACGAGCGACGCCGTGGTGGCCGTCACGGCTGGCGCGGTGAGGATGCTCACGCGCGACGAGTTGCAGGGCGTGATTGGCCACGAGTTCAGTCACATCCTTAACGGCGACATGCGGCTCAACCTGCGCCTGATGGGCATCATCTTCGGTATCCTTTGCCTGACGGTTATCGGCCGGGTCCTGCTCTATACGCGCAGCCGGAGCGATAAGGACAAGAACCCGCTGCCGCTGCTCGGGCTGGCGCTGATCGTCATTGGCTGGATCGGTATGGCCTTCGGCCGCCTCATCCAGGCGGCGGTCAGCCGGCAGCGCGAGTTTCTCGCCGACGCCTCGTCGGTGCAGTTCACGCGCAACCCGGCGGGGCTGGCTGGCGCGCTGAAGAAGATCGGGGGCCTGGACCTCGGCTCGAAGCTCCAGGCGGCCCACGCCGAGGAAGCCAGCCACATGTTCTTCGGCAACGGGATGGGCGAGTCGTTCTTCCACCTGATGGACACGCATCCGCCGCTGGCGGAGCGCATCCGCGCCATTGACCCAGCTTTCGACGGCAGCTTCCCGCCCGTGAGCATCGCCGCGGAAGAACGAGCCGCGCCGCGGGTTGCGCCGGCGCAGCGGTCACCCCTGCCGTTCCCGTTCCCGGGGATGCCGCGTGGCCAAGGGGGCTTGGCCGGGCTCGCGCCGCCGATCATTGCCGCACAGACCGTGATGGCCAGCACGGGCAATCCCACCCCGGCCCACCTCCGCTACGCCGAGGGCTTGCGGGTCAGCATTCCGGCGAGCCTGCAAACCGCCGCGCAAGAGGGGCTGGGGGCCAGCACAGTGATCTATGCGCTCCTGTTGAGCGACGACGAGACCGTGCGCCGCAAGCAACTCGAGGAGCTCGCCAGCGCCACCTCCCCGGCGGTTTGCCAGGAAACGTTGCGTGTGCTGCCTGACGTCCAGGCTGTTGCCACGCACGCCAAGCTGCCGCTAGTTGATCTTGCTCTCCCCGGCCTGCGGCAGTTGTCGCCCGCGCAATTCCAGCAGTTCCGCGCCGCCGTGCAGAAGCTCGTCGAGAGCGACGGGGAGATAGACCTGTTTGAATACGTCATCCAGAAGGTTGTTCTCCGCCACCTTGAACCTTACTTCACGCAGGCGCGCAAGCCGGCCACTCAATACTATGCGCTCAAGCCGCTGGCGCCGGATTGCGCCATTCTGTTGTCAGCGCTGGCCCACCTTGGCCAGGATGAGCCGGGCAAGATCCAGTTCGCCTTCCAGCAAGGCGCCCAGTCGCTCAGCTACGCCGCCCGGGTCGAACTCCAATTGCTGCCTGAGACCGAATGCGAGCTGGCGCAAGTGGACGAGGCCTTGAACCGGCTATGCCAGGCCGTGCCGCAGATTAAGAAGAACGTCCTGAATGCCTGCGCGCAGACGGTGGCCGCCGACGGCGTTATTCAGGAAATGGAAGCCGAACTGCTGCGGGCCATCGCCGATACCCTCGACTGCCCGATCCCGCCATTCATCCCGAGCCAGAGGGAGTGAAGAAGGTCCTTTTGTATGGATGCGGGGTGATGGCGGGCGTTGCCGTAGTGCTGGCGGTTCTGGTTTATGCTCTGACCTATCACCCTCGGCCGCTAGAACCAGTGGCAGTCCTCGGCAGCACTCAGGCGCCGGTTCTTCGGGCTGGCCAGAAGCTGCGGATTCTCAGTTGGAACGTGCAGTACCTCGCTGGGAAGAACCAGGTGTTTTGGTATGAGACCGCCGCAGGCTACCAAGGGCCGGTGGCCTAT
>CAIWJG010000189.1 GCA_903912925.1 uncultured Verrucomicrobia subdivision 3 bacterium | reverse complement strand
TGTGCAGCAGGGGCAAGCGGGCTGACATGGGGATGACATATAGCTTTTCTATAGGTAATAGTCAACCCCAAACATGCAAATAATTGCATCCCACTTCACTTTCTTTGAGGGGATGAGGAAATTAGGCGAGGATCAGGGGTCACGAACTTGAGTGGAACCACGGCTAGTTTCAGTGTGGTGGCTAACGGCAGTGCTCCGTTGAGTTACCGCTGGCAGTTCAACGGCACAAACCTGCTCGGCAACGTCTCCGCTACGAACGCCACGTTGGCTTTGGCCAATGTTCAGACCAACCAGTCGGGCAATTATGCCGTCATCATTTCCAACCAGTTCGCCAGCGTGACCAGTTCGGTGGCGACCTTGGCCGTGTTTCCCAGACTCCAATTTGTCGGGAGTGGTTCGAGCGGGCTGAGCTGGAGTAATGGTATGGTATGTTTGCAGCTTACGGGTGGGCTTGCATCTTCACCGGTGGTGCTGCAAGTTTCCAAAAATTTACAAACTTGGCTGCCCATTCTCACCAATGCTCTGGGAGCACCGCTGCAGTTCACCGACCCTGCCGGCTCCCAGCCCCGACGCTTCTACCGGGCGCAGCAATGACTTGTCATTTCAACGGGTAAACCATAATTTGCCGGCCTGATTCAAGAAGGATGAAATTCGGCGCACACATGTCCACCAGTGGCGGGGTTTGGAAAGCGCTCCAGCGTGGTCGCAGTATCCACTGCGAGGTCGTCCAGGTGTTCGTTAAGAACAACATGCAGTGGTTCGGGAAGCCGTATTCGCCGGATGTCGTCGCCGCCTATGCGAAGGAACGGGCCACGAATGACTTCGATTGCGTCTTCGGCCATACGGGCTACCTCATCAACCTCGGCGGGCCGGCGTGCGAAAATCGCGTCCGCTCGATCAAGTCCCTCATTCAGGAGATCGAACTCGCCACCCAACTCGGACTGCCCTTTCTGGTGCTGCACCCCGGCGCGCATCTGGGCGCGGGCGAGGCCGCGGGCCTCAAACAAATCGTCGCCGGACTGGACGAAGTCTTCGTCGCGACGCAGGGATCGCCCGTGCGCATCGCGCTCGAGAACACCGCAGGGCAGGGGACCTGCCTGGGGAATATGGTCGAGCATCTGGCGGCGGTCTTTGACGGTGTGAAGAAGCCCGAGCGCCTTGGCCTCTGTCTGGATACCGCTCACTTCTTTGAGGCGGGCTACGACATCCGCACACCCAAGGGCTGGAATGCGGCTATCCGTGAGGTCGGTTCACTGATCGGGTTGAAGCAGGTTCTGGCCTTCCACCTGAACGACTCCAAGACCGACCTCGACTCGCGCGTGGATCGGCATGACCACATTGGCAAGGGGAAGATCGGGAAGGAAGCCTTCCGCCATATTGTCAACGACGCCCGTTTCAAACGGCACCCGGGCTGCCTCGAAACGCCCAAATCCGAAGATCTGCACGAGGATGTCCAGAACCTTGCTACCCTGCGGGCGCTGGCGAATCTGGGGTGAATACCCTATAGTGGGATTTGGCCGGGGCGTAAGCTACGGACGTTCCTTGCAGTGTTGGTTGGTTAGGATCTGCCTAAAACCGAAATCCGACAACCGAAATCCGAAGGAAATCCGAAGCCCGAAAACCGAAATGCGC
>CAIWJG010000188.1 GCA_903912925.1 uncultured Verrucomicrobia subdivision 3 bacterium | reverse complement strand
TTGTTCTTCGATTGTTCTTCGATTGTTCTTCGATTGTTCTTCGATTGTTCTTCGATTGTTCTTCGATTGTTCTTCGATTGTTCTTCGATTGTTCTTCGATTGTTCTTCGATTGTTCTTCGATTGTTTCTCGACTGCCGGGGTGGACATGCACCATCGGAGGGGGGCACGGTGCATTATTTGCGCTGAAACCCAATCCGCCATCCCAAGCATATTTGGGTGGATTGCATGCAAGTGGTTAAGAGTGAGAGGTTTACGTTTCGGGCGAGCGTGGTGGCACGGCGTATGCCTTGGGTATGAGCAGGTTGCTCTTTTTACCCAGCAACCACAGAAACGAAATTGATATTATGAGCGAAACGACTACTACGATTGCACCCGCTACCACGCCAACAGCCTGCGCTTGTGCTGGGGCCGCCACGGCTTGAAAATAAGAAGCTTGCAAATCTAGCCGGCGGGCATTATATGAGATCGTGACTCATCCGCTCACATCGGTATCCACTTACCATCCCACAACCCTTATGCATACTATTCTGCAGAATCTACTAAAACTCCAGGCGCTGGACTTTGGCGAAGCCACGACAAAGACCACTGAGGCGCAGGCCGCCGAATTGCGCAGCAGCATACCGGCACCGATTATCGGGCATTATGAGCGTCTTCGTGTCCGCGGCAAGAAAGGCATCGCGCTCGTGCGCAACCAGGTTTGCACCGGCTGCCATATGCGTGTGCCCATTGGCCAGATCTCGATGTTGATGCGGGGCGAGGACGTCCAGCTATGCGAGACGTGCGGCCGTTACCTCTACCTGCCGGCCGCGACGGAGGTCGAGGCTCCCAGCCAGGTTGAGCCACCGAAGCCGGCGGCCAAGGCGCCAGCCAAACCCCGGAAACGCCGGGTGACGGCGCCGGCTGTCTGACGGCGTGCTCTGACCCGGGATTGGCAGGTCCAACCGAAGCTTGAACTCCGGCGCTCGAGCGGTCTACCTCGTGGGCTCTAACTCCCCCATGCTTTTTGAAGCTACGATCAACGTTGCGGTTCCGGTCTCGCTGGCCGATTACACCGGGCCGGGGTTGATTGTGCCGCAACTACGCGAAGGCGACACAGCGGGGATCATCAGCGAGCTGAGCCAGGTCTTGCAACGCCAGGGTGCTGTGCCGGACGTTCTGCCGTTCTACCAGTCGGCGCTCAACCAGGAGTTGCTGACCAGCTCGGCACTTGATTGCGGGCTGGCCTTCCCACACGCGCGCCTGGGCGGAGTGAGGCGCTTGCAGTTCGCGTTCGGCCGCACCCCGGAGCCGATTGTGTGGGGCGCGAGGAGTTGCTGGCCAGTGCAACTGGTCTTCCTGCTGGCTGTTCCTGCTACCGATGCCGCCGGGTATCTCCAATTATTGGCCAGCCTCGCCCGATTGGGTCAACAACCCGAACTTGTGGCCCAGCTACGCGGAGCAGAAAATGCCGAAGATATCCTCGCCGTGCTTGGGCAAATCAGGATGCGTCAGGGATAAGACGCCTCTAAGACAAATGCTGAAATTGGGAAAGCAGGAAGCAGAAATAGGAAACGGCGGAATGGAAAACGCGGGCCTTTGGATTTCTGCTTTCTGCTTTCCCAATTTCAGCTTTTCCCCAACATCCAACACCGAAACACCGAAACACCGAAACACCGAAACACTGCTTTTTCAGTTTCACCAGGGTGAACCAGAGGAGGCCGGGCGATGACTACCGGTGCCGTGCTTGCCGCTGGGGCGTGCGCCATCATCCTGAGCCTGATAGGGGCGTTTCGGGGGCCGCGCTGCTGGTTGTTGGCATTGCTTGCGAGCAGCCTCACGGCTCTCGCCGCAGCAGGCTGGGTGCTGGCTACCGGCAACGCGTGGGAATGGCGCAGCGCGTTCCTTATCGGCGGCGAAAGTGTGCATCTGCGGCTGGACGGCGTGAGCGCACTGTTTCTGGCCTTGCTGGCCGTGGTGGGCGGGGCCGGAGCCGCTTATTCGCGGGAGTATTGGGCGGAGCGGGCGCATCCGGTCTCGGCGCAGGCCAGCCGGGGGTGGTGGAGCGGGCTGGTGTTGTGCTTCGGTCTCGTGCTGCTGTGCTCGAATGGACTGCATTTCCTCATCGCCTGGGAGTTGTTCACCGTCTGTGCCTACTTCCTGATCATCCTGGATGGGCAGCGACGCGACGTGCGGGCCGCCGGCTGGCTCTACCTTGCCGCGTCGCACGCGGGCACGCTGGCGTTGTTTGCGTTCTTCTCGTTGCTGGCGGCCCGCACCGGAAGCTGGGATCTGGGGCCGATGCGCGAACATGCGGAGTTGGCGCCGTTCTTTTGGTTGGCGCTGTTCGGGTTTGGCGTGAAAGCCGGCATATTCCCGCTGCACATCTGGCTGCCGTCGGCACACGCGAATGCGCCGAGCCACGTTTCGGCCATCCTGTCAGGCGTGGCGATCAAGATGGGCATTTATGGCATCGTGCGGTTCAGCGGCTGGTTGCCGACACCGCCGTCGGCGGGCTGGGTAGTAGTCGCGCTGGGCGTGGTGAGTGCGGTGCTTGGGGTGGCTTTTGCGCTGGGGCAGCACGATCTCAAGCGCCTGCTGGCGTATCACAGCGTCGAGAATATCGGGATCATTCTGATCGGGGTTGGATTCGCTATTGTGGCTACGGCGCACGGCCAAGCGGCCTGGGGCGCTCTGGCGCTGGCCGGAGGGTTGTTGCATGTCTGGAATCATGGGCTGTTCAAGGCGCTGCTATTTCTTGGTGCCGGATCGGTCTTGCACGCCACCGGCACGCGCGAGATGAGCCGGCTTGGCGGGCTGTGGCGAGCGATGCCGTGGACGGCCTCACTGTTCGCGCTCGGCGCGGTGGCGATTAGCGGGTTGCCGCCGCTGAATGGGTTTGTGAGCGAATGGCTGGTCTATTTGGGAATGTTCGATGCCCTCAACCAACCGGGCGCGGCAGTGGTGGGGGCGATTCCGGCTATCGTGCTGCTGGCCATGACCGGCGCGCTGGCACTGGCCTGCTTCGTGAAGGTGTGCGGCGTGGTGTTCCTGGGCGCGCCACGTTCGCCAGCGGCTGAACGCGCACATGAATGCGGCCCCTGGATGCGCGGTCCGATGCTGATGCTGGCGGCGGGTTGCGTGGCCATCGGCCTGGCACCGTTCGTCTTTTGGCCTGCCCTACATACGGCGGTGGGTGCGTGGCGTGGCACGTGGACAGATGTCCCGGCACCGGAATCCTTGACAATGCTCGGCCTGGTTCACATGGCGTTGGCGGTGGCGGCGGTCATTGGCGCGGCCTGGCTGTGGCGGCGAGCGCACCGGGGCAGCTTGGCACGCGCTCTGACCTGGGACTGTGGCTACGCAGCGCCGTCGGCGCGGATGCAATACACGGCGGGCTCGTTTGCCGGCATCATCACGGAGTGGTTTGCGTGGATTCTTCAGCCGGAACGGCATGAGCATCGGCCCGAAGCGACATTCCCGCGGCGGGCAGACTTTGAAGAGCACACGCCAGAAACGGTGCTGGAGCGGGTGATCGAGCCGTGCGCGCGGCTGGTGATGTGGGTATCTGGAGTGGCCCGACGGCTGCAGCACGGGCGCACGCACGCCTATATCCTTTACTTGATTTTCGGCCTGGTCGCGGTGGCGGCCATGACTATGGCGTGGAGTGAGTGAAAACAAAACCAGAAATTGGGAAAGCAGAAAGCAGAAATCCAAAGCCAACTGCTTGGCATTCCGCCCCTTCTTGTTTCTGCTTTCTGCTTTCCCAATTTCTGCTTTTCCCCAATAAACAGACATGTACTTGAATGTGGTAGAGCTGGCCGAGTCGTTCGGCGTTTCGGAAAAGGTCGTGGAAGACTGGATCCGCGACGAGGGGTTGCCTTCGGTGCCGGACCGCGGGCGGCTGCTGTTTGACCGGGCGCGTGTGGCTCTCTGGGCGGCCGCACACGGCCTGACCGCGCGGGCTGGCTTCCTCGCTCCCGAGAACGGGGCCTTTACGAACGGTTTGGACCTGGCGCCGATGCTGAGGATCGGTGGCATCTGGCGCGATGTTCCCGCGTCCGGCGTAATCGAGGTCCTCGAACGGGTCATCGCGGGCTTGTCCGCGGTTCCCGGGCCAGTGCGCACGTTGCTGAGCCAACGATTGCGAGGCAAGGGCGGCATCAACTGGGCGCCAGTGGGCCGTGGTTTCGCGCTGCCGCACTTTAGCACGCGGGTGACGTTGGGCCGTGATGCCGGGGTGGTCGCGCTGCTTTGTTTGCGCGAGCCCTTAGCGATGACGGAACCTTCGCCTGATGGCGCGCCGGTGACGCGACTGTTCTTTTTCATCCCTCCTTCGCCACGGGCGCACCTGGACACGCTGGCGCGGCTCAGCCGGGCAGTCGCGCAGGGGCTGCTTCGCGGCCTGGTGGAACGAACCGCGCCGGACGAAGAAGTCTTTCTGGCGCTGGTGGCGGCTGACGGAGCCGGCGTGACTGAGTCAAAGCGCGAGGATCGAGCATGACGATGGATGGGCTCATGGTGTTTGCGGTCCTGGTATTGGTGGCCGCCGCGTTAAGCGGGGCTTGGCTGCCGCGCTGGTGGCTCGCGCTGACGCTGGCCGGCACGGCGGCCTTGCTGGGGGCTGCCTTCTGGACGCTCGGCGGCGGTGCTGAATGGGATTGGCGGAGCGGTTTTGCGTTGGGCGGCGAACGCCTGCATCTGCGGCTCGATGCGATCAGCGCCTGGTTTCTTGCGCTGGTGGCGGTGGTGGGCGGTGCCGGGGCGGTGTATGCGCGCGAATATTGGCCGGATCGCGAGCGGCCGGAATCGGCCGGGCGCGGGCGGGGTTGGTGGAGTACGATAGTCCTCTGTATGGGCCTGGTTCTGCTGTGCGCCAACGGACTCCATTTCCTCATGGCGTGGGAGGCTTTCGCCTTGTCGGCATATTTCCTGATCACGCTCGAACGGGAACGATCACAGACGCGGGCGGCGGGCTGGCTTTACCTGGCGGCGTCGCACGCGGGAACGCTCGGGTTGTTCGCTTTCTTCTCCCTGCTGGCAGCGCGCACGGGAAGCTGGGAGCTGGGCCCCATGCGGGACCATCCCGAACTGGCCCCGTTGTTCTGGGTGGCGTTGTTCGGGTTCGGCGTGAAAGCCGGCATGTTTCCATTGCACATCTGGCTGCCGTCAGCCCACGCGAATGCTCCGAGCCATGTGTCGGCGATCATGTCGGGGGTGGCGATCAAGATGGGGCTTTACGGTCTGATCCGATTCAGCGGCTGGCTGCCAGTCCCGGCGGGTGCGGGTTGGGTGGTGCTGACGCTGGGTGCGGTCAGCGCGGTGCTGGGTGGGGCGTTTGCGCTGGCGCAAAACGACCTTAAACGGCTGCTGGCCTATTGCTCGGTGGAAAACATGGGGGTCACCCTGATCGGCTTGGGTGTGGGGCTGCTGGGCGCGGCCAACGGGGACACAGCCTGGGGCCGCGTGGCAATGGCCGGAGCGCTGTTGCATGTGTGGAATCATGGCTTGTTCAAGTCCCTGCTCTTCTTCGGGGCCGGCTCGGTGCTGCACACCACGGGGACGCGGGAAATGAGCCGGATGGGCGGACTGTGGCGCACGATGCCTTGGACGGCGGGCTTGTTCGCCTTCGGTAGCGTGGCGATTTCAGCTCTGCCACCACTGAACGGATTTGTAAGCGAATGGCTGATCTACCTGGGATTGTTCGATGCGGCGGCAAGCCATGCGCAAGTGGCGGCGGTCATCGTGCCTGCCACGATCGCGCTGGGCGTGACGGGGGCGCTGGCGCTGGCAGCGTTTGCAAAGGCAGCGGCGGTGGTGTTTCTGGGCGCGAGCCGCACCCAGGCCGCAGAGCACGCTCATGAATGCGGCTGGTGGATGCGTGGGCCGATGTTGGGTCTGGCGGCGGCCTGCACTTTCATCGCCCTGGGATCCGTGGCCGTTTGGCCTGCCATCCAGCAGCCACTGGGGGCGTGGAATCCTGCGTGGCGCGGCGGCGAAGCCCCGGCTCCGCTCGCCATGCTTGGCGCCGTGCAGGCCGCGCTGGCAGCCCTGGTTGCGGGAGCGGTGGTGGTGTTGTGGTCGCGCGCGAGGACCAACGGAGTGCGCCGGGCGATGACCTGGGATTGCGGTTACGCGGCCCCGACGGCCCGGATGCAATACACTGGCGGCTCATTCTCGGCGCTGGCGGTTGGCTGGTTTGCCTGGGTGCTGCAACCGCAGCGCCAGTTGCGTTGGCCACGCGGCCCGTTTCCGCGCCGAGCCGATCATGTCGAGCGCATTCCGGAAACCGTGCTCGAGCGGGTGATCGGTCCGGTGAGCGATGTGGTGATGGTCGCTTCCTCCTGGGTGCGTCAGCGCCAGCAGGGGCACTTGCCGGATTACATTCTATATCTCGTGGCCGGATTGGCGGCGATGGGAGCACTGGTTGTTTTTGGGAACATGTGATGACCTCGATTCTCGAATTTATCGCCCGGCTCGCGGTGTGGCTGCTGTTGGCACCGCTGCTGCCGGGCATTATCAACAAGGTAAAGGCTTGGGTGGCCGGGCGGCGCGGTCCGCCGGTGCTGCAACTCTACTATGACCTGGCGCGGCTATGGCGCAAGGGCGTCGTCCTGAGCACGCTCGCCTCCCCGGGGTTTATCGCCGGGCCGGCCGTTGCCTGGGTGGCGGTGCTGGCGGCAGCGATGCTGCTGCCGTTAGGGCCGTTGGGCGCGTCGCTGAGTTTTCGTGGCGATGTCATACTGCTGATTTACCTGCTGGCGCTAGCGCGGTTCTGCACCGCGTGGGCAGCGCTGGAAACCGGTTCGGCCTTTGAAGGCATGGGGGCGGCTCGGGAAGTGAGCTACGCCGTGCTGGCGGAGGCGGCGGTGATCACGGCGGTGCTCACCTTGAGCATGCAAAGCGGGAGCCTGGTGCTGAGCGCCATGCTCGCCCCCTCGGCCGGTACCGGGGCGGTGTTGCTGGCGGTCGGGCTGTTCATAGTGCTGCTGGCGGAGAACTGCCGGGTGCCGTTCGACGACCCGAACACGCACCTGGAACTGACGATGATCCACGAGGTGATGGTGCTGGACCATAGCGGGCCACCGTTTGCGGCGGTGCTGCACGGAGCGGCTATGAAGCTGCTGCTGTTCTCCATCCTGCTGGTGCAGGCAGTGCTGCCGGTGGGGAAACTGCCCGCGGCGGCGGCGGCGGGGGCGCTGGTCGCGGGCGTGCTGGGGGTAACCGTGGGCATTGGGTTCGTTGAATCGTTGCTGGCCCGGGCCGCCTTCCGCCGGGTGCCGTTGCTGCTGACAACTGCGTTTCTGCTCTGTCTGTTCGCGTTGCTGGTGGCGTGGAAAGGAGGCGCGGCGTGAACGACCTGCTGAACCTGCTGATTGGACTAGCAATGGGCTTGAACCTCGTTGCGCTGGGCACCAGCCGGCTGCCGTCCCTGATCCGTGTCGCGGCGCTGCAAGGCATGATGCTGGGCATTATGCCGCTGGTGATAGAACACGAATGGCGCGTGATGGTGCTGGTGATTGCCGTGGCGACGGTAATCATGAAAGGCATTGTGATCCCCGCGCTGCTGCACCGGGCTATGCGCACGGCCAATATTGACCGCGATCTAAACCCACTGATCGGCTTCCTGCCATCGTTGCTGCTCGGCGCGGCGGGCATGATCGGTGCCGTGGTGCTGGCGAGTTGGCTGCCCTTGCTGCCGGAGCATCGCGAGTCCCTGTTGGTGGCCGGTTCACTGGCGTCCGTGTTCACAGGCTTGCTGTTGCTGATCGGCCGTTCTAAGGCTATTTCGCAAGTCTGCGGCTACCTGATCCTGGAAAACGGCATTTATCTTTTCGGTCTGCTGCTGATCCATTCGACCCCGTTGCTGGTTGAGGGCGGCATCCTCCTGGACCTGACGGTGGCCGTGTTTGTGACCGGCATCATCGTGGACCGCATCCAACGGGCGTTCGACTCGCTCGACACGCGGCGACTGACTGTGCTCCGAGAATGAATGAACTGCTTTTAATCCTCGTGCCGCTGCTGGCGGCGGCCATAGCGGCCCTCTGGCCACACGACCACACGCGCCCGTGGTTTTTGCCGGCGGCCGGGCTGGCACATACGCTCCTGGCGTTTGGGCTGATGCTGCGTCCACCTGAAGTGCCATTCCATCCGTGGCTGGGTTACGATCCACTGGCCCGGGCGATGTTGCCGGCGGTGTCACTGTTATTCCTGGGCTGCGCGTTCTACGGCGTGCCGTATCTACAACTGCGCGCCGAGCGCCCGAACCGCGTGTTCGTGGTGAGTTTCCTTGCGGCGCTGGGCCTGATGAGCGCGGCGCACATGGCACGGCATCTTGGCGTGCTATGGATTGCGACCGAAGCCGTGACCTTGTGCTCGGTGCCACTGCTGCATTTCAACAATACCCCGCGCGCCTTCGAGGCGACGTGGAAGTATCTGCTGGTCGGTGGCACCGGCATTGCCCTCTCGCTGCTGGGGTCGTTCTGCCTGGGTTACGCCTCGCTGCATGGCGGCGGGGCGGGAGACCTGACATTTACGGCATTGATGGCGCAAGGTGCCGGCTTGTCTCGGCCGTGGGTGTTGATGGCCTGGGTTTTGCTATTGGTCGGCTACGGCACCAAGATGGGCCTGGCGCCGATGCATACCTGGAAACCGGATGCCTATGGCGAAGCGCCCGGAATTGTCGGCGCGATGCTGGCGGGCGGCGTGACGACTGTGGCCTTCACGGCTGTGCTACGCGTGCGCGCAGTGGTGGATGCCGCGGGCGCCGGCGTGGTTGCCAACCGGACGCTGCTGGTCATCGGGTTGTTTTCGACCCTCGTGGCCGCGCTGTTTCTGCTTTCCGCGCGCGACTTCAAGCGGATGCTGGCCTATTCCAGCGTCGAGCACATGGGTATCCTGAGCTTTGGCGCAGCGCTGGGCGGTGTCGGCCTGTGGGCGGCTTTCTTCCACGTCTGGAACAACAGCATGACCAAAGGCGCGCTGTTCCTGAGCGCGGGCAACATCCGCCGCGCCGCCGGCGGTCGAACCATTGACGAAGTCAGCGGCATGTCGGTCATCGCCCCACGTTCGTCGGCGCTGTTTGTGGCGGGGCTGTTCGCAGTGACGGCTTGTCCGCCTTTCGGCCCGTTCTTCAGCGAACTGCTCATTGTGAAGAGCGCCTTCGCCACCGAGCACGGGTGGGCGGCGGCTTTCTTTCTGGTCTGTCTGCTGCTGGCGTTTTTCGGTCTGACCCGGGTGGTGTTTGCCATCGTGTATGGGCGGCCGCGCAATGCCGCGCGCACGATGGACCCGCGGTTCCGCGAGACTCTTGCCGTGATTGTGCCACCGGTCGTGTTGCTGCTGCTGTCACTCTGGCTGGGCCTGGCCACGCCAGAAGTGCTGCGCGAGGCGTGGACGGCAGCGGTCAGCCAACTCGCTCCGAAACCATGAGCCTAAAGCCCTCGGACACCAGCAATTCTCATTATGGCCCTGTCACCCCCCGCCGGGTGAGGGCACCCGGCCTACACCCCCCCACCCAAACACCGCCCCAACGAAACACCCAAACACC
>CAIWJG010000187.1 GCA_903912925.1 uncultured Verrucomicrobia subdivision 3 bacterium | reverse complement strand
TGTGCAGCAGGGGCAAGCGGGCTGACATGGGGATGACATATAGCTTTTCTATAGGTAATAGTCAACCCCAAACATGCAAATAATTGCATCCCACTTCACTTTCTTTGAGGGGATGAGGAAATTAGGCGAGGATCAGGGGTCCCCCTGAACCCTCAGCCTTGAAGGGGCCCCTTTGCGTCTCTTGCACGGCTTGTGGCTGGACTTGCCCCAACCCAAGCTCCGTCCCTACCCTGCCGCCCATGTGTTCTGAGGGTGCCAGCCGTTCCTTAGCGAGCTTTGTGACATCCAAGGGGTAGCCAGACCCGAGCCGACGCGAGTAACGGGCTACGCGTTCGAATACGACGTAACGGAGCACCATCCTGACGGTTCCACCACCAAGCGGCGCATTGACCTCTACAAGCGCGGCTGCTTCGTGCTGGAGTCGAAGCAGTTCCAGGCGACCAAGGCGGCGCAGGGGTTCAACTCGGAAGGACTGTGCGGCTGGTGATGACAGTGAGCTTGCGTGCGTAACGCCTCTGGCAGAGAGATGCTCATCGGCGGCGGGACGATCCAACTTGCATTGGTGCCGCAGGGGTGCGAAAGGTGACGCAAGCCTGGACGGGAAACACCCCGGCACTTTTCCAGGCAACCACTACATGAAAGGGCTTCGATTATGATGACTCGCAGGCAAGCTTTGAAAGCAACCGTTCTGGCGTCGGCCGCTTGCGCCACGGCAGCGACTCAGCGCGTGGCGAGCGCCCAACCCTCCGCCGGGCAGGCTCCGGTGACCGGGTTGACCGGCCCGTTCACTCTACCACCCCTGCCTTATGCGTTTGACGCGCTGGAACCGCACATTGACGCCCTCACCATGCAGATTCACCACGACAAGCACCATGCGGCTTACGTGGCGAACTTAAACAAAGCGGTGGCCGAATTCCCCGAGCTTGGTAAGCAGCGGGTCGAGGATCTGCTGGGAGAACTAAACGCTGTGCCGGAAAAGATCCGCACCGCAGTTCGCAACCAGGGAGGGGGGCATTACAATCATACTCTCTTCTGGCAAATGATGAGGAAGGGTGGCGGCGGCCAGCCGGCGGGCGAGCTTCTGAAGGGGATTGAGAAGCGTTTTGGCAGTTTTGGCGCCTTTAAGGACGCGCTTGCGAAAGCCGCTTTGAGCCAGTTTGGGAGCGGCTGGGCCTGGCTGGTTCTCGATGCGAATAAGCAATTGGGCATTGAGCCGACCCCCAACCAGGACTCACCAATCAGCCAGAACAAGCAGCCCTTGCTCGGGATCGATGTTTGGGAACATGCCTACTACCTGAAATACCAAAACCGCCGGCCGGAATACGTGGCGGCGTTCTTCCAGGTGATCGACTGGGATTTCGTCGGCGAGCAATACAAGAGGGCTCTGGGTTGAGAGCAAAGGGCAGGACACGATGCCCGGCATGACGATGGACGATACGGCGTTGATGAGCGCACGATCCTCCGCGACGGCAAGCTGGCCGCAGAGGTAGATGCCGACCTATGCCCCCCCAGATGCCCCAGGAACGATTTGATTGCCTGAGCGCATAGATGCACCTTCCGGCTGGAATCGTGGCAGGGCGGCGGCGGTGCGAGCGCTGCGCCCGTTCCAAGAAAGGGAGAAGGAAGTGAGCAAGTGAGTTTTTAGGAGGCGGTCGTTTTGGAGGGGGAAACATCAACAAAACCCTTTAGAATCAGCGGTTTGGTGGATGGTGGAGCCGAGGGGGTTCGAACCCCTGACCTCCTGAATGCCATTCAGGCGCTCTACCAACTGAGCTACGACCCCATCCGGGGCGGGGGGAAATTTAAGACTCTGCCGGGTTTTGTCAAAGGCAATTTACACTTTTGCCCCTTGAAGTTTGCGCCCCGGACTTTAGCCTGCCGGAGTGGAATCGCTCCTGCCGAGTATAACAGTGCTGATCGCGGCCCGGCCCAGCCAGGCCGAGATCAAGGCCGTGGCTGCCAGCGGCGCCCTGGATTACCCGGCCGACAAGCTGGAAATCCTTGTGGCGCGCGGCCAACAGCCCTCGGCACAGCGTAATGCGGCGCTCAAGGCCGCCCGCGGCGATCTTATTTACTTCCTCGACGACGACTCAGCCCCCGAACCCGGCAACCTGCGCCACGCGGTGGCTCAGTTCAAGGACCCCAAGGTCCAGATGGTGGGCGGGCCGAACCTGTGCCCGCCGGGTGCGCCGCCGATCGAACAGGTCTTCGCGCTGGTCCTGGCGAGCTGGCTGGCCTTTGGGCCAAGCCGCGCCCGCTATGCCGTGGTCGGGCAGGCTCGGGAGACGAGCGAGAAAGAACTGATTCTGTGCAATCTGTTCACCCGCCGCCAATCCATGCTCGACCTGGGCGGGTTTAACGAAGCGCTCTACCCCAACGAAGAGAATGCGCTCATGGACGAACTGCAGAAGCAGGGCGGTAAGCTGATCTACGACCCACAACTCATTGTACACCGCCGGCCACGGGCCAACCTCAAAGCCTTCGCCCGGATGCTGATGACCTATGGGCGAGGTCGGGCGGAACAGTTCCGTCTGCACCCTACCCCGGGCTCGGCGCTCAACTTCGTGCCCCCGCTCTTTTGCCTATATCTGCTCGCGTTGCCCTTGGTGCTGACGCTGACTGCCCTGGGGAAGCTTTATCTGGTGCCGCTGCTTTTCTATGCCCTGGCTGTGCTGGCGCAGGCGGGGGCGCTCGCGGCTGGCGGACGATTGCTCCAGAGCCTCGCCGCGATTCCCCTCATCGTGCTGACGCATATTCTGTATGGCTTGGGCTTCTGGCGCGGGCTGTTCACGCCGCTGCGGCGTCCCGGACAGCGCCCGCCGGGTCAGGTCGTCCTGGAACGGGTCCCTCGCTGATAGGCTGCTTTGAACATGAAGAACCCCATCTGGACGAATGCCATCAAGACCTGCGCGGACGCGCAACGGGCGAAGCACTTCTTCGACCTGCTCGCGGCGACTAGCGCCGGTAAGGCGTTGCAGGCGTCTTCGGCTGAGCAAGCCCGCGTCCTGGCGGCGGTGTTCAGCGGCTCCCAGTCGCTGGGCAATCTGCTCGTCGCGCGGCCGGATTGGCTCAGCGTGCTGGAGCCGGAAGCGCTCAAGTTCCCCCGGCGTAAACAAGGTCTGCGCAATGAGGTGAACCGCTGGCTGAAGCCGCTCCTGGCCGCATCCGATTACGGCGCTGCGCTGACGCGTCTGCGCAAGTTCAAGCAACGCGAAATGCTCCGCATCGCCGGGCGGGACCTCGCCCGGCTCAGCAAGCTGGCGGAGATTCTACAGGAGATTTCCGACGCGGCCGATGTCTGCCTGGACGCTGTCTGGCAAGTCTGTTACCAGCAACTTACCGGTCGTCACGGTCAGCCCTGGCACCAGGATGCCGGCGGGCGCTGGCAGCCGACCGCCGGCTGTGTCTTGGGCATGGGCAAGCTGGGCGGTCAGGAGCTCAATTACAGCTCGGATGTGGATGTGCTCTTTGTCTATAGCGAGGAGGGGAGTGTGTTTAATGAGCCTCCCGGGGATCGCAAGGCGCCCCGGCCAACGCTCTCCAACCATCAGTTCTTCAACCGCCTGGCCGAGGCTTTCATTGCCGAGGTGAGCCGCATGACGCCGGAAGGGGCGCTGTATCGGATTGATCTGCGGCTGAGGCCCGAGGGCGATGCGGGTCCGCTCAGCCGTTCGCTCGCCGGCTACGAAAACTACTACGCGCAGTGGGGCCAGACCTGGGAGCGGATGATGCTGATCAAAACGCGAGGCGTGGCGGGTGATGAGGCGCTGGCGGCGGAGTTTCTGGAGACCATCCAGCCCTTCCGATATCCGCGGTCCGTCAACGAAAGCGTGCTCCACGAGGTCGTGGCCGTGAAGGCCCGCATCGAGAACGAAGTCCTCAAGGCCGATGAACTGGAGCGCAATGTGAAGCTCGGGCGCGGGGGCATCCGGGAGATCGAGTTCGTGGTGCAGGCGCAGCAATTGCTCCGCGCCGGCCGCCAGCCGTTCCTGCAAGGCGCGCAAACATTGCCCGGGCTCGCCAAGCTGGTCCAATACGAGCTGCTCTCGGCTGAGGAATCGCGGCTGCTCGCTGAAGCCTACGTCTTCCTTCGCGAGGTGGAGCACCGCCTGCAGATGGAGGACAATCGCCAGACGCACACGATTCCGACCGACCGGCGCGCCCAGGAGCGCCTGGCACGCTTGATGGACTTCACAACCCTCGCCGGGTTTAAGGCAGCGCACCAGACCCACACGCACCATGTGCGCCGAATTTTCGACCGGCTGCTCAAGGCCGATACGGGCGAGAACAAGGCCGCTTCGCCGTTCCCGCGCCGGTTTGAGGGCGCCGAGTCCGAATGGAAGAAGCTGCTGGCCGCGCATGCCTTCAAGGACGTGGAGAAAGCCTTCCGCGTGCTGCGGGAGTTTGTGGGGGGACCGGGCTATGTTCATGTGTCGCCGCGCACGAGTGACTTGGCGCATCAATTGTTGCCGCGGCTCTTCGCGCTCTGTCCGCAGCCGAAGCCTGGCGTTCCGGCCGGGACGCCCCCGCCGGCGGGCAAAGTGCCACTTTCCGACCCTGACCGCGTGGTGACCCGGCTCGATAGCTTCATCAGTGCCTACGGCGCGCGGGCGACGCTCTTCGAGCTCTGGAATAGCAACCCGGCCATATTCGAGCTGCTGGTGCTCCTGTTCGACCGTTCGGAATTCCTGGCGGAACTGGCCATTCGCACCCCGGACCTGGTGGATGAGCTGGTGATCAGCGGCCGCCTGCGCCAGCGCAAGTCAGCGGAGGAGACCTTGCGCGATTTGCGCCACGGCCTGCGCGACGAAGACCAGCAGTTGTGGCTGCGTCGCTACCACCAGACCGAACTCATGCGCATCGGCCTGCGCGACATACTCGGCCTGGCGGATTTCGAGCAATACCTCACCGAGCTCTCCTGCCTGGCCGAGGCCTGCCTGCAATACGCCCTGGAAGTCGTGATGCGCAAACACAAGCTCAAGGCGCCACCCTTCGTGATCATCGGCCTCGGCAAGCTGGGCGGCGCGGAGATTGATTACGGCTCGGACCTCGACGTCATCTTTGTGGCTGACTCGAAGGCGAAGAAGCTGACCACGCTGGCCCGGCTGGCGCTGGAAGTGGTGGACTTGGTTTCGGCGCGCACGGAGCAAGGCATGGTCTTTCGCATGGACGCCCGCCTGCGGCCCGACGGCGAGAAGGGTTTGCTGGTCAATACGCTGAGCGCCTACGAGGAGTATTATCGGCAGAGAGCGCTGCTTTGGGAGATTCAATCGCTCACGCGCACGCGCCCAGTAGCGGGAGATATGAAGCTAGGCGCGCAGTTTCAAGCACTGGCCGCCACGCTGACGAACTTCCGGCCCCCGGCGTTGCCGCTGGCCGCCTATGTGCCGGACTGGAAGCAGAAGATCCATCAGATGCGAATGCGTATTGAGAAGGAGCGCACCCCGACGGGCAAAGACGATCTGGCCATCAAGACCGGCAAGGGCGGTTTGATGGACGCGGAGTTTATCGCGCAGGCGCTCTGCCTGGAACAAGGATGGCAGGAAGCGAACACGCTGCGGGTGCTCGATCGCGGTCGCACCGCCGGCGTGCTGCCCGAGGCGGACAAGCTCATCGGCAACTATCGCCACCTCCGGCGCCTGGAAGGCATCCTGCGGCGATGGAGCTACGAGGGGGAAACCGTGTTGCCGGATGACTCCGCGCCCTATTACCGCGTCTCGGTCCGCTGTGGCTTTGTCACGCCGGAAGCCTTCCGGGAAGCACTGGCTGATTGGCGCCGGGCGATCCGGGAAGTGTATTTGACGGTCTTTCGGGAACCTGCCTGGCTGATTGACTCAAGTGGCCCCAAGGCATAGCGGTAACTGTGTGACAAATGCAGCCGCGAACCACAACCTGTGGGGCCTACTTGAGTCAATCAGCCAGGCAGATTCGGGAATGAGTTGCGCGCTACATTCGACTGCGCTGCCGGTTGGCTTCGTAAAGGAACACGGCTGCGGCGCTGCCGACGTTGAGAGAGTCAACCGCATCCGGCATGGGGATGGCCGCGGCTTCGTCACAGGCCGCCAGGACAGCTTGTGACAGGCCGTAGCCTTCGCTGCCGAACACGATGCAGCAGTCGCCGGTGAAGCTTGCCTGCGATAGAGTCTGACCGTCAGCGTGCGGGTGTGCCGCGATGCAGCGAATGCCTCGTTCCCTCAGGCTACGAAGGGCTTGGATCAGGCTGGGCGTCTCCACGATGGGCATCTGGAAGATAGTCCCCATCGAGCTCCGCACCGCGCGCCGGAGGAACGGACTGCTGCACGTTTCGCCGACGATGAGTGACTGGGCGTTAAAGGCCGCGCAGTTGCGGACAAGCGCACCGAGGTTCTCGGCGCTGCTCAGACCATCCGCCGCCACCAGGAGTCGCGGCTGCGGACTGCGCGCGACCATTTCCTCCAAGGTGGGAAGTGGCGGGACTTTCCCCACTGCGAGCAGGCCCTGATACATCGAGAAGCCGGTGAGCGTCTCCAGCAGGGCCTTTTCGGCGACGAAGACCTGGACCTCCTCCGGCCGCGCCCGGAGCAAGGGGTCCAAATCGCGCAGCCACTTCTCCGGGAGCAGCACGGAGACTACGCCAAAGCTGCTCTCCAGCAAGCGGCGCACGACCTTCTCGCCTTCCGCGACGAAAATGCCCTGCTGCCGGTGCTCGTGTTGCCGCCGCATTGTGCGGTAAGGCTGCAACTCGGGCAAATCGAAGGACTCGATCTCTTGCGCGCGGTACATCGGGTTCAGCCCCTCACAGGGACAATGTCTGGCACGGAAGCGCCTGGGACGTAAGTTCGAGCCGCACGTGAGTCGCGCCGATCTTCTGGAGGCGCTCCCCGACGACGCGCTGCGCCAGCTCCGGGCGATTGCATTGGCTGCTCAAGTGGCCGAGATACAGGTGGCGCAGGTCCGTGGACATGATTTGCTCGGCGGCATCAGCGGCGGCTTCGTTCGAGAGATGGCCATGCCGACCCAGTATGCGTTGCTTCAGGCTCCAGGGCCGGTGCGGACAATCCTGGAGCATTTTGACATCGTGGTTGGCTTCCAGCACCAGCGCATTGGCCGGCCGGACCCGTTCGAGCACCAGGCGCGTCGCATGGCCAAGATCCGTCAGGAAACCAATATTCCCGGCGCTGGTGCGGAGCAAGAAGCCGACCGGCTCCTGCGCGTCATGCGGGATGCTGAACGTATCGACCGTGATGTCACCCACCTCGAAGCTGTTACCCGTGGTGAACAGCCGGCAAAGCAGCTTCGCTTTGTATTGATACTCGATGGCCTCAAGTGTGGGCCGGTTGGCATAGAGCGGAATCCCCAGCTTGCCACAGAGCGCCGGGAGACTTTGCACGTGGTCTGAGTGCTCATGGGTGACTAGAATCCCGGTGAGGTTTTCCGGTGCCCGGCCAATGGAAGCCAGCCGCTGGCGAATCTGACGCAGGCTGAAGCCCGCGTCAATCAGCACGCGGGTCTCTTCGGTTTCCACATAGGCACAGTTGCCGGAGGAACCGCTGCCAAGGATGGTTAGGCGAACAGGCACAGCTTGCTACGTTAGAGACGCAGAGAAGGCGAGGCAATGCGAAACCCGAAATCCGAAGGCCGAAAACCGAAGGAAGCCCGAAATCCGAAGGCCGAAGGCCCTGCTGCTTGCCGACGCCTTCGGATTTCGGCCTTCGGATTTCTTTCGGGTTTCGGGCTTCGGGTTTCGGATTTTTGCCATTCGTGACAGCCGGTGACCCAGGCCGACGTCTAACCCAGCGCCCAATTCGGTAGAATATCCGCGTCGTGCGGGGTCGCCGCGGGCCGCAGCTTGAGCTTCCGCTCGGCTAGAATGCCAATCATGGCCGCGTTATCGGTGCAGAAGCTTTTCTCGGCCAGGAATAGGAGGATTCGCTCGCGCGCGCACGCGGCGGCCAGGCGCTGGCGCAGGGAGCGGTTGCAGGAGACGCCGCCGGAGGCAGTGACGCAGC
This sequence comes from uncultured Verrucomicrobia subdivision 3 bacterium, assembly GCA_903912925.1. Lineage (GTDB taxonomy): Bacteria > Verrucomicrobiota > Verrucomicrobiia > Limisphaerales > UBA8199 > PALSA-1440. The sequence continues at coordinate 1,352 of CAIWJG010000187.1, read as the reverse complement.
CAACGCGGAGGCGCTTGGCCGCGCGGATTGTCTTGGTCACGAGCACGTCCACGATGGCCGCTTGCACGCTGGCGCACAGGTCGCGCAGCCGCTGCGCGTCATCGAGCAGCTCGGGATGGTCCCGCAGAAAATAGCGCACGGAGGTCTTCAGCCCGCTGAAGCTGAAGTCATCTTTAGGGTCGTCGATCATAGGCCGGGGAAAGTCATAAGCCCTGGGGTTCCCCCCCTCGGCCAGCCGGTCAATCTCGGGTCCGGCCGGGTAGGGCAGACCGATCAGCTTGCCCGCCTTGTCAAAGCATTCGCCCGCCGCGTCATCCACAGTCGAGCCGAGCAGATGATGGTCGAGTTCGGCCCGGACATGAACGAGCAAAGTATGGCCGCCGCTGACGATCAGTGAGACGTTGGGTTGGAAGTGCGCGAAATCGGCCACTGGCGGCTGGCCTTTAAGCCAGGGCGAGTAGAGGTGCGCCTCGTGGTGATGAATGCCGACAAACGGCCGCCCGAGCACAAAGGCCGCCGCTTGCGCCGCCTTGAAGCCGACCATCAGCGCGCTGGGCAGGCCCGGGCCGCGCGTGGCGGCCACCGCATCAATTTGGTCCGCGCTGACCGAGGCTTCCCGCAAGGCCATCCTGGCGGCGGGCAGCAGATTGCGGAGATGCTCGCGTGCCGCTAGCTCCGGCACGACCCCGCCGTATTCCTCGTGCAGCTTGGTTTGCGACGAGACGACGTTCGACAGGACGCGGCCTTCGTGAACGACGGCTACGCTGGTCTCGTCACAGGAAGTCTCGATGGCGAGGAGCGGCACTTAAGACGTGAAACGTGAAACGTGATGGGGTCTGCGGGGTGCTGGATCACTTCGCCGCCAGCTTATCGGATTTGGCGACCCTTTTTTCCGGCGCGGGGGCGCGCTGGGTGAACAGCGTGATGCCTTTGAGCAGGTCCATGGCGCGGTCGAGCTGCGGGTCACGGGTGTTGAGCACTCGTTCCCGCTCCTTTTGCTCGAGGCTCTGGATGCCGCCAGGGGCTTGCTTCATTTGAATGTCCCGCTCCTGCTCATCGGTCAACGGGACGACGATGTTCGGAGTAATACCTTCCTCGTGAATCACCTTATGGCTCGGGGTATAGTACTTGGCCGTGGTGAGGCGCAAAGCCGACGTGCCGTCCGGCATCGCCTCCAGCGGGATAATGCTCTGCACCGACCCCTTGCCGAAGGACTTCTCACCGAGAATGATCGCCCGCTTGGTGTCCTGCAGGCAGCCGGCGACGATTTCCGAGGCGCTGGCGCTGCCCAGATTGACCAGCACGACCATCGGCATGCCGTTCAGTTCGTCACCGCGCCCCCGGGCTTTGCG
>CAIWJG010000186.1 GCA_903912925.1 uncultured Verrucomicrobia subdivision 3 bacterium | reverse complement strand
TCCCCCGCAAAACCACCATCGTGTAGGCCGGGGGCCCTCACCCGGCGTCCCCATCTCTTCCATAATGCGAATTGCTAGTGATGACAATGAACGAGCCCAATCCTAAAGCCGAAGATCAACCGGCCGCAGCCCCGCGCCGCAAATCAAGCGGGGTCGTGATGCCGCATGCGCCGTATTGGCACCAGCGGTTGGGCGCCTGGCTCGTCTTCGCGCTGATCCGCACAGTGGCGGCGACTTTGCGTTGCCAATGGATTGATCGCTCCGGCTATTTCAACCAGGGCCCCGTCGGCCCGGGCATTTACTGCGTCTGGCACAACCGGCTGGCGCTGTGCCTGATAGAGTATTACGGCTACGCTAAGAAACGCAACCAGACGCCCGGCATGGCCGCAATGGTCAGCGCCAGCAAGGACGGCGGCTTTCTGGCCAGCATCCTCGAATGTTTCGGCGTCCAGCCTATCCGCGGTTCCTCCAGCCGCCGCGGCCCGCAAGCTCTGTTGGAACTTACCGGCTGGGCCGAGCGCGGCTACGATCTGGCCATCACGCCCGACGGACCTCGTGGTCCGCGTTATGTGGTGCAGCCAGGCATCATCGCGCTGGCGCAGATCACCGGCCTCCCGATCATCCCGGCCTCAGAAAACCTGGACTGGAAGATCCAGGCCAAGAGCTGGGACCGGTTTCAAATCCCGCTGCCTTTCTCCCGCTGCGAAATGATTTTCGGCCAGCCGATCCGCGTGCCGCGCCAGGCTTCGGACGCGGAACGCGAGGCCCTACGACAGGAGCTTGAGCGCACGTTGAAATCAATCTCGCGGGATTGACCAAACCGGGAGAGCGAGCATTAACTGGAATGGGGCTTAAGCGTCCGGTAACGCCAACAGCCAAACCAATCACTGCGCTTTTGAGGTCTATGCTTGTGTTCATAACTGGTGACATGCGTGAACACTAACCCCCAGTCTGTCAAGTATTTCCTAGCGCCTTTCCGAGCGCCTTTCCGCCGCCGCGGACAAGTTCGTCGCGGCTGATAGCCGGATGGCGATGAGCAGAAGACCGCAAGCCACCCGCTGGCCTCCAAAGCCACCCCAAGGCCACCTCAATGCGACATCAAAGCCACCTCAATGCGTGTTGCTAGCCAGGCGGTAGCCACCCCAAAGCCACCTTCATGCGACCTCAAAGCCACCTTCATGCGACCTCAAAGCCACCTTCATGCGACCTCAAAGCCACCCTAAGGCCACCCTAAGGCCACCATAAGGCTCCATAATGCGACCCTAAAGCGCCTATAAGGCTCCAACAAAGCGCCAACAAAGCCTGGAAACGGACCAGTGACCACGGACCACTTGAAAGGAAATGCAGAATGGAGAATGAAGATTGCCATCCCAAATCCGGCGCACGGCTGTGGGTCTGCATTCATCCTTCATTCTGCATTCTCGAGTCCGCTCGTGCCGCTCTTGACACCGAAATGAGGCGAGATACGCTCACGGCAATGAAGCCAACCCTTCGGCATTGTTCCTCTACCAGCGCCATTTCAGGTAGTCTCCTGATTCTCGCCCTGGGGCTATGCCTGGGGACCGTTGCCGGGGTGTTCGCCGCCCAGGAACGGCTCATCCTGCCGGTCGAGGTTGTGACGAACGCAGAATCGGCCTCGCGGCCATTCGATCTGGTGATCCTCGGCAACGAGCAGATCAAGCGGCCGTTGATCGGCGGGGCGCCCGAATACATCGCCAAGCCGCAGGGCGGCAGCGCCGACTTCCTGGTCACCGGCCAGCAGGTGGGCATCCGGATCGAGGAACCGGTATTCGTGACGCCGGGCACGTCTGCCTCGTGGTTTTGGCGGAAGGATAAGGGTCACGTGTGCGTGGTGCAGTTCGAGTTGGTCAACCCGGCGACCAACCAGAGGCGGTATTTCGGCTACGGCGCAGGCTCGCTGGCGGAAGCGCCTTCGGGTGATCCGACGGTCGAGGTGTTCGTAGCGGACGCCCGGCCGGCTCAGGGCGCGAAGGTCGAGCGCAACCTGTTCAACGACATGAAGCAGGTCCTCGGCTGGGAGCAGGCCAGGATCGCGAGTGTCTATCTCTCGCCGTGGGACGGTGAGCCGGGGGTGTTTGCCGACATGACCCTTCGTGGCGTGACCAAGGCCGGACCCGCCGGGCCGGGCTACGAGCGGCTCGCGCGGATCGGCACGGGCCATTACGTGCCGTCAAAGCTGCCGGATTACACCGCCAAGCACGTCGAGCGGTTCGATACCAGCTTCGAGGAATGCGCGCCGGGCCGGAACAGCGGTGCGAACGAGTGGAGCGCGTTCGGCGCCATCGGCGACCGCGACTTCAATTGCATGGGCCGCGAAATGTATGTGCGCTACCCGATTTATGACCTCGGCTTCCGCATTCTCGATGACGGCAAGGAGATCATGCCCGATTCGCTGGACAGCTTCCGCCTCGGCCTGGTGAATAACCGCCTGCCGGCGATCTGGGGCGGTTGGCGGCACGGGGATCTACTCTACAAGGTCTCCGCCATGACCGTGCCGGATGCGAAGAACGGCAACTTTGATCTCTACAAGCTGGAGGTGCAAAACCCGACGGACAAGGCGGCGGTGAGCAAGCTGGCCGCTGTGCTCGAAGGGCCGCCGGACATGCGGCTCGAAGGGGGCGTGGTGCGGGGCCTGGGGGACGCGCCCTGCTTGATCGCTGATCCGCCTTCCGAGCAGGCACTCAAGCTGCGCGACTGGGGGCTGTGCGATAAGCGGGCGAAGGCGTATGCCACCGGTCCAGGGCCAGGCGCCACGGAGCCCGCAGTGGCCAATTACCGCGTGGGCCTCGACGGCGTGCCGGTGGTCTATCGCTTCAAGGCCGAGCCAGGCCGCAAGTATGTGGTCGGCCTGGTCTCGACGCCGCACATCGGCGGTTATTACCTGGAGCACCCGAAGAAGGCCGGCGATCTAATCTACGAGTATCGCGTGGAAGGCTGCGCGCCACAGACGCTCGATTACCTGGATTACATCCATAAGAAGAGCCAGCCCTTATGCGTACACTTTGACGAAGCCGCGGACAAGGACGGCGATGGCTACATCGAGGTTCGTTCATGCGTGGCCGCCAATTCCAAGATCAGGCAGACGCGGTTGAGCGTGATCTACGTCTTCCCGGAGGGCACGAAGATTGATGATCCCGCCGCCGTGTATAACGGCTCGATGAACAGCCAGTGCGTGCGCCATATCAGTGTGGGGGCAACGCCTGAGCAAAGCTCGCAGAACCAGACTTATGACAAGAGCGACGTGGGCTTTGCCCGCCTGTTCCTGCAATACGGGCAGCAAGTGCCGCCGCACACGATCAGGACGTATTGGCTGAAGGTGCCGCCCATCCACCGGCGCGAATCCGTGAGCATGGGATACATTGCCCACGCCTTCCGCGACATCCTGCCAGGCGAGGCTGTGCCGCCGTTCCCGGCGGACCGCGTCGCGGCGTTGAAGGCGGTGGACCCGGCACTGGCCGAGAAGCGCGTGGCCGACTTCTGGGAGGGCTTCTTCGCCAAAGCAGCACAGTTCGAACTGCCGGACCCGGTCCTGAACGACATCTACCTGTCGCGTCTGGCCACGCGGGCGATCCTGGACATACCGATCACCGAGCAGGTGGTCTATAACGTGTGCAGCCCGTTCTTCTATTTCGATCACGCCTACCGGGACCAGTCCTACGTAGTCTTCGCCGACGACCTGGCCGGCCTGCACGAGCGTGCCGCCCGGGTGCTGCGCGCCTATTGCATGGACGTGAAGGATGTGAAGCAGAAGGGGCCGATCTCGTTTGACGGCCAGCCATTGCAGCTTGGCATGTTGGAAAGCGGCTTGTGGAACACCCGGCCCGGCCAATACGACACCCAAGGTCAGAACATCTGGGCGCTGGTGGAGCATTACAAGCTGAGCGGCGACCGGCCATGGCTGGCGCAGACGGCGTATCCTTATGTCCGACGCGCCGCGATGTGGCTGGTGAACTCGCGCGAGAAGCATAAGCGGGAGGTGAAGGACCCGCAGGACCCGCGTTACGGCCTCATCGAGCCGGGCGGCATGGAGGTGATGGAGGTCGGCAAGGGCATGCACATGTATTACATGAATGGATTTGCCATCCTGGGGCTGCGCGAGGCCGCGGATGCAGCGCAGTCGTTGGGCAAGACTGAGGATCACCAGCTCTTTGCCGCGCAGGCCGACGAACTCACCGCCAGCCTGCACAAGTCATTTACCAGGACCTTCAAGCGGAACGGGCTTTACGAGGGGAACCTGTGGTTCGGCGTCGAGCCGGAAGGGGTGGGCATGTACGGCTTCTGGGCGCACTGTTGCCTGCTCTGGCCTTGCCGGGCGCTGGACCCGCACGATCCGATGCTGAGCGCGACCTGGCGCAAGATGGAGCAGATGAGCGGGGCATGGGGCGGCGGACTGTTCTCCGAGGCGCAGGGCGGCTACTGGCCTTACATCGGGGTGGACTGGGGCCTGAGTTACATCCTCCGAGGCGAGCCGGATCGCACGCTCGATTATTTCTGCGCCTATGTGGACAAGGCCGGCGGCACGCTCAGTTGGGGCGAGGGCTACGGCTACGTCATGGCCGGCGGCGACCAGCCGCACTTCTGGGCTGACGCCCAGTATGTGAATCTGTTCCGGCACCTGTTCGTGATGGAGGAGGGCTCGACTTTGCTGGTAACGCCCGCGCTCTTCCGCCGCTGGCACCAGGGCGACAAGCCAATTATTGTCCGCGGCTTGCCCACGCATTTCGGAGATGTGGACCTCAAGATACAACCCACGCCTACAGGCGACCAATTGAGCTATACGATGAAGATCACGCCCCGAGGCGACCAGCAGCAGCGAGAACTCGCTAAGATCGTGCTCTATCCCCGAACGGCGAACGGCCGCGCCATCGGCTCTGCGAGCGTCTGCGGCAAGCCCGCCACCGGGTTCACGGACACAGCCCTGGTTATCCCGAAGCCGCCGCGGGACCGGGAAATCCGGGTCACCGTGAGCACGCGGCAATAACCGTAAACCGCGGATTACAAGTCCTGGCGACTCAACGAGCATGTGACGGGCGCATGTCGGCACTGCCACCACACGGTAGTAGCGTAAGCCTCCGGCTTGCGTTGTCCCAACAAGCCTCTGGCTTGCTGAGCCCAGCCGCGTACTTAGCGCCCACCCCGCCAACCCAGAGGGTTGGCGGACTTGGCAAGCCGGAGGCTTACCCCACTACTATAAATTTGCGGACGAGAGGAGACTTGGCGCTCCTGGGCACTGCCCTTGCAGGGTAGTAGCGTAAGCCTCTGGCTTGCTGGGCCCAGCCGCGTACTTAGCGCCCACCCCGCCAACCCAGAGGGTTAGCGGACTTGGCAAGCCGGAGGCTTACCCCACTACTGGTTGGTGACACGCGCCAGAAGTGCTTGCCCGCAATCAATCTTCCGGTGGCGACTCGCATCTTCCCCAATTCGGTGTATGATTGCCTCGCCTGACTATTATCATAAGCAGGGGAATGGAAAAACTATGAAGAATGCATCAATACTGAAAGTGTCTCTGGTGACCCTGGCGCTCGGCGCAAGCCTGGCGCTGCCAACGCTGAGTTTCGGCGCGGAGGCGAAGGCCAGTGGCCAAACCCAAACCATCAAAGGCGAGGTCGTGGACATGATGTGCTACCTCGACCACGGCGCCAAAGGCGACAAGCATAAAGGCTGTGCCGAGAAATGCATTAAGGCCGGAGGCCCGGTCGGCCTGCTGACGGCGGACGACCAACTCTACCTGGTCGTCGGCGACCACCAGCCGATTAACGAGCAACTCGCTGCCAAGGCCGCCCAAACGGTCACGCTCAAAGGCAAAGTTGTGGAGCGGAATGGCGTGAAGATGATCGCGAACGCCGAATTGCAGGAATAATCCCCGCACACCTTTCAACGGGAGGGCGAGCGTCCCCGCGAGCCCCGACTCCTCCGGCCACTCGGAGATCGGGCTCGCGAGGCCGCTCGGCCTTCTTGCCTCTGCCGCTCGGCAACCTCAAGCCTGCGCGGTTGACGTTCAATAGTTTTGAGCTTTCTTTGGGTGGGGTGGCGGTGGGAGCGCTGGGGCGAGCCGACCAAAACCGCGGATCGCGGTTGGAACGGCCCGTTGTCTGGCCTAGTTTGAACAACTCGCGGCGGCGCGCCGCGTTGAGGCTGCCATGCCATTCGGCTTGCGTGTCGCAAAGCTCCTCCCTCGTAGCATCGAACGTGAGTTCGATCATTATCCCGCCCGCCCCGGCGCGATACGCAAGGGAGCGTGAGCGTCTGGCAGGCATAAAAGCCGCTGTTGACGAATCGATCAGGGTTGCTCAATATGCGGCGCGGTTATAGTCACGGTTCCGAATCACACGACACACGACGACGAATATGCCTCCCAAGACTACTGATAAGACTGCGGATAAAACCGCTGCTGCCGACTTGAAAGCCGCCGAAGCCGCCAAGGCTTCCGCCACCCGCCAGCGGGATCTCGATGCCGCCATTTCCTCCATCACCAAGGCCTACGGCGACGGCAGCATCATGCGCCTGGGCGACGCCCGCTCACTACGCCAAATCGAGGTCATCCCCACGGGAGCCCTCGCGATGGACCTGGCATTGGGCGTGGGCGGAATTCCGCGCGGGCGGGTGGTTGAAATCTTCGGCCCGGAATCGTCCGGCAAGACCACGTTGATGCTGCATGTGATTGCCAATGCCCAGAAGGGAGGCGGCCTGGCTGCCTTCATTGACGCCGAGCACGCCCTCGATCCGGCCTACGCCAAGAAGCTGGGTGTGAACCTGGATGATTTGCTGGTCTCGCAGCCGGACAGCGGCGAGGAGGCGCTAACCATCTGCGAAACGCTCGCCCGCTCCAATGCGCTCGATGTGATCGTCATTGATTCCGTCGCCGCGCTGGTTCCCAAGGCGGAGCTGGAGGGAGAGATGGGGATGGCGACGATGGGCATGCAAGCGCGGCTGATGAGCCAGGCGCTGCGCAAGCTCACGGCCGTTCTCGCCAAGGCGAAGACCACGTGCGTCTTCACCAACCAGATGCGCGAGAAGGTCGGCGTCATGTTCGGCAACCCGGAGACCACGCCGGGCGGCAAAGCCTTGAAGTTCTATGCCAGCGTCCGCATCGACATCCGCCGCAAGGAGACGCTTAAGGACGCCGCCGGCAACGCGGTGGGCAACCACGTGAAGGTGAAGATTGTGAAGAACAAGGTGGCTCCGCCCTTTGGCGAAGCCGAGTTCGACATCGTCTATAACCATGGCATTAACAAGGAAGGCAGCATCCTTGATGTGGGCATCGAATGCGGCGCGGTGGAGAAGAAGGGAGCCTGGCTCCAATTCGAAGGCGTGCTGATCGGCCAGGGCAAGGACGCGGCGCAGAAGGCGCTGGTCGAAACGCCGGAGCTGGCGACGAAGATCGTCGCCGCAATCATGGCCCGGCGGAGCGCCGTGGTTCCGGCCCCCTAGCAGAGTTACACTCAACAACCCAAGCAACTTCACTAAACTCAGTTAGTGCAGACGAAGCGTAAATCGTAATTCGTAAATCGTAAATGGAGATGACCATGGCTCAAATCGTTAGTGCAGACGAAGCAGTGCGGCGGATTCCGGATGGTGCCACAGTATTAGTGGTGCCCACTCCTGCCGAAGAGGTGTATCCGGCCTTCCATCGCGTGTTCGCCGCCACCGGCTCCCCGAAGGACCTCACCTTTGTTTGGGCCGCCGGCCTCGGCCCTTTCAGCATGGAACGGAAGGGCATGAACCATTTCGCCTATCCCGGCATGGTCAAACGGTTTATTGCCGGCCACATCGGCTTGAACCATGAAGTCGTCAAGATGATCTTCCTGAACCAGGTCGAGGCGTATAACCTGCCGCAGGGGGTTCTTTGCCAATTATACCGTGAAATCGCTGCCGGCCGATCGGGAGTGATCACTCGTGTGGGGTTAGGCACCTTCGTCGATCCCCGGCTGGAAGGCGGCAAACTCAACGAGCGCACCCGGGCTTGCGAAGACCTGGTCGAGGTGATGCAAGTGGATGGGCATGATATGCTCCGCTACAAACCCTTCCGGCCACAGGTCGGCTTGATCCGAGGCACCACGGCCGATCCCGAAGGGAACATCACGCTTGAGGACGAAGCGCTGTGCATGGAGAACTTCGAGGCGGCCATGGCGGTCGCCAATTCAGGCGGCATCGTCATCGCCCAGGTCGAGCGCCTATCCGACAAGCCGGCGCTGCCGCACGCAGTCCGTATCCCCGGCGTGTTCGTCCACTATATTGTCGTTGCCTCCTCCCGCCAGGCGCATCCCCACACACTTTTCGCCGAACATGACCCATCCTACACCGGCGAGGTGCGAACAGACCTCGACCGCGAGCTTGTGCCCATGCCGCTGAACGCCGAGAAAGTAATCTGCCGCCGGGTTGCCATGGAACTAGGTGCCGCCCGGCTCATTAACCTCGGGGTCGGCATCCCCACCAGCGTCGCCTCCGTGGCGCACGAGGAGGGCATTCTGAACCGGCTGGTGCTTAACACCGAGGTCGGGGTCCTGGGCGGGCTACCGCAAAGCGGCAAGAACTTCGGTCCCGCCAAAAATCCCAGCGCCTTCATATCCCAGACCGCAATGTTCGACTTCTACGACGGCGGCGGACTGGACTTGAGCTGCGTCGGCATGGCCCAGGTGGACCAGGAAGGTAATGTTAACGTCAGCAAGATCGGTTACCGGATCATCGGTTGCGGCGGCTTCATCAACATCACCCAATCCACTAAGAACGTCATCTTCGCCGGCGAGTTCACCGCCGCCGGCGCCCAGATCGAAGTCAAGGATGGCGCCCTGCGGATTCTGACCGACGGCAAGGTTAGGAAGTTCGTGGACCAGGTGGAGCAGATCACCTTCAGCGGCAAGGTCTCACGTCGCGAGGGCCAGCAGGTCCTGTTTGTTACCGAGCGATGCGTATTCAAGCTGGTCCCCGAAGGACTCTTGCTGACCGAAATCGCGCCGGGGATCGACCTGGAGAAGGATATCCTGGGTCAGATGGGATTCCGGCCGTTGATCGCGCCTGATCTCAAACCCATGGACGCGCGCATTTTCCAGGAGCCGCCCATGAACTGTTTCCGCGCGACGGCCTAGCCGGCTACCTGGCCGGGATGAGTTCGCAAGCTTCGTGGCCACGAAGCATCGACCACGAACTCCATCACCACTTTGGCAGCGTATGTGTTTTTAGTTGAACCGAAACGTCTTATGAAGATCCTCGATATAATCCAGCGTACCAGAGTTGTCCTCAAACAATCACTGGACGGAATAGCCCCCAGCTTGCAACCGGGGTGTAGCTTGCCACACCAACGGTGCGTCTTCGGTATGCTGGCCGCGCTCGGGGTCTTCCTATGCCCGGGCAGCGTGGCTCAGGCGCTGGAAATTATCAGTCCGCCGACCAACCAAACCGTTTGTGCCGCGTCACCCGCCACCTTCACGGTGGTAGCCGGGGGGGAGGGCACGTTCTTGTATCAATGGTCTTGTCGGGCGAATGATGGCGCCGATTGGGAGGCCATCGCCGGTAGCCCAGACGGTCCAAGCTACACGAACTCAGCCACCTCGCTGGATCAGAACGGCTGGCAATACCAGGTCGCGTTCATCGACGAGGTCTCCCCTGATCCCATATACTCCGACCCGGTGGTGCTGACCGTTAAAGCACCGGCCACGGCCGGCGCGGGCACCAACCAGACGATCTGCGCAAGCAGCAGCACGGCGGGGTTGGGCGGCACGGTGGGCGGCGGCGCCACGGGCGGTGCCTGGACATCTTCCGGCACCGGCACCTTCGCCCCGAACGCGACGGCTTTGAACGCGACGTATAGCCCGTCAGCAGGCGATATTACGGCGGGCACGGTAACGCTGACCCTGGGCTCCACCGGCCAGGGTGCGCCTTGCAGCGCGGCTACGGCGCAAGTGGTCGTGACTATCCTCGCGTCGGCCACGGCCGGCACGAGCGGCAACCAGACGATCTGCTCGGGCCGCAGCACGGCTGGCTTGGGCGGCACGTTGGATGGTAGCGCTACCGGCGGCACGTGGAGTTCTACCGGCACGGGCGTCTTCGCGCCGAACGCGACCACGCTGAACGCGACGTATAGTCCGTCCCCAGCCGATATTGCCGCACACACGGTCACGCTGAGGCTGACCGCGCAACCTTGCGGTGTCACTCCGGCGCAGGTGGTGGTCACCATCAACCCCACGGCTAGTGCGCCGGCGACGATTGGGAACTTCCGATTCGGTAGCGGCGTGGTGAGTTTGAGCGCCAGGAGCAGCGGTGGGACATTGAAGTGGTATTCAGATCCGGCCCTGACCACGCTGGTCAACACCGGCGCGAACTATGGGCCTAGCCTAACCGCCACCACCACTTACTACGTGACTGAAACCAGCGCGCTGGGTTGTGTGAGTGCAGCCAGCCCAGTCACCGCCACTGTTTACAAGGGCTCAGCCACAGTCCCTTGGCTCAACGCGGCTCTCGTTGGTTCCAACGACCATGTCCAGGTAACCCTCACAGGCGGAACGGGGCGCGTTCACCTTGTCGAAGCCTCAACCAATCTGCTCGACTGGAGCGTGGTTACGAACTTCTTCCAGGCGCAGCCATCGTCGTCCTGGATGGATGCCGGGGCCACCAATTGGCCGCAACGCTATTTCCGGTCACGGGATGTGACGACGGCACTGGATCGCTATGTAAATACGCCCGACACGAATTACAGCTACACCGCGCTGAAAACCAATATCGGCGTCGGCCAGACTACTTACGTGCTGGAGCTGCGGTCACAAGCCTGGCTCACGCTCACGCAGGTGAATCGGACTTTGTGGAAGCACTGGTTGATCATCGTGAAGCCCACGGGTGTGACCAACTCCCAGGCGCTCCTGTTTATTGACGGCGGCAGCAATGGCGGCTCTGCACCCACGGCAGCCGACGACGTTCACATATTGATCGCGACCAATACCCAAACCATCGTCGCAGACCTCAAAATGGTGCCCAACCAATCGCTGACCTTTGCCGGCGAAACGGGCTCCCGCAGTGAGGATGGCATTATCGCCTATTCCTGGGACAAGTACATGAAAACCGGCGACGAGCGTTGGCCCGCAAGATTACCCATGACCAAGGCTGCGGTGCGCGCGATGGATGCCGTGACGGCCTTTTGTGCCAGCCCGTCGGGCGGCGGGGCGACCGTTGACAAGTTCGTGGTCGCAGGCGGCTCCAAGCGCGGCTGGACGAGCTGGACGACTGCGGCCGTTGACCGGCGCGTGGTGGGCATCATTCCCGCCTCGATTGATGTGTTGAACATGCTAGCCTGCATGAGCCACCAATTCAGCGCCTACGGGTTTTGGGCCGACGCCGTTGGGGACTATACGGCCATGGGCATCATGACAAACTATGGCACACCCCAATTCGATGCGCTAATGAACATCGAGGATCCCTACGCTTACCGCGAGCGGCTGACCATGCCGAAATTTGAAATCTTCGGCTCGGGGGACCAGTACTTCCTTCCTGACTCCTCCCAGTTCTATTTCCACGACTTGCCGGGGATAAAGTATATGTGTTGCGTTCCCAATGCTGACCATGGGCTAAACTACGATGCTTACATGACCGTGTTCGCCTACTACCAGGCAATGGTTACCAATCTGCCGCTTCCGCAGTTCTCCTGGTCGCTCCAATCCTCCAACACTGTCCGCGTGCTGGCCACTGACCCTCCTGATGTGGTCAAACTTTGGCAGGCGACGAATTCCAACGCCCGCGATTTTCGCCTCATGACGATCGGCGCTGCCTGGACAAGCACCGTGCTGACGGATCAGGGAGGTGGCGTTTACCTCGGCGCCGTGTCCAACCCGCCGGGAGGCTGGAAAGCCTTCTTCGTCGAACTCACTTACAACCGAGCCGGTAGCGGATTGATGCCGCTGAAATTCACGACGCAGGTTTACGTGGTGCCGGATACTTTGCCCTTCCACTTCCCTTGACCAAGCGGCCCACGCAGTTCGATCCTGCACCCGTTCGAGCTTCTTGACGCTACGCCACGGCTAGTGTTGCGGCGCTTTTAGCTTCTTCTCGAACTTCTCCACCTTCGGGCGAATAACGGCCCGGCAGTAGGGTTGGTTGGGATTGTCGCGGTAGTAATCCTGGTGATAATCTTCGGCCGGGTAGAACTTCTTCAGCGGCACGATTTCGGTCACGATCGGCTGGCGGAAATGCTTTTGCGCCTCGGCTTTTGACTTCTCCGCCGCCGCCTTCTGCGCCTCGGTGCTGTAGAGAATAATGGAGCGGTATTGCGTGCCGTGATCCGCGCCCTGGCGGTTCAGGGTGGTCGGGTCATGGGCCTCCCAGAAGGTCTCGATCAGCTTCTCGTAGGAAACCACTTTGGGATCGTATCGGATTTGAATAACCTCGGCGTGGCCGGTGTTGCCGGCGCAAACCTCCTTGTAGGTGGGATTCTCCTCCGTGCCGCCGGCATAGCCGCTGGCAACGGATTTGACGCCGGGAAGCATCTGATAGATCGCTTCGGTGCACCAGAAACAGCCGCCGCCCAGCGTCGCGGCCTCAAGATGATTCGTTGAGTCGTTCATATTCTTGGTCTGAGCAAGCCCCGCCACACCACCCGCAAGTAGCAGGCCCAGTGCTAGTGCCACTGGAAAACCAGAGCCCAACGCCCGGCCACACCGTGGGGCGCAGCTCTCCCGTAAAAAGCTTCGCTTCATCGCAATTGCGAGAACCTCGCACACAATCCCGGTCAGGGCGAATCGGCAGAAGCCCGTTTGCGAGAGCGAGCGTTCCCTGCCTTGGTTATCAGCCCGCCGCCCTATTTGGTTTCGGCACCGACGGCTTTCACCTGATCCACAATCTTCACAGCGTCCTTGCGGGCCATGCCGTTGGCCTGGAAGATCGCCTGGATGTCAGCGTAGATGGCTTGCATCTGGGAGGGCTGAATCTTCGCCGGGTTGAGGACGGCAGCGAGGTTGGAAAGCAGTCGGCTGAAGTCCTTGTCAGCCAGTGGCTTTTCGGCGAATGCAGCCGAGAGGCCCTCGGCCAAAGCAGTGGCTGTCGGCTGCGAAGGTCTATTTGCGCCGTGCGCCACGGCGATCAGGTCCTTGGTGATTTGCTGCTTTTGCTCCGCCGTGACCTTGGCGTTGGCCTTGACGGCGGTTAGGTCCGTCCGCAATTTGGCGACGCTCTGTTGGATCGCTGTGGCGGCAGCGCTGGTAGCAGGTGTGATGGCCGGCTGGGCCGGTTGGCTGGGCGACGTTACACCCTGCCGGACGTTGTTCTGATCGCGGATTTCCAGGGCGCGCTTCTTGATGATGACGTCGGCTTGACCGAAGGTGTTGCCGGTCAGCAGTATGGCCGCGCCGAAGAGAACAAAGGCTAGTTTCATAGGCTGTGAAAGGGGGAAATGCTGAGAGCGGCGGTTGTAAGACACGGATTGCACGGATTGACACCGATGGCAGAGAGCGGCTTCGTTCGGATTTCGGGTTTCGGATTTCCAGGCGGGGCGGAGCTCACCGCGGCCCCGCGCCTAACCGCCCGCCCGCTACCGGCCGTCCGTAACCAGGTTTCCCTTCGGCAGCAAAGACAGGTAATCCGCCAGGATGTGCTCCGCCTCAAGCATCGTGGCGTCCGTTGGCGGCGGCTTCTCGCCTTCCACATCGTCGGCGTCATCCCCGCTGGGCGCGGCTGCGGCGGCAGATTTGCTGGCGGCGTCGGAAGCGCCGGCCATCGGGTGACCGGAAAGCTTGGCCAGCGCGGCGTTGGTTCGGGTGACCGGCGGTGGGAGCCCTGGCTGGTCCGCCAGTTTAAGCGTTATCTCATATACCTTTTGCTGCAGCTCCGGGCGTGTCAAACGCTCTTTATCCCGCCCCTTCTGGCGGGCCTCGTTCTCATCTTGCTCCTTGAGCCGCTGCTGCTCATTAAGTGAAATCGTCTTGTCCGCCTGACGCTTCTTGAACAGTCCGATATCCTCGCGGACGTAAGCAAAATCCTTGTCGGCGGCGACGCGATCCCCCGATCGCCGACGCAATTCACCCACGTATGGATCAACCAGGTTAAAGTGATCGAATTTCGCACCCGAGATGGTGTCCCACGGCAGAGGGTTATCGAGCGCGCTCTCGCCAATGTCCTTCGATTCGTTGGCCACCGAAGGCAGCACGATGTCGGGGATGACGCCCTTCAACTGCGTCGAAGCGCCGCTCGGGCGGAAGAACTTCTTGATGGTCAGCTTGAGCGCGCCGGGATCATTCGTCAGAGAACGATCCATGCGAATGAGCGATCGCAACTGGTTGACTTGTTGCACGGTGCCTTTGCCGTGCGTGGAGGAGTCGCCCACGATCAGCGCGCGGCCGTAATCCTGCAATGCCCCGGCCAGAATCTCTGATGCGGAGGCGCTGTGCCGGCTGGTCAACACTACCAGCGGCCCCTCGTAGCGCACCGATGGGTCAGGGTCATCGGCCTCCTGCTTCCGGCCTTGTTCATCGCGGATCAGCACGACGGGGTTCGTCCGGACAAATAAGCCTGTCAGCTTGATCGCCTCGTCGAGGGAGCCGCCCCCATTGAGGCGCAGGTCCAGGATCACGCCGGCGACCTTCTCCTGCTTTAGCTTGTCGAGCAGCTTGGCGACATCCGTCGTGGTGCTTTTCGGCTCCGGCTTGTCCTTGGATGCCGAGGTGTCAAAAGTGGCATAGAAAGAAGGCAAATCAATAACGCCCAGCCGGAGCGTCCCGCCATGGCGGTCCGGCATATCGATGATCCTGGCTTTGGCCGCTGAGTCCTCCAGCGCGATCTGATCCCGCACCAGGCTTATCACCGTCCGCGTGGAGGCACCCGCGCCGGCGGGAATGATGGTCAGTTGCACCTCCGTGCCTTTGGGTCCGCGAATAAGCTGCACGGCCTTGTTGAGGCTCATCTCCACGACATCCACGGGCGGCTGGTTGCTCTGCGCCACCGCCACAATGCGATCGTTCTCCTTAATGAGCTTGCTCTTGATCGCCGGCCCCCCCGGCAGCAGCCGCCGGATCTTGCAATAGCCATCCTCCGAAATCAGCTCCGCGCCAATACCGAAGAGACTGAGGTTCATGCTGATGGAAAACTGCTCCAACTGCCGGCGGTCGAGATAATCCGAATGCGGGTCGTACACCCGGGCCAGCGCGGTAAGATAAGTCTGCAGGACGTCCTCGTTGTCCCACTCCACAAAGAACCGCAGGGTGCGATGGTAACGGTGACTGAGCGTCTCCACGATCTCCTCATCGTCAGTCTTCTTGGGCGGGACGACATTGGTCGAGGCGGCGAGCGGCGCAGTGCCCGCCTCCGGTGCGCCCGGCTTGACTACAACCTCCGCTTTCGGACGTCCTTCTTCAGCGGCCGCCGGCATGGCTGGTTTTTGCTCTCCGACCTTTGGCGAGCCGAGCGCCTGGGCGCGCCGGGCGTCCGCGCGGGCGGCGGAGCCAGTGGGCGCGGCGGACTTGACCATCGCGTTTGTTTCGGCCCGCGAGCCCTTGTTCTTGGTGGCAGCAGCGAGATTCTTCTTCCGGGCGCCAATCTTGCCAAGCAATTCCTGCAGATACTCGAACCGCAACCGCTCGCGCCAGAGCTTTTTCGCCTCGTCCAGATCCGCCGGATAAGGCACTTGCTTCCGGTTGATCAGAATCCGCTCGTCTTTGTCGAAGGTGAACTTTTCATGCTGGAGCAGTTCATCAGCGTAGGCGGTTCGCTGCTGCAACCTCTCCATGTACCGGTTGAAGATTTCGCAAGCAGGCCTCGTGTCGCCCAGATGCTGGCCGGGAAGGGTCAGGTGGTTGAGGTTCGTCCGGTATGGCTCGAATTCGGCCAGGTCGGCCTGCGTGAAATGAATATGCTGCGGGTCGAGCGTCTCAAGGTAGCGGTCCAGGAACTGACTGGAGACCGCTTCATCGAATGGCTTCTTCAAATAGTGGTAGTTGGTAAGCATGTACGCGGTGGCGGAAGCGATCGCGCCGTCAACCGGACCTGGGCTTATCGGGTGAAAGACGTTAGTGGCTGAGGTAGATGCGACCGACAAGGCAGGCTGATCGGCCGATGCCAATCGCACGACCGGCTCAGCCAAGCACAGCGGCGCGGCCAGGCAAAGGCTCAGGATGAGCAACCGACTTCTGGGGGTAAGACGTGCAATCGTAATCATTTAAGCTGCTCTATAATAGCATAGCTTGGACGCAAAGAAGCAAGAACTGTTCATAACTTCCGGAGGCCTGCCAGGACCTTACCAAACGCCGGCCCTACGCAGATAATCCCCCTACCCTACCCTTTTGCAATTCTGCCCCTTGCCCATTTCCGCGCATCGCCTTTGGTTCTGAGTTCGTCCTGCAGTTGCTTCTCTCGGATCTCGGCCAGCAGAGCGCCCAACGCCGGACCGGGCTTCATGCCCAGGGAAATCAGATCGTTGCCGGTCAATAACGGCGGCCGGATTTCCGGCTGCTGCTCCAGTTGCTTGGCTTGCGCCACCAGGAAATCATAAACGTCCAACTGGCTGTGGGAGCCGACGCAATCCAGCCGGTGAAGTTCAAGTTCAAGCGGGAAGGTCGGGCGCATCAGCACGCGCCGCAAGGTGGACTTGCGCATCTGCAAGGCGTCCTTGAACTGCATGTGGTAACGCACGGCTTTGACGATCTCCTCCGTCTGTTTCCGCGGAAACCGGAGTCGCTGCAGGATCTCCGCTGCCATGTCCGCCCCGATCTTCTCGTGGCCGTAAAAGTGGGTGCTGCCCGTTTTCGGGTCGGTGGAGGCGGTGACCGGCTTGGCGACATCATGGAGCAGCACGGCCCAGGACAGCGATGGGTGGGGATCCGCCGGCAGAAGTTGCAACATCAGCCGGAGGTGGTTGAAAACACAGCCTTCGGGATGAAAGTCGGGCGATTGCTCGCAGGCAGTGGTGGCAGCGATTTCCGGCAGGATCTGATCCAGCAAACCGCTTTGCCGCAGCAAATCCAGCCCGCGGGCCGCGTGGGGCGGACGGAACAGCTTCACCAGCTCTTCGCGGATGCGCTCGGCGCTGATGGTCTTGATCTTCGCCGCGTTGGCCTTCAAGGCGGCGAAGGTCCCCGGTTCAATGCCAAAATCCAGTTGCGCCGCAAAACGCACCGCCCGCAGCAGCCGCAAGTGGTCCTCTCCGAATCGCTCCGCTGGCGAACCGATCGTGCGAATGATCCGGGCGCGCAAGTCGGCTTCGCCGCCAACCCAATCATGTGACTGCTTCCGCACCGGGTCGTAGAACAGGCCATTGACGGTAAAGTCCCGACGGCAAGCGTCGGCCGTCGCATCACCGAATGCAACTCGTTCCGGGTGCCGGCCATCCTGGTAATCCGCCTCGGCTCGAAAGGTGGCGACCTGGAATTGGCGGCCGCCTTCGATGACAACCATTACCCCGAACTTACGCCCGACAGGAACAGTCCGCTTGAAAAGGTGCTCGATCTGCGCCGGCAAAGCGGAGGTGGCGATATCATAATCATCCGGTTCGCGGCCCAGCAGCGAGTCACGCACGCAGCCGCCCACCCAGAACGCAGAGAATCCGCCGCGCTGGAGCCGGCGGACAATGGCGAGCGCAGCGCTTCGGGAAGAATTGGCAGACACGGATTTACTGATGCGCAGCTTGCGAGGCATGCCAGCATACAAGACTAGGCTCAAACCACGGTCAATGCCAGAAATGACCCAAGCTGTGGGTTTATCCTGAAAAGAGCCCAGTTCAACCACGGTTGAACACAGATGGACACGGATTCAAGGGCAAATGCAGAAATTGAGAAAGCAGAAAGCAGAAATCCGAAGCCACTCGTTTGGCATTCCGCCCCTTCTTATTTCTGCTTTCTACTTTCCCAATTTCTGCTTTGTCTTTCAGTTCTCTCCCCAAATCTTCTTCACGTGCTCGGCGCCGCTCTTCACTTCCTCGACGGTCAGGCTGGGGCTGAACTCGAATACCTTGAGGTGTTCCGGCTTGACCAGCGGCTGCAAGGCCGCGAAGTCGATCATGCCCGAGCCGGGCGCACAGTGGTCGCGGCCGGGGAATTGCACGTCGTGGATATGAAAGCCGAAGAGGTGGTCGCGCAAAGACTCCAGGTGCATGGCGTGGCGGAGGAACCCGAGGTTCTCCTTGATCTGAGCGTGGCCCGTGTCGTGCCAATAGCCGACGTTCTTGCTGGCGAGTTCACGGAAAAGAAACTGGAAATCGCTTTCAAATGGCAGCTCCTCCAGCGCCTCGCGGTTCTCAATCCCCAGCTTGACACCCTGAGATTCGGCGGCGACCAGCAACTTCTTTAGCAGCTCGTTCACGCGCTCGACGAACGGCTCCTTTATCGCCTCGCGCTTTTCATCCAGCTCGGTGCAGAGCTTGGCATACTTGGGCGTTTCCTTTTGGCCGCGGGTAACCAGGTCGAGCAGCTTGTCCGTGTAATTCTTCATGTCAATGCTGCCGACGTGCAACACGACGACGGGGGCTTTGACGCGAGTTGCGAACTCAATGGTTTTCAGCGTGTAACGCTCTGCCAATTCCCGCTCGCGCTGCCGATCCGCCGAAAACTGGTAGAGATTGGGCGCCGCGTAGGTCACGCCCATCGGCAGCGGGCAAAAATTATGCAGGCTGGAGATCTTCATCTCGCCCGCGTCCACGGCTTCAAGGATGCCGGGCAGCAGGCTGATGCGCGTGCCGTGGCTCAGCTCGGCGTATTGAAAGCCCAGGTCGCGGATTTCCCGCAACATAGCCCGGCCGTCGGTGTGGCGATGGGAATTCCAGCAGGTGGACAAGGAGTACATAAAACCAAAAGGAGCGTCGCGGTGGTGGAGTTATGAAAGTTGGGCTTGTCGGAGAGTTGGCTGGCTCCGTCACTCCAACACTCCAGCACTCCGCTTCTTAAGTGCCGGGCGCGGCGACTCGCCGCACCCGGCTTTGCAAACCGGGGATTACAAGTCGGCGTAGCGCGCTGTCAGCAGGGCGGAGAACCGCGCAGCCTTCTCTTTGCGCCGGCGCTGCTCGCTGGGCTTTTCAAAATGCCGGTGGCTGCGCACGGTCTTCAAAGTCCCTTCGCGGTCAACTTTCTTCTTCAGTCGCCGCAGCGCTTTATCCACTGACTCGCCCTTTTTTAGCTTAATTTCGGTCAAAACTCTCTCACTTCCTCTCCATAAAAACCTCAGGACACTCCGGGCCTTCATGGCCGGGGTTCCCATTTGGTCGTGGGGTAGAGGATATTTCCCCGCGCGAAGATGTCAACCGGCAAAATCGCCCGAAAGCCGCTTGCGCTACCCCCTGTGTCGAAGGCATGGTAGGAGATGCCTTTGCCCAGTCAGCCAGTCACCTTGACCGTCGAACAGCTCTCCGAACTGGATCGGAAGTTATCCGCCGTGCGGCACGACATCAATAATCACCTGTCCCTGATTATCGCCGCGTCGGAATTGATCCGCCACAAGCCGCAAACGACCGAGCGCATGATGGCCACACTGGTAGAGCAGCCGTCCAAGATCGCTGCTATCCTCACTGAGTTCTCGGCGGAATTTGAGCAGGCCCTGAGCATCACCCGCCATTAGCCGGTTTCCGCGTCGGCGGCTGGCCGGTTCCCGTCTTCATGTGGCGGTGGACGAAAAAGTAATACAGCGAGCCAAGCACAAGCATGGCGCCACCGAGCCAGAGCGTGACGGCGTGCATCTCGCCCTTCATAAGCTTCTCGTCGTTTCCCGCTTTGATGCCTATCCAGCAGAGCACCGAGCACCAGATGGCCGAGCCGAGCACGGTGTAGAGGGAAAAGGATTTGTAGTTCATCCGCACAATGCCCGCCGGAATGCCAATCAAATGGCGCACCACGGGCAGCAGACGCGAGATGAATATCCCCATCGAACCATAATGCGCCGCCCAGCGTTCGGCGCCTTCCACCTTGGCCTGCGAAATCATAAAATAGCGGCCATAGCGCAGCACCAGCGGCCGGCCGGCGAATCGCGCGGCCCAATACATGGCCGTTGCGCCGAGCCAGGAGCCGATCGTGCCGGCGATAATGATTCCGGTCAGGCTCAGGGGAATCTTGCCCTCGTGGGCCAAGTAGGCGGCGGGGGGAATAACAATTTCACTGGGCAGGGGGAAGATCGAGCTTTCGATGGCCATCATCAGGGCGACAACCCAGTAGCCACCG
Source organism: uncultured Verrucomicrobia subdivision 3 bacterium (assembly GCA_903912925.1). Taxonomy (GTDB): domain Bacteria; phylum Verrucomicrobiota; class Verrucomicrobiia; order Limisphaerales; family UBA8199; genus PALSA-1440. The sequence continues at coordinate 2,524 of CAIWJG010000186.1, read as the reverse complement.
GTCTTGAGGGCGACGGCATACCATTCGTAGAGCGAAGAGATAATTGCTTTGAGCATGCGCCGCTTCTTATAGCGGAAATCACCCGCGGTGGGAAAGAGATTCTTCTCTCGAAGGCGGCTGGGCTGGGCCTGGGACGCTCTATAGTCGGTTAGAATCTGCCTAGAACCGAAATCCGAAGGAAATCCGAAGCCCGAAAACCCAAATGGGCCAGCCGACCGCACGCCCTTCGGATTTCTGATTTCGGATTTCGGATTTCCTTCGGATTTCGGGCTTCGGGCTTCGGATTTGGGAGCTGCTCGCTGGGAACGGGAGAACCTTAGAACCGCCCTGGCGGCTGGCGGACTGCCCAATGCCCTCGCCGTCAGGCGCTCTTGAGGAAGTAGCTGCGTTGCTTCTCGCTGATGGGCAGGCCGAGCCTTTCCATCGCTTGCAGCATATCCTCCCAAACCCGTCGCTTTTCGCTCGGCGCCTGGTTGCGCAGCAGATACGCGGGATGATAGGTGGGCATGAGCGGGATGCCGCGATAGGTCTTCCAGGTTCCGCGAAGCTTCGTGATCCCGATGGTCTTGCCCAGCAAGCCCTCCACCGCCGTCGCGCCCAGAGCGACGATCACCTTCGGCCGGATCAAATCAATCTGCTCGTGCAGGTAAGGAATGCAGGTCTTCATCTCCTCCGGGGTCGGCTTGCGATTGCCGGCGGCCTGGCCCGGGGTGTCCGGCCGGCACTTCAGAATGTTCCCGATATAGACCGTCTCGCGGGTCAACCCCATAGCCAGGATGATCCTGGTCAGCAACTGGCCCGCCTTGCCCACGAACGGTTCGCCCTGGTCGTCTTCATCGGCTCCCGGCGCTTCCCCAATGAACATCAGCTCCGCATCCGGGCTACCCACGCCGAACACAACATTCTTCCGGGACGAGGCCAGGTGCGGGCATTTCACACACGCCATCGCCCGCTGCCTCAATTCGGCAAAGGCGGCGGCCTTGGCCTCGGGACTGATCGCCACCGCGGGAGCGGCTACTTCTGTGTCCCCAGGCAAAGCCGAAGAAAGCACCTGTTCCGCCGGGGGCTTCTCCTCCACCGGTTTGGTCACAATCGGCGCCGGCCTTGGTGCCGGTTGCGGCGCAGGCCGCGGCACTGGCGCAGTCGGAGCCGTCGGTCTCTGGGCAGCCTCCACGGCGTCTCGCCTTGCCTCGGGGCCACGAACCAACCCCTCTCCCGCCTTCGGCACCCTTTCCCCCTCCGAGGGGGCGAGGGAATGGGAGAGGAGGCCGTCTCGATCGCTTCGAGGTGCGTGGCGCGCCGCCACGCGCAGCGGCTGGTTCAGCGCCGCCAGCGTCTCCGATGAGACCGGCACAAACTGGACCCCGCGCTCTTTCAGCCCTTGCAGATGCTGAATCGCGGCGTCGAGCAATTGTTGATAAGCGCCAGACATCACAACAATCGTAGCCCCGGCGCAGCGAAGCGCACGGAAATTCTTGGAACAACGAGATGGAGGCACCGGGTGAGGGCACCCGGCCTACAAAACACCACCCCACCGAAACACCGAAACACCGATTGAAGGCCGGGGGCCCTCACCCGGCGCGGGGTGGCAGACCTATAATGGGAATTGCTGCTTTCCTTTTGGGCCGCTTTGCCAAGCCGTCGGGGAATACGTAAAGTGCCTATATGAGCAAGACAAAGAGCCGCACGGTGGAAAGAGTTGAGTTAGGCCGCTACATCGTTGCCGATCCGGCAATCTGCCACGGCAAACCAACTTTCCGGGGCACCCGCATCTTTGTGGCGGACGTCCTGGCGGATGTCGACCGGGGGTTGTCTTGGGATTTCATCCTGCAGCGGTGGGGTGCAGGCAAAATCTGCAAAGCCGCCGTGACCGAAGCCGTGAAGCTTGCCCGCGAAGCTCTGCTCGATAACCAAGGGCGCCTGGCTACGCTCCCCAGGGCTGCGTGAACGTCCTGGATGAGAATATCCCCATCCTGGTTTGCCACCAAGGCGAGCCGCATGGGATCGGTGATTCGCGCTCACCATGATGGCCTCCAGTTCTGGCAGAAAAACCGCCCCGCGCCCCAACGGAGGGGTTGGGCCGCCGTCGGACGCGCCGCGCAATAAACCTGCGGTCCTTTCGTCCGTGGTCCCGTAGTTTCCTGCTGATTACTGATCACGGACTACTGGTCACCGCCCACCGGCCTCTGCCCTCCGATTTCAGCTTTCAGCCTTTCAGCTTTCTCACCAACGGTTCTTCCTGGGCCCCAATCGCGCCGTCGTCCCGAAGCCCACCGACGAGGCCAACCGTTGCATTCTGAGGCACGGAGCGCCAAAAACGTTCCGGAAAGCACTATATGTGGGGTTCTCCCAAATGGGCCGACCACTACAGGTAGTGTGCCTTGGCTAGCAGCCTGTCGGACTTAGCCCCTCGATTTTGTGGGTGAACGGGTGGCATGCGGGATACGAGGCCATACAACGGGCCGTTCCAACCGCGATCTGCGGTTTTGGTCGGCTCACTCCAGCGTTCCTACCGCCACCACAC
>CAIWJG010000185.1 GCA_903912925.1 uncultured Verrucomicrobia subdivision 3 bacterium | reverse complement strand
CCGTCTATGAGGATGTCCGTGCCGGTGATGAAGCCGGCGCCTTCGGAGCAGAGATAAGCGGCGAGCTGGCCGACCTCTTCGATGGGGCCGAGTCCGTTACGGCAGACGCCCGCCTTTTCCGGCGATTGGCCCGAGGTGGATCACGCCTCGCCGCTCTCGCGCAAGGCAAACGTGATGACAGTATTGCTGAGCCAGATGCCATGCGCTTGCATCCGTTCCAGCGCCGCGCGCACCGAGGGGAGATGGCCTTCCTTGCGCGCACGCAGCAACACGCCGATGGAGCCGGTCACGGAAAGTCCGCTCAAACGGGCCAGTCGTCGCCCCACGGATTCATCAATGCACACAACTTTCACCCCCTCATTGAGCGCGAGTTGGATGACGGCGGCTTCGCCGGGGTCGAGGGCGTTGCGTAGGTAGGGGTTCGATTCGACGGCCGCCGCTCACTTGCGCAACCAGCCGGCCTGGTTGAAGTCCGCAACACCGAAACCGTTGGGGCCGCCGGCCGCGATTTCCGCGCAGACCTCGTGCGGCACCAGCACCTCGTCATACAGGGAATGGAGCAGTTCCAAGCTGCCACAAGCCGCGAGCAGCGCCAGCAAAGGACTGGTATTGGTGACCAGACGGGAAGGGCTAGGCATGTTGCACGTCGGCGCACAGTTCGGTTTCGTCCAGATCAATCATCGGCACTCCGTAGCGGTGAAGGTCCAGGAGGAATTGAACGCGGCTTACGCCCGCCAACCGGGCGGCCAGTCCGGAGGAAAGCCGCTGCCGTTCAAACAGTTTCACCGCCATCGCCATGCGGGCCTCGGCCTCGAATTGCGGACGCGTCGTTTGCAACAGGTCGGGCAGGCTGTCGGGATACTCGATTTGCAACTGCATGACAGTAATATCCCGCGGGTCCTGCCGCGCCGCAAGCCGAAAGGCGCGGGGCCAGGCCCAGAGCCAGTGACAAAGTCTTTTTAAGTCATTGTAGGAGACGACGTAAGGAGTCTCTAATCTCTTGGCCTGCTGCCCAAGCCCGCGATTTCTCGGACCGCGCTGATTAGAGACTCCTTACGTCGTCTCCTACAATCTCACCCGCCGGGTGGGTCGCTGACTGTCGGTGCCGACGCAGCAAAGAGGTCCATCCGCGCTATCCGCGCTATCCGCGGTCAAATCCTACTGCCGTTATTAGTTTGAAAAGTTCGAGTGGAAGTGGCGTGGCGGCGCTTATTGTGCCGTCCACCCACCGTCTATGAGGATGTCCGTGCCGGTGATGAAGCCGGCGTCTTCGGAGCAGAGATAAGCGGCGAGCTGGCCGACCTCTTCGACTTTGCCCCAGCGGCCCAGCGGGATCCGGGAAATGAACTGCTGATTCAGCTCGGGGTTCTGGATCAGCGGGATGTTCATCTCGGTGGCGACCGGGCCGGGGCTGAGGCCGTTGACGGTGATCTGCTCGGACGCCAACTCGAGCGCCAGCGCACGGGTGAAACCCAGCAACGCGGATTTGCTGGCGGCGTAGGCAGTGCGGCCCGGCAGCCCGACGTGGCTCATGATGGACGTCAGGTTGATGATGCGGCCATACCCTTGACCCCGCATTTGCGGGACAAAGGAACGGCACATCAGGAAGACGCCATCCACATTGGTTTGCATTACCTGCCGCCATTCCGCGAGAGTGAAATCCGTAACCGGCTTGCGGATATTCATGCCGGCATTGTTGATCAGGATCTGGACCTTGCTGACCGTCTCGGCAACCGCCTTCTCGAGTTGCCGCACCTGGGCCTCATCGGACACGTCTGTCGGGAAGACGTCGGCCACGGCGCCGAGCTTGCGCACGGCGGCGGCCGTTTCGTTCAGCAGTTCGAGATTGCGCGAGGCCAACACCACGCGCGCGCCAGCTTCTGCCAGGGCGAGGGCGATAGCCTTGCCAAGGCCTTTGCTGGCACCGGTGATTAGGGCGGTCTTCCCTGCTAGCTTCAGAGTGTTCATAATGTTCGGGCTTGCATCAGTTACGGCTCAGAGCACCTTCGTCCGCCCTGGCACCGGCACGGGGTACTTTCCCGAGGAATCGGGCATGAGCGGTGCCGGATCGTCGAGCGACACGATCTTGTCCAGCCCGGGCGCCAGTTCAAGGTTCGAGGCCAGGGCTTCGTCGTAATTGATCACGAGGCCGGATTCGGCGGCCATGCGGCCCATGATGGATACCAGGCAGGCTTTGGCTGCGCGCTCGGTTTCGTTGTAGGGCTGGTCATTGCGGATCGCGGCGAATAGCAGGTCGTGCTCGATCTGATACGGGTCCACCGCTGCACCCTGGTAGCGCCAGATGAGGTTCTCCGGGGTCTGCGAGTGGCCCTTGTAGATGCGCGACTTCGCCGCGCCAAGGTTCTCCATGAGCACCGCCGAGCCTTTGGCCCCCTGGGCGAAGTCGGAGAAAATATCCCAACACCCGGCGACATGGCGGCCCTGGGCAAAAAGCTTCGTGCCGTCGGGGAAGGTGTACTCGACGCTGTATTGATCGAGCATCTGGTCGGGGTCGGTTCGGGCCACGCGGGCGCCTTGCCCCTGCACACTCACCGGCCAGGCATTCTTGGCCCAGCAGCAGACATCAATGTTGTGTATCAGCCAGTCCACGAAGAAGCTGGCATTCAGCCAATTGAAGCAACTGTAGTTCCGGATCTGGTGGGCCAACTCGCTCTCACCCGGCTGCCGCGGGTGAAATCCCACCGGGCCGTGCATGCGGTAGGTGCGCAGCAGAATGATGTCGCCGATCGCTCCGTCATGCAGGCGGCGCACGACTTCCTCGCGCGGCGGATCATGCCGCCACATCAACCCGCTGGCGATCTTGAGATTCTTCTGCGCCGCCTGCTCGCCCGCGCGCAGCACACGGCGGACCCCCGGCGCATCCACCGCGAAGGACTTCTCCATGAACACGTTCACGCCCTTCTGCACGGCATATTCGACATGGGCAGGGCGGAAGCCCGCCGGCGTGGCCAGGAGCACCAGGTCACCCTTGCCCAACACATCAATTGCTTTCTTGAACGCGTCGAAGCCGACGAACCGGCGCTCCGGCGGCACGTCCACCTGGGCACTGCACTTGTCCTTGAGGATCTTGTAGGTGCTCTCGACGCGCTCCGGGAAGATGTCGGCCAGCGCAACGAGTTTGGTCGGGCCCTTGGTGGCGAGGGCATTGGCCGCGGCGCCGGTGCCGCGGCCGCCGCAGCCGACGAGTGCGATGCGGATGGTGTTGTCCTCCGCAGCGTAACCGGGTCGCGGCGTGGCGAGCGGCGCCGCCAGAGCGACCCCGGCGAGGGCGCTGCCGGAGGTTTTGAGGAAGTCACGACGCGTGGTAAGCATGGGTTGGGGAGAGGTTGATGGTTTCATAGTTTAGTTCTCCGGGTAAGTCGAATCAGCTCTTGGCGCATTGCCGCAGGTAATCGCGGCTTTTAATCAGCGCAGCCGACATGGCGTCGGCCTCCACATGCCCGTGCATGAATGCGTTCACATGACCGCGGTAGTCCACCTGCGCCAGCGCCCGCAGCCAGGGCTTGAAATCGGTCGGGCCGTGGCCGGGCAGTTGGCCCGTCTCCGGCTGGTTCTGCCACGCGTAGAAGAACAGCAATTGCCGGCCGCAGATCCGGATCACTTCCGGGACGGATGCGCCGCCGGCCTGCACGTGATACGGCGCGAGGGCGAGGGCGAGGCGCGGCGAGGTGTTCAGGTCCACGAACGCCTTGAACGAGTCCGGCCCGTCGAGTAGCGCGTTACCGTGGTTCTCGATGGCCAGACGGGAGTTGTGCTTCTCGGCTAGCTCGATCAGCGGCTTCAGGCTTTCCAGGAACGCGCGCATCCTGGCCGTCAGTTCCTCCGGCTTGCACGGCCCCGCGCTGCCTTGAATGGCGACGCCTCCGCCCACACCACCCAGCAGTTCGGCATACTTGGGATAACCGCCTACATAGACCGAGAACGCGCAGAGTTGCAGGTGATGTTTGGCCAGCAGCGCTTTCAGGCCGGACGGCCCGAGACGCGTCGCCGCGTCGTCGAGGTGCGGGCACTTGTCATAGGCGCTCCAAATATCCACCGCCTCGAAGCCCAACGCCGCAATGCGGGCGCAAGCCTCTTCGATGGGCAGCCCCTTGAAGAGGATCGAGGAGGTCGAGAGCCGGCACCGCCAGGCGGGACTTGCCTCAGGCTTGGCCGCGGCGAAGCTGCGGCTGAGCAAGGGGCCCGAAGCCATCGCGACGCCAGCGGCTGCGTGCTGGATGAACCGCCGGCGTGTAAGTGTTCGGTCAAAGCTTTTGCCGCCTGCCTCGCTATGATCTCCAGCGTATATCATGGCACCGGTTATATCACCTGCCGTCGGGAGTGCAACGTCATCTTTGCTCAGCCCAATCACGCGTGCGCATCTTAGATTTTTCGGAGCGCGGACATTCTTGTCCGCTTCGGGCTGTCCGCTTCGGGCTGTCGCGGGGCGAGCCTGATCCCATTACTCCCATTATTCTCATCACACCCATTCCCCGTGTAGCCACCGGCTGGGGACGGGGTCGCGGCGCGCGGGTCAGGTGGTTTGCTCTGGTCCGTCATGGGCTTCCGCAGTAGTTTCGCAAGATGAGACTTTTACTTTCGGCCTGGCTCGCGCTCTGTTGGCTGGCGAGCGTTCAGGCGGGGGAACCGAAGCCCCTGGCGGTCGTGGTTGGCCAGGAGTTCAAGATTACGCTGCCCGCCAACGCCACAACGGGCTACCAGTGGGTGCTGGACCAACCGCCCGACGAGAAGCTGGTGCGGGTGCTGAAAAGCAATTACAAGCGGTCGGATTCCAAACTCATGGGCGCCGGAGGCAAAATGACGTGGACTTTCAAGGCACTGGCAGCAGGCAAGACGGAGATGAAGCTGAAGTATGCCCGCCCTTGGGAGAAAACCGAGCCGCCGGCGCAGGCGACCAACTACGTGGTCATCATCAAAGCCGGGAAAAAGGACGGGAACAGGTAAGCCGGCTCGTGCGCCTCTCAATTGTCACCCCGAGTTACCGGCGCTCGGCCTGGCTGAGGCCTTGCATCGCCTCCGTGGCCGACCAGCGGGTCGAGGTCGAGCACATCGTCCAGGATTCCGAGTCGGACGACGGCACGCTGGATTGGCTGCCCCGGGACCCGCGCGTCAAGGTGTTCGTGGAAAAGGACCAGGGCATGTATGACGGCATCAACCGCGGGCTGCGCCGGGCGGGGGGAGACCTGCTCGCCTACCTGAACTGCGACGAGCAGTATCTGCCGGGCGCGCTGACGGCTGTGGCCGGCTTCTTCGAACAGCATCCGCAGATTGATGTGCTGTTCGGGGACGTGGTAATGGTGGATGCGGAGGGGCGATACTTGTATCACCGCAAGATGCAGACGCCGCTCAAATATCACACCTGGACGTGTCAGTTATCCACGTTGAGCTGCGCGATGTTCTTCCGCCGGCGCGTGGTGTTCGATTACGTTGAGCTGTTCGATCCGCGCCTGCGCGATGTGGGGGATGGGGAGTGGATGCTACGCCTGCTCCGACGCCGGGTGCGCATGGCGGTGCTCGGGCAATTCACGTCCGCCTTTACCTATACCGGGGTTAACATGAGTGTGGGTCCGAACGCACGGCGCGAGAAGTGGGAACTGTTCGAGACCGCGCCGTGGTGGGCGCGGCGGCTCACGCCGCTGTTCATCGTGCAGCACCGGCTGCGGCGGTGGGCGGGAGGGATGTATCGCCAGGCGCCGTTCGCCTACGAGATCTTCACGCGCACCAATGCCGACCGCCGGCAACGCTTCGAGGTCAATCGGCCCACGTTTCAGGCGCCGCGCTGACTGGGGCGCGGCGGGAGGGGAAATCCGAGATCCGAAGGAAATCCGAAATCCGAGTGCCGAAACCTCTGCTCAGTTCCGCCCTACCCGCCACTATTATCAGCCCTGCGACGCTCCACGAGCGGTGACTCACGTCTTCGGGTTTCGGATTTCGGGCTTCCTTCGGATCTCGGTTTTCGGGCTTCGGATTTCGCCAACCTCGCGCCTGCCGCCCACAAACGCCAGGGAAGCCCCCCGCTGAGAAATAGGGCACTCACCAAAAATAATTCGCCCTTCACGTTCCCTTAAGGTGGCCCGCCGTAAACTGGCGGCATGAGAAAGAAAACTATGTTTCACCTGCTCGGCGCGGTCGCAGTGCGACGGCCGTTGGTGGGATACGGTTGCTTCTCTGCGATTTCCCCGACGGAGACCGCGCTGGCCCCCAACACGCAACAGCAGTTGTGGTGGCCGTGCAGCAGGGCCAGGCTGCGCGACCGCCACTCGTGAAAGAATAAACAGTATGAAGAACATCATTCGACTCGCAGTAACACTTGGGCTGGGAGCGTTCACCAGTCTTGCCCAGCCGAACGGCGGCGGCCAGGGCGGCCCGCCGGGCGGCCCACACGGGATGAGACATCCGCCAATGCCGCCGGTCATGAAGGTCCTGGACGCGGATAGCGATGGTGAGTTGAGCACCACCGAGATCGCCAACGCGAGCGCGGCGCTCCTGACGCTCGACAAGAACGGCGATGGCAAACTCAGCGCCGCGGAACTCATGCCGCCGCCGCCCGGCGGAACGAATCAGTTCGGGTTCCGACCACCCCCGGGCGGGAAGCACCCGATGCCGCCGATCATAGCGGCCCTGGACACGACTGGAGATGGTGAGCTCGATGCCACCGAGATCGCCAATGCGAGCGCCTCGCTCGTGCAGCTCGATGTCAATGGCGACGGCAAGCTGTCACGAGATGAGCTACGCCCACAGGGACACGGCGGCCACGGCGGCCCTGGAGGTCCGGGTGGTCCCGGCGGTCCGGATGATCCTGGCGATGCCGGCCCGCCGCCAGAACAGTAACCCACAGCCCCTCACCCATTCCCTCTCCCCCAACCAGGGGGAGAGGGTGCCCGGTCAGGTCGGGCGAGGGGGTAACGGCCGGCCTACCCTCAGGCAGCCGGCACTCGGGCCTGGAACTCGCGCTCCAAGCTCTCGAACCCACCCACCATCGTGCTGGCGCGCACGAAAATGCGCTTGCCCAACGGCACGGACCCGAATTGCGCCACATACAGCGCCGTGATGTCTGTCAGCGGGGAGGTCAACCCCTATTATGTCATGATCTGCCTGTTTGTCGTGGTGCTTTCGCTGGGCGAGGCTTGTTACTCGCCGCGGCTTTATGAATACACGGCGGCCATCGCCCCCAAAGGTCAGGAAGCCTCCTACATGGCCATGTCGGCGTTACCGTACTTCCTGGCCAAACTGGGCGTGGCGCCCATGTCCGGGGTGCTGCTGAGCTGGTTTTGCCCGGCCGCCGGACCGCGCCACTCGGAGACGCTGTGGCTGATCATCGGCCTGACCACCTTGATCGCGCCGGTGGGTTTGTTCGTGTTCCAGCGCTACATCCGCGTCCACGAAGCTGGGCGGGATGACTGAGGGCAGCAGCTCACATTCTTCCGACGTTGCTGGCACGGGTGACTGGAGAGCGGACATGCTTGTCCAATGCCGCTAGGATTTGACCCGCATCATCCCGGAGGGATGGCCGATAATAGCCCAACATTTCAATGTTGGGGGCGCGGGTTTAGAGGGGCACAAGTCCCGAAGGGACGGCTGAAACCCGGTGTCATTCGT
>CAIWJG010000184.1 GCA_903912925.1 uncultured Verrucomicrobia subdivision 3 bacterium | reverse complement strand
CCTACGGCCCGCTGCTCTTTGCGCTGCCCATCCCTGATACCACGAATGCCAATACGCCCGATGCCTCCGCCCGGTGGCGGTTTGCCCTGGACGCGCAAGCGCCCGGCTTGACGGTGCAGCGCAGCGCGATGCCGGCCCAATGGGACTGGCCGCTCAAGTCGCCGCTAAGACTGCAGGCGAATGTGGTGGAGATCGCGTGGAATCCCGATCCTAAGGCCCCGCGGCTGCCGCTGCTGCCGGCTGCTAAATTGAAACCGGTGGAGACGGTCACGCTCGTCCCGTATGGCTGCACCAAGTTCCGCATCTCCATGTTTCCGGTTACGGCCGAGCCGGAGGTCAGGGCTTCGGCCATCCGCCGGATACTGTTTCTGGGCAACAGCCTCACCCAGCACGGCCCGAAACCGGATATCGGCTGGACAGGGAACTGGGGCATGGCGGCCAGTTCCGAGGACAAGGATTACGTGCATCTCGTCACCAGCGCCCTCGCCAAGCATACCGGCTCCAGGCCGCAAATCATGGTCCGCAACATTGCTGATTTCGAGCGTGGCTATGCGACTTACGACGTGGAGGGGCAAATGAAGGACCTCTTCGCTTTCGACCCCGACCTGGTAATTCTGGCCATCGGCGAGAACGTGCCCGCGCTGGGCTCCGAGGACGCCAAAGCACAATTCAAGGCCGGGGTGATGAAGATACTGTCCTGCGCGCTGGCGAAACGCCATCCGCTCGTGGTCGTGCGCAGTTCCTTCTGGCCCGATGCCACCAAGGACGAATTGCTGCGGCAGGCGGCCCAGGAAGCCGACGCCATTTTCGTGGATGCCGGCCCCATCGGCCGCGAGGCAGCCAACGCTGCCCGCTCGGAACGGTCCTTCACGCACGATGGCGTGGCCGCTCACCCGGGAGACCGGGGAATGCAGGCGCTGGCCGATGCCATCGTTCAGGCCGTCATGCAGCGCAGCCCTGTCCCTCGGTAGAACCTCATCAGGCGTACTTGGCCAGCGACCTGCCACGACTACCTCAACACCCTTCCCTCGCGCTCCGCGAACAAGCGCGTGCGCATCTCACATTTTTCTGGAGCGCGGACATTCTTGTCCGCCGCTGGGCTTGCGGGTTGACCAGCACGCAAAGGCGGACAGGAATGTCCGCGCTCCAGTCACCCGTGCCAACAAAGTTGGAAAGATGTGAGATGCGCAGAACAAGCGCAGCCTTGTGCGAATGACCTCGACGTGATCCAGCCCATCAGGGTGATAGATCTGCGACCTGCACAGCGTGAATGCGGGAGGGCAAAAGCAGCCTTGTGGAGTAATGACCATTGGAATCGAGATTCGGATCGAATTGGGGGTCACCCCACAGGCAGAGCGTGCCGTCGCGTCCGAGCGCGAGCGATGCCCTCCCGTAACCGCACACGCTGGCCCATACATGGTATTCACTCAGCGGAACGAGTTGCAGCCGCCAATTCTGCCAGCGCCCATATTGCCCTCCGGTGTCCAACGTCCACATAGATCCGCCTCGCTTAATCCCGAAGCCGGTGAGCCTTCCCACCAATTCGACGTGCTCCCAGTCGGACTCCTCCCCATAACGGACCATCTCGGTGCTGGCGGTCTCGGCCACCTTTTGACTGAGCAAGCCGTATGGGAGGCCGCCTCCCACCCACAAGCTGCCGTCGGCACAAACGACCGCCACGCCCGCCCCGTCAAAGCTGATTGAAACCGGCCGCTGCTTGCCGGGCCAAGCCAGCCACGGTTGGGGACGAGCGAGGGTTTCAAACCTGGCGGGGCCATTGGATGGCCAGGATTGGAGCTCTCCCCATCTCCAAATAGTGCCGTCAGCCTTGACCGCAACATTACCCCAAGTGGAACCGGCTACTGCGATCCAATCGGTGTCCGCTCCAACCTGAGCCGGCGCCCGCAACTTCGCTTCCGATGCGCCCGCCGCTCCGGCGTGATCCCGCCACTCCCAAAGCGTGCCATCGGATCGTATCCCGCAGTAATGGCCCGAGCCCGCCGAGAGTTTTTTCCAGCCCCGGCTATCGCCGACTTGTACGAGACCTGCGCCAGCCTCGCCGCTGCCGGGCTGCAGGCCAGACAAATCCCACAAAGTGCCGTCCGCCCGAATAGCGAAGCAGCCAAGGACGGAAACCGCTATGTCCCGCCAGTCTGAGCCAGGCGCGAAGCCGGCGTGAACGCGGCCTGTAGGCACAAGAACGGAGTAGGCGACCTCGCGGCGTGCGACCTTCGTCCATCTGAGCGCACGCTGTCGTAGCCACAGGCGCCCATCGAAGAGAAGCGCAGCCATTCTCGTGGAGCTCGCCTGCACTTTTGGGGTGGCAACATCGCGACCGCTTTCGTAGCTGCGGCCATAGAAATGGGGCGGCTCCAGCGGCAGCCAGGCCTCCCAGAACCGATGGTAAACCGCCGACGTAACTGTCGTCGTGCCCACAATCGCAACGAGAAGCACTACTCCGTTGCTCCGCCACGCCTTCGCGCTTAGCTGCAGGTGCCGATAATTGCGATAGGCGAGTGCCACGAGCGCCAGCACCAGCACCGGGACCAGCATCCGGGCAATCAGTTGCGTCCCCAAGAGAGGAATGTCACCGAGGCTTGGAGGGCGAGTCGCCACCTCAATGAGCACCATGGCAACGACACAGGCGAGAACACTCGATCCCAGGGCCTGCAAGGTATTGCGCGTGAGGCTGGAACCATAGAAGGACAGCAGGGTGATACTCGCAGCGGCGAGCAGGAATGTGTGCGCCGGGGACAGACCTCCAGCGAACATCGAATTGGGATGCAACCCCGCCAGTGTGCCCAGGTATTCAACCGCGAGTGGCACCATAGCACCGAGTAGGATGCCCAACACGAGTACCAGACCCAGTTTGATACCGAACTGCAGCCACCGGCTTGTCGGGATGCAGGAGAGAGTTTCAAATGTCCCCAGCTTCCGCTCCTCGGCGACCGCGACGCTACCCACCAGCAGCGGCATGGCGAGCCATAGCACCGGAAACGCTTCCAGCGTCATCCTCATACCCGAGTGCGTCTGCAGGTACTCGGCACCGAGCCGGCGTAACGCCAGCACAAATAGATGAATCAGCAGCAGTCCCCCCGCCAGCAGCAGGTTGACGTATTGAGACTGAAGCTCCTTGCTGAGCAGCGCGCGCACGGCTCGGCGCTTCCGGCCTCCAATGCCAGGCTGGGCTTGTGCCGTCGCACGGCCCCACTTTGGCAGGGACACAACCCCGCCGGTCCATTGGGTGTCCTGCACTTGTTCAAAGAGCCTGCGCGCCCAGACGAAACCCGCCGCCGAATAAAGGCCTAGCACTGCGCACACGCCCACACGGGAAACAACATCGGGAAAGCCACCCAGCAACTGGCTCGTAACCATGCCCAGCCCCATCGGCACCAGCAGCGTGAACCAGAACGCGGCACTCACTTGGCGGAAGAGCAGAGGGGTCCAGAGCCCGCCCGCGAACCCTGCGACCACACTCAGCCCCGCAACAGTCACCGAACTCACCAGCATCACGTGTTGATTCTCGGCAAGCGTCCTTCGCATGAAGCGGACGGCCTCGGTGAAATTGGGAGCATTGATCCAGGTGCGGGTCAGGTCTCTGATCCGGCTGGCGTTCATGACTGAATCAATGCGCAGCCACGCCGAAAGGTAGAAAGCGAGGAACACCAGCAGCAGCGCGACGGCCAGCAGAAGGGTCTTGACGCGCCAAATCCGCGCGCGCGGTACCGGCTGCGCGAGGAGAATGGAAAATGTCCCCCAGTTCAGCTCCTGCCCGAACGGCGTAAGACTCAGCAAGAGGACTCCCACCGCGAAAGGGGCGAAGACCTGATAGCTGGGCGTATTGGCCCAAATGCCCGCCGTGCCTGGCCACAGGAGCCAGATGGGAACGATCGCCAGCAGCATCGCCAGGCTCCACGGCGCCAGCAGCGAGCGGAGCTCCTTGCGGACCAGGGGGCTCATACCCGAGTCCCTCCCAATGCCTTCGAAGCCACGAACAGCTCCTCCAGGGACAGAGATTCCGACCGCAGTTCTTGTGGGCCAGCCGCCCTCAGCCGCTCCAGCAGCACCTCGCTGTTGCCATCGGCCAGGATTTCGTAGTCGCGACCAGATTGGCGCACATCCAGGGCGCCGGAGAGATCGAGCTGCGCCGGCACCTGCGCAAAGGACGCCCGAATCTTCCGGAACCGTTCTTTCGCCCGGTCGGTCTGCATGGTCAGCAGTTCGCGCCCCTTCTCGATGATGACGAACTCATCTATCAAGCCCTCGAACTCAGCGATCAGGTGAGTCGAAACGAACACGGTGCGATGCTCGGGGTCATTGGCGTGATAGGCGCCGATGACGGTTTGGATGAACTCGCGCCGGACGATCGGGTCCAGACCGGAGGTAGGTTCATCCAGAACCAGCAGCTCCGGTTCGGGACAGACCGCCGCGATCAGCGCCAGTTGCGTCCGCTGTCCGCGCGACAATTCCATCGCCTTGTGTCCCGGGTCGAGCTGAAAGCGCTCGAGCAGGTCCGCCTCGAGGTCGCTATTCCAATGGGAGCGGAAGGAAGCAAAGAATTCCAGCGTCTGGCTCACGGTCATCCACGGGTAGAATGCGACGGCATCCGGCACGTAAGACAGGCGTGATTTAACCGCCACCTCGGCCTTGCGCGGATCGAGCCCGAAGACGCGCACAGACCCGGCAGTGGGTTGCAGCAGGTTCAAGAGGCACTTGATGGTCGTGGTCTTGCCGGCGCCGTTGCGGCCGAAGAAGCCGTAGCACCGGCCGCGCCGGACGGTGAGGCTCAGGCCGTTGACGGCCTCCACTTTGCCGTAGAGACGGGTAAGACCAGTGAGTTCGATAACCGGTTGATCATTTTCCATAAGTTCTGTTAGTGGTTAGGGGCCATTACCGGCGGCCCGGGATTTCTGTTCGAAGTAGTCGAGGCGCTCGTTCACCAGCTCCAGGAACTTTTCACGGTTAACCTGCAGGTGGTGCGCCATGACGACCGCCTCGTCTATTTCGGTCAGGAGCATCTGCTGGCGCACCCGTTGCGTGAAGGGGGACTGGTTCTGCTTCAGGAAGAAGCCCTTGCCGGGGATGGTCTCGATGATGCCCTGGGCCTCCAGTTCAGAATAGGCTTTAGCGATGGTGTTGCGGTTGATGCGCAGTTCCTCCGCCAGCGGGCGGAGAGCGGGCAGCGGATCCCCGGGGCTCAACCTGCCCGAAGCGGCGGCATTGCGGATCTGGTCGGCCAGTTGCAGATAGACCGGCTTGCCGGCTTGGAAATCAATCTGAAAGATCATATGCCTATACTGTTATATAACACTATGACAGTTAGACCGGACGGCGTCAACAACTTTATTTGCTATTTCAGTAAGTCCCCGACGCCACGGGGCGCGAGAGTCGAAGGCTACCTTGGCGGCAGTGCCAGCAACGTCGGTTCCAGCGGCGAGAGGGTAAATGGAACCTCGATTTCCTTGCCGTTCATCAGATTGAGCGCGCGTTTGATCAAGGGGTTCGTCGCAAGCTGCACCCGCCGTGGCTCCCGCGACAGGTTGAGCAGGTTGACCAGCAGTTGTCCGCTCGATTCCACGGCCCGCACATTCACACCCCAGACCGGCTCGCCATGAGCGCCTTCGATCCGGATCAACCGCGTCGCACCCGCCTGGTCAAGCAGGTGGTCGAGCACGTCCCGGTATGCATGAGCCGTCAGCGGGTCCGGGTAACTAACCAGCCGGCCACGGCCCGACGCCACCAGCGCTGCTTTCCTTGGGCGTCCATACTGGTCGTGCGTGAAGCACTGACCCACGGTCATCACAGTGCCGCCATTTCGAATGTAGTCGTTCAAGGCCCGCACGACTTCATCGGGCGCGTGGGACGCGAGCGGCACAACCACCAGTTTGTACCGTGAAAGCTTGCCCGAATCGATTTGCCGCTCAGTGACAAAATCAGCGACGGCGTCAGTGAAGTAGGCCCCTTCAAATGCTGCCCGCACCTCCTGGTAATAAGCCTTCGAGGGCCACAGGCTCGAATAGGCATACAGAATGGCCAATTGACCCGGGGCCCGGCTCAGCGCATAGACCTCGGGCGCCAACCGTTGGAGGTCGAGCGCCACGCGGCCCAACGCGCGCACGCAATTCGCCCGGGTGAGGATGTTCTCCGCCAGGTCCCCCCCCTGCCCTCGATCCCACACCCAGGTAGTCGTTGCCCCCTGCCCGTGTACCGCCTCCTGCCAATACACCGTGCGAATGTAGCTCTCCGGAATGTAGCGCGTGTCGCCGTCGCCAATGATGTGGTTCTCGGAATTGAAGATCGGGCTGTCCGGCGCCGCCGAGTGCTGCAGCGTGTAATTCATAGTGATAGTCTGCCATTCGCAGGCGTATTCGCCTCGGCGTTCGCTTACGAAAGCTGTTCCGCCATCGTTCCCTGCGATGCGGTCGAGCTGCGGGAAGCGTTCGTAATCGATGCCCACTTCGAACCGGCCCGGGTCCTCGAAGGCTTGCGACATCACCTTCGCATGAACAGGCAGGTCCGGAGCATACCGATGGATGCGGTCGCGCAGCATTTCATGAAAGGCCACGAACCGGTCCTGGTTGAAGCGCCATCGGTCAAAATACAAGCCGTAATGGGACGCGTCCTGCGGCAGCTCGATGTCTTCAAACCCTTTGAACTGCGTTCCGTAGGCCTCGTTGGCAGCGGCGATCGAACCCCATTTCGCCTTGAGCCACGCCTGGAAGGCTGCCCGCTCATACGCGCACCGCCCCTTATACTGCGGCTCGTTCGAGAGGCAGATGCTATGCAGTGCCGGGTGATGCGCGATCAGAGGCATGAGCGCATCCAGCCATTTCTCCATCACCATTCGCGTGTTGGGCGCCTCGATGCAGAACTTCACGAAGCCTTCGCCGCACTTCCCATGCGCCGGGTCCGCCTCGAAAGCCCATTTGGGGAAGTAGTGTGGCGAGATCAGCAGGTTCACCGCGTCGTTGTGGGCGGCGGCTTTCTCCAGCCATTGAACCACGTTCTGGCGGATGGCCTCCAGATCAACCGTGTCGGGAGTCGGCAGACCATTTGCGGGGCCCATCTCGAACTGAATGATGTTCAGGCCGTAGTCGTTCAGGATCGGGATGTCCTGGCGTACCTGCCCAAAGTGGCCGACGCCGGTGAAATACACCGGCCGATCGTCTTGCCAAAACGCCCCGGCGCGGATGGTACAGGGCGCCGTGTGGTACCGCGGCACTGCCGCGTCTCCAGCCGCATCCGCGTTGAGTGCGCCCAGGCAAAGCCGGTCAATGTATGCCGCCCCTTTAAGCCCGCGGAGCTGATGGCCGGGGTGGTCTTCCGCCAGGTCCTCCCGCACGTAGCGCAGGAAACTTTCCACCACGCGCGCGTCAGCCGCCTGGTAGGCCATCTGTGAACCGGCTTGGCGGCCTTGCTCGATCTTCCGTTTCAGGGACTGGAGGTTCTCGGCGGTCTTCTTCAGGCGCTCCTCCACCGTGACCCGGTCAGACATGAGGATTGTCCGTGCCTTGGCCACCGAGGCGAGGAAGGCGTCACGGTTGCCAATCTTGTAGGCCCCGAGGTCCAGGGCCTGGAGCGCTTCCTGCGCGCGCGTCCGGGCATGGGCCGCCTCATCCGCCGGCACATACTCGCCATCCTCCAAAGAAGCATCGATATCTTTGACCAGGCCGCGCAGGCCGTCCACTAGACCCTCGCTGCTGCTGTTCACCAGCCAGGCCTCATACAGGCTGCCGGACCCCGGCCGGTTGATGGCGTGAAACGCCACCGTGATGATCTCGCCCGGCTGGGCATGGTCCGTCAGGATGAAGTCGCCTTTCGACCACTCAAAGTCTTGTTTCAAGGCGCCATTCACATACGCCTGGGCCGCATTATCAACCCCGACTCTCATGCGAATGGTCCCACTCTTGACGGGAATCCCATTGATGAATTCCGGGACCGTGATGCAGGTCCGGAACCACCCGGTGGAATCGTGCGGCCACCACTTAAAACCCAGGTCAACCGACTCCCATCGCGAATCATCAAAGTCGGGCCGCTCAGCGCCCGGCGCTTCGCCAAAATGCCAGCGCCAGTGGCGCACGTTTGAATCCAGCCAGAGATCCAATTGCTCGCGCGTGACCTCCCCCCGCGTCGCGGGCACCAACCCCAAGCACAATGGAACCAGGCAAAGCCATTTGCGAATCTTCATCTCAATCTCCTTTCTTGCAGAAACGCCTCCCAGGCCGTGCTCGCTCAAGGATCCGCCGGCCGCTCTGCTTCAGGGCGGGGGCGGGGACGGGGGCGGGAGTAAAACCGAAATCCGAAGCCCGAAATCCGCAATGGTCCAGCCGCCCGCATGCCCTTCGGATTTCTGGTTTCGGCTTTCTTTCGGATCTCGGGCTTCGGGTTTCGGATTTCATCGCGGCGTCACAGCCCCGTCTGCGTGCGCAGCTCACATTTTTCCAACGTTGTTGGCACGGGTGACTGGAGCGCGGACATTCTTCTCTGCCTTTGCGTGATGGTCAACCCGAAAGCCCACCGGCGGACAAGAATGTCCGCGCTCCAGAAAAATGTGAGGTGCGCACCCCGTCGGCAATTGTTCCCTGATTAACTTGTGAAATACTCAGATTGACGATTGCTAAGGAATATATTCTCATCCCAGGACTTGAGTATCCGATATCAAACCGATGTGCTGATTGTGGGTGCGGGGCTGGCAGGGCTCGTGACGGCGCTGGAGCTCCTGGACTCGAACCGCCGGATCTTGATTCTCGACCGGGATGAACCCGCTCGGCTCGGAGGGCTGGCCAAGGAATCCTTCGGCGGGGTTACGATGATCGGCACGCCCCACCAAAAGCGCACAGGCATTCAAGACTCTCCCGAGCAGGCGCTAATGGATTGGACTCGCACGGCAGAATTCGATGCGGGCGATGCCTGGCCCAGGCGGTGGGCGGAGTATTATGTCCAGCACTCGCTTCAAAACATCTATCAATGGCTCTCGCAGCGTTCGGTAAAGTTCTTTCCGGTGGTGCATTGGGTGGAGCGAGGCCTGTACACGCCGGGGAATTCGTTTCCACGGTTTCATATGGTTTGGGGGGCGGGCCACGGCCTCATTGATGGCGTCCTACATCATCTTGAGAATCACCCTCACCGGAAGAACCTGGAGATCAAGTTCCGGCAGACGGTTCGATCGCTGGAGGTGCAGAACGGGCGCGTCACCGGCTGTCAGGGCGTGGACGAGGTCAGCGGCGAGAGCTTCACTGCGCTCGCTGAGAATACTATTGTCGCGACAGGCGGGATCTCTGGAAGCATCAAGAAGATCCGCGAGAACTGGTACCGGCCCTGGGGGCAGCCGCCCGAGAAGCTGCTCAACGGGTCGCATCGGTATGCCGACGGCACCCTTCACGATGCCGCGCTGGCGATCGGGGCAGAGGTGACCCACCTCGACCGGCAGTGGAATTACGCGGCGGGCGTTCATCATCCCTTTCCCGACAAACCGGAGCACGGGCTAAGCCTCGTGCCACCCAAGTCGGCTCTCTGGGTGGACGCTACGGGCCGGCGATTCGGGCCCGTCCCCCTCGTCACCGCTTTCGATACCCGGTTCTTAGTCGAACAGATTTGCCTGTCACCGCATAAGTATTCGTGGCAGATCCTGAATAAGAAGATTGCGGTCAAAGAGCTGGCCGTTTCCGGCTCTGAGTTCAATGAGGCTATCCGGGATAAGAAGCTCCTCGCGTTCTTAGCGACGGTGCTTCTGGGAAACCTTTCTCTTTATAAGACTTTGACCGAGAAATGCCCTGATTTTATTGTCGCCGACACACTTGAAGCCCTGGTTGAAAAGATGAATGCCCTGGATACAAATGGAACGAAAGTCTCCCTGGAAACCCTGCGCGAAGCGATTCAGCAATACGACGGGATGATCGATCGAGGGCAGAAGTTCTTTAATGACGATCAACTGCGCCGCATTGCCCAGGTGCGGCAATACTTCGGCGACCGGGCGCGGACGTGCAAGTTTCAGAAGATTCTGGATCGCAAAGCTGGGCCGCTGGTTGCCATCCGCGAGTTCATCCTCACCCGGAAGAGCCTGGGCGGCATTCAAACCGACTTGCAATCGCGCGCCCTGAACGGCCAAGGCGAGGCGATCCCGGGGCTCTATGCCATAGGAGAAGCGGCGGGCTTCGGTGGTGGCGGCATTCACGGCCTCAGACCCTTGGAGGGAACATTCCTGGGGGCCTGTATCCTGACGGGACAAGCCGCCGCCCGATCCCTCGTCGGAAAGGGAGGCCAGTCGTGAAGCGAACCGGAGCGAGTCTCGTAGTTCATGCGCTGGAACAGCTCGGCGTGCGTTACACCTTTGGCATTCCGGGGGTGCATACGGTTGAGATCTACGATGAGCTCAATAAGTCACAAAGAATACAACCAGTCCTCACCACCCACGAAATGGGTGCGGCCTTCATGGCTGATGCTGTGAGCCGCACTACCGACACCATCGGCACGATCATGATTGTGCCGGCGGCTGGGGTCACGCACGCCATGAGCGGGATTGGGGAGGCGTTCCTGGACGGTATCCCCATGCTGGTGATCACCGGTGGTGTCCGGCGCGATACCGGCCATCATTACCAATTGCATCAAATAGATCAGAGCCGCCTGGCTGCTGCAGTTTGCAAGCAAACCTACCTCCCCAGAAGTCATCAGGAGATTATCCCAATCCTGTATGAGGCCTTCGATCTGGCGACTTCCGGCACTCCCGGCCCCGTGCTGGTGGAGGTGCCCGCCGAGCTTCAGATGTTTGCGGGCGAGGTGGACAGCCTGCCCGATTACCAGAGGAAGACGCCCCTGGCATCGCCGCCGGATGCAAAACAAGTGAACGAGGCTGCCGCGCTCTTGAAAGCGGCCCGGCATCCCGGTATTTTCGTAGGCTGGGGAGCCCGTGGGGCCACCGACGCTGTAAAGCAGATCGCTGAACTGCTAGGTGCTCCGGTTTCGACCACCCTGCAAGGCCTTAGTGTCTTTCCTGCGGATCACCCGTTACATGTCGGAATGGGATTTGGGGCGTTTGCCGTGCCGGCCGCCGAAGACGCGTTCAAGAACTGCGATTGCCTGCTGGCCGTCGGGCTTCGCTTCAGTGAATTGGCAACCGGCAGCTTCAGTCTGCCGGTTCCGAAGAATCTGATCCACGTTGATATTAACCCTGAGGTCTT
Source organism: uncultured Verrucomicrobia subdivision 3 bacterium (assembly GCA_903912925.1). GTDB lineage: Bacteria > Verrucomicrobiota > Verrucomicrobiia > Limisphaerales > UBA8199 > PALSA-1440. The sequence goes on along the minus strand of CAIWJG010000184.1, from coordinate 7,569 downwards.
TAACAAGAATTATCCCGCGGCGATAGCCCTCGAGGGGGATGCGGCACAGGTGATGAAGGACCTGCTGGGGGCCCTAACCAAGATCGGAGCGAGGTGCCTGGGCGACAAAAAGGCTTTAGCGGATGGCATTCAGAGCGCAAAACAGAAATACTTGGCTGAATGGACAGAGAAGAAGAGCGACACCAAAGTGGGGCCGGGATTCTTCTTTTCTAGTTTAAGGAAGAAGCTGGAACCGGAAGCCTATGTCGTCGTCGATGACGGCCACCACACCTTCCTGGCCGCGGAACTTCTCCCGAACTACCACTCGGGGCATTTCATTTCACCCACGGATTTCAACTCCATGGGCTACTGCGTGCCCGCCGCCGTCGCCACGAAGCTCGCCCATCCCGATCGGCAGGTGGTCGGCATTGTCGGTGACGGGGCCGTTCTGATGACTGGCCTTGAACTGCTCACGGCGGCCACTTTGAACCTGGGAGTGGTTATCTTTGTCTTCTACGATGGCACGCTGGGCCAGATCTCTCAGTTTCAGAAGATCCCGCTGAATCGAAGCACTTGCACGGTTTTGGGAGAGATGAAGGTGGAGGGCATCGCCCAAGCCACCGGAGCCGCCTATCTGGCCATGCATCACGACGGTGAAATAGACGGCGTGATCGATAAGGCCTTTGAGATAGCCAAGCGCGGGCAGCCGGTGATTGTGGACGTCAAGGTGGACTACTCCAAGCGCACGCGATTCACCAAAGGTGTGCTGATGGCCAATCTGAGCCGCTTCGCTTTGGGTGATAAGGTGCGGTTCATCGGGCGCAGCATTATCCGCCACGTCTTTGGTTAGCTCAGTGAAGTAAGGGAAAGACTTCACGGGGCTAGCGGCCCTTCAGGGATCAGCCGACGTTAGCAGCTTGCGGATCGCCGCGGTGAGCACAGCCTCGACCTCCGGCGCGACGCTGGAAGCGTCCGGCCCTGTTTCGTAACCGCCTTGTTGGTAGGCGACTTCGGTGCCGATGTAGCAAGGTGCATAATCCCCGTAAGCTGCCAGCGCCACGAATAAATCGGGGCGCATGGCCTTGGCTGCCAGTTGGTATTCGACGAAAAGCTCGCCGGGCAGGTGCAGGGTCCGCGACCGGCCCAGCCGCAGACACTGCACGTCGATTTGGCGGCCCGCCTGGCAGCGGCGCAACCAGGCGAGTCGGGACGCGCCGCCTCCGGCCGCGAACGCCGTCGTCCGCTCCTTCAGGTCGGACTCCAGCTTCGCGGCGGTGATGTTTGTGGCGGGCGGCAGCGCCACGGATTCAACTTTCCATCCCACGTCAGCAGGACTGATCGGTTGGCGCTTCGTGCTCTCCCATGCGCGTCGCATCCCATCCGCCAGCCGCTCGGCCAGCACCAGGCGGTTCTCCGGCGCACCGTCATTGTATTTGCCCGCGCCGATGTTGCCCCCTGCGCCGGTAAAGTGAATGTGCAAAGCCGAGGGCACGGCCAGTTGGCGGAAGAAGCGGGCCAAGCCCGGAAAGTCGGGATTGGGCAAGCCGGTTCGGTAATAGCTCTGGGGGTGCGTGGCGTAGTAGCTCAGGACGACTACGGGCCGCTCACCGTTCCAAAGGCTGACGAGGGAAAGGATTGGGTCAATGGTGCCCTCCGGTTCAGCGCGAATCGCCGGGTCCTTCGTCGCCGTCCAGCGGGTGGCCCGGACTTTGCCGTCCGGCCCCAGGATGCGCCGGTTGGAAGCGACCTGGTCCACGCGAGCCTCGCCCAGGCCAAGGTGCGTCACGGGTTGCGCCTTGGGCAGGGACTCACGCACCGCCCGCTCCAGATCAGCGATCACCTGCCGCTGGAAACTACCCTCGAATTGATGCGGATCGGTGCCGGCTTCCTTCAGGATGCGTTCCGCCGAGAAGTCACAGTCCGGCGCATCGTGCTGATGCAGCGAATGCACGGCCACCCGGCGAGGGGAGGTGGCGGCGGCTCGGGCAAGAGCATCGCGAAATGCATCGTGGCCCTCATTGGCAATGCCGATCCAGTCCACGGCACAAAGCACGATGGGCTCTCCAGCGCCTAACAGGACGATGCCTCGCGCCCGCAGCCCCAGTTCCCAGTGGTTGGTCACCGGATCATAGGCCAGCAGCGAGCCGACAGGAGGTGTGGCATCCACGTCGAAGGTAGCCACGCTCAGGGCAGACGCGGGCGGCGTGGTCGGGACTGAGGATTCTGCAGCGAGGAGCAGATCGCCACCTGCGCACAGGAGGCCAATGGCAAGAGCAAGCCGGAAAAGCATGGCGGTAGATTAGCTGTACCGCAGCAAGTGGCAACTCGTCAGTCTTGACCTTTGGGTCCGGGACGTTGAACAATGCCCGCATCGGCGGGCAATTAAGCCTGTCGCGAAACCAGTCCGCAAGACCATGAAAGTAAAAACCGGTCTGATAGGTTGGGTTCTTGCTGCCGTGCTCGTCGCGCAAGCGGCGAAGGCTCAAGTGCCACCAGAACAGGCGGCCCGCGATCTCGTGCGGCGCGTGCTGCCGGCCAATGCATTCCTCGTCGAAATCATCGCCGCCGACCAGGGGCGCGACGTGTTCGAGATCGAAAGCAGCGGAGACAAGCTCGTCCTGCGGGGCAACAACGGTGTGGCGGTCGGTTCGGCTCTGAATTGGTATCTGAAATACTACTGCCATTGCCATTACTCCCTGAAATCACAGCAGATGCGCCTTCCGAAACCCCTGCCGCAGGTACAGCCGAAGATTCGCCGTGTCAGCCAGGACCGCTGGAGGTATTTCCTGAATTACTGCTGCTTCGGTTACTCGCTGCCGTGGTATGACTGGGCACAGTGGGAGCGTTTGATTGATTGGATGGCGCTCAATGGGGTGAATGCGCCTCTGTCAGTAACGGGCCAGGAAGCCGCCTGGGCCAGCACCGCCACGCGCCTCGGATTCTCCGACGAGGACATGCGCAGCTTCCTGGCGGGCCCGCCGTTCCTGCCGTTTGGCTGGATGGGATGTCTCGATGGCTGGGGCGGACCGTTGCCTGCATCCTGGATTCCCCGCCATGAGGCCCTGCAGAAGCAAATCCTGGCACGGGAACGCGCGCTGGGAATGACCCCAGTGCTGCAGGGCTTCACGGGACATGTGCCGCCGGCGACTGCGACGCGCTTCCCCGGCGCCCGACTGCACAAGGTCCGCTGGATTGAGTGGGAGACTTACCTGCTGGATCCGCTGGACCCGCTGTTCAACCGCATGGCGACCACTTTTCTCCAGGAGCAGCGACGGCTGTTTGGCACCGATCACCTCTATGCCGCAGACACCTTCATCGAAATGACGCCGCCCAGCGGAGAGACCAACTTCCTCGCTGCGACGGCTCGGGCGATCTATGAGGGCATGGCCAAGACCGACCCGGAGGCGGTATGGGTTTTGCAGGGATGGACCTTCTTTAACCAGGCCCAATTCTGGACCCAGCCGCGCATCGAATCGTTCCTTGGCGCAGTGCCGGACTCGAACATGCTGGTGCTGGACCTTTTCTGCGATGTCACCCCGGTGTGGAACCGGACGCGCGGCTTTTGCGGCAAACCGTGGGTGTGGTGCGCCTTGCAGAACTTCGGCGATTGCGTCTACCTGGGCGGCGCATTGAACCGAATCCACACCGACCTGCCGGCCGCACGGCGCAACCCGCTGGGAAGCAAGCTGAGCGGGATCGGATTCGTCAACGAGGGCCTGGATTACAATCCCATCGTGTTCGATTTCCTCTTTGAGCAAGCATGGCGAGCAGAGCCGGTGGACCTCGGCCAGTGGGTGAGCGACTATGCCCAGCGGACCAGTGGGCGGCGCAACCCGAACTCCGAGGCGGCCTGGGCCATCCTCAAGAAGACCGCCTTCACCGGCCAACATGCGGTCGTCCCTGCCTACGCTGCCCCTCCATCTTTCACACCCCCAGGTCCCCTGCCTTACAGCAATGAACGTCTGGCCCAGGCGTGGGAGCATCTTTTGAAGGCAGCGCCGGCTGCGGGTAAGTCGGATGCCTACCGATACGACTTGGTCAGCGTGACGCGGCAGGTTCTGGCCAATTACTCAACCGAGCTGCAGGCTCAGGCCGCGGACGCATGGCGCGCGAAGGACCGGAAGTCTTTCCAGACGACCACGGACAACATGCTGAGCTTGATCCGCGACCTGGATGAGCTGCTGGCGACCCGCCCCGAGTATTTGCTGGGGAACTGGCTGGAGGACGCGCGGCGCTGGGGAGAGAGCCCCGCAGAAAAGGATCGCCTGGAGTGGAACGCGCGGCGCGTTCTGACCATGTGGGGCGATCAAACGCAAATCCGGGACTACTCGCGCCGACAATGGTCCGGGATGCTCACCGGCTTCTACCTGCCCCGCTGGGAGAAGTTCTTCGCGGCGGCCGACGCAGCGCTGGCATCGGGGGCCAACTTCGACGCCACGGCATTCGACCGCGGGTTGCAGGATTGGGAGCGTCGCTGGGCGGACCAGCACGAATCGTATCCCACCCGGCCTCACGGCGATTCGCTCAAGGTGTCGCGGCGGTTATGGGGGAAGTATCATCCTGCATTGGCCAGGTTGTATGCGCCCGAAGAGCCGAACCTGACGACCGGGAAGCCGGCGACTTGTTCGAGCGCCCTCCCGGGACATGACGCTGCTTTGGCCAGCGACGGTCGGCGGGGCAGCACGGAGAGCTACTGGGCTACGGACATCAACAACGACAAAGACCCGTGGTGGCAGGTGGACCTCGAAAGACCAGTGAAGGTCGGGCGCGTCGTGGTGGTGAGCTATTATGGCGACCAGCGTTATTACGGATTCACCGTCGAGGCGTCCCTGGACGACAAGCACTGGGACATAGTGGCGGATCACAGGGACAACCACGATATCACCACCCGCGCAGGCTATACCTGCCGGTTCACCCCGCGCGAGGCCCGCTATCTACGGGTCCGGCAGACGCATAATTCCGCCAACACAGGCCGCCATCTCGTGGAGGTGCTGGCCTTTCCGGAATGAAGACTGTTCAGGTAGTAGCGCAAGCCTCTGGCTTGCGAGAGTGCCGGCAACCCTCCGGGTTGCCGCAGGTTGCCGGGGATAGCGGACAGGGCGTGTTGCGACAAGCCGGAGGCTCGTCGGGACAGTGGCAAGCCGGAGGCTTACCCTACTATCGGAACAAATAGTTACCCGGAATGAAGCTCAAAATCATCATACTCAGCGCAGCCATCGCCGCAGTCGGATTATCCGCCAACACTTTTGCCGCACCAGCCGGCCAGCAGGAGATCGTATTCCAAGACGATTTCTCGGCAATGCGAGTGGGCATGGTGTCGGCGGGCGTCATTGGCGCGGAGGTCGAGTATCATTATTTCCCCCAGACCGCGCCGCAGGGCAACTGGGAGGTCTCGTGCTTTCGCAGCGAAGCGTCGCAGCGGGCCTGGCGCGTGCAGCGCGAGGATGGCTTCGGCCCCAAGTTGATGTATCAAGCCAGCGCTTCCAGCCGTGTGGACTCCGCCACTACCCATCCCATGTTGATCGCCGGCGACGTGCTCTGGAAGGATTACGCGCTGTCGGTCACCTTCGCGCCGGAAAGCAAGGAGAACTGGAGCGGCGCCGTCTTCCGCTACCGCAATGACCGTTGCCTATACTTCTTCGGGGTAAACCAGGACAAGGCCACCCTGTTCCTGTTGAATCACGGCCCCGCTTTCCGCAAGTCCACGCTGCAAGTCCTGGCCGAAAAGCCCTACACCTATCAACCCGGCACCACGCTCACGGCCATAGTCGAGGTCAAAGGCGACCACATCCGCGGTGAGCTTCCCAACGGCCTCGTGCTGGAGGCAGACGACAGCACGTTCACTCGCGGTCGCATCGGTCTTCTGGCGGATGTGCCGACGCGATTCACGCGGGTGGCGGTGACCATGTCGCCCGCGAGCAAGGCACTCGCGGAAAAAGAGATCGCCCAGCGCCAGCAGGAGGAAGCCCGGTTGCAGGCGGCCAATCCGAGAATGGTGGTCTGGAAGAAGATCTCAACAACTGGCTTCGGCACTGGCCGCAGCGTCCGGTTCGGCGACTTGGATGGGGACGGCAAGCCGGATGTCCTGTTCGTGCAAGTGAACAACCATGGCCCCAAGGACCGCAATTCCGAGGTCGGGTGCCTGACCGCCATGACGTTCGACGGCAAGAAGCTGTGGCAAAGCGGCGAGCCGGACCCTTGGCGGGACCGCCTCACCTGCGACGTAGCCTGCCAGATTCATGACATTGACCACGACGGGAAGTGCGAGGTGATTTACTGCCGCGACTTCGAGCTGGTCATCGCCGACGGCGCTACCGGCAAGGTCAAGCGCAAGGTCAAGACCCCCCTCTCGCCCCCGCGGCCAGCCTCGGGCGGCGAGCCGATCAACAAATACGAGCGGATTCTGGGCGACTCCCTCTACTTCCTCGACCTGAGGGGAACCGGGTGGCCGAGCGACATCATCCTCAAGGACCGCTACAGCCACATCTACGCCTACAACGACAAGCTGGAGCCGCTGTGGGATGTCGCCTGCAATACCGGCCATTACGGTTATGCTTACGACGTGAATGGCGACGGCAAAGACGAGTTTGCCATCGGCTACAATCTCATCAGCCACGACGGCAAGGTCATCTGGTCACTCGACAAGCAATTGCAGGACCATGCCGATGCAGTGGCAATCCTGAAGCTCAACCCGACCGACAAAGAGCCCACGCTCTTCTGCGCGGCCAGCGACGAGGGGGTCTTCTGGACCGATCTGCGCGGCCACATCCTCAAGCACCTGTATCTGGGCCATGTCCAAAGCCCGTCCATCGCCAACTACCGCGACGACCTCCCCGGGCTGGAAGCCGTCACAGTGAACTTCCACGCGAACCAGGGCATCATCCACTTCTACAACTCGAAGATGGACGTGTATCACGACTTCGAGCCGATGCAGCACGGCAGCATGATGCTGCCGCTGAACTGGAAGGGCCACAGCGAGGAGTATTTCGTCATCTCGCCGAACGTGGACGAGGGCGCGTATGACGGCTGGGGCCGCCAGGTGTTGAAATTCCCCGCCGACGGGCATCCGGAGATGTGCTACGACGTCCTCGACCTGACCGGCGACTGCCGGGACGAGATCGTCGTCTGGGACCCCGAGGAGATGTGGGTTTACACCCAAGCCGACAACCCCAAGCCCGGCAAGCTCTACAAGCCCAAGCGCAACCCCCTCTACAACCGCTCCAACTACCAGGCCACCGTCTCCCTGCCCGGCTGGTCGGAATGAGACCACCTTGCTTTCTTCTTCCTGACCTCCGTGTTTGCCACGCGGCGGCGGGCGGGAATGCAGAATGCAGAATGCAGAATGCAGAATGAAGAATGAAGAATGAAGAACCCTGGCGTGGAACCGCCATTCTGCATTCTGCATTCTACATTCTTCATTCTTCATTCGCTTTCAGTCGGTCCGTGTTCCGTAACCCCCTTACCCAATTTCAGCTTTCTACTTTCAGCTTTTCAGCTTTTCCCCTGTCGTCCGTCTCCAGGCTTTGCAGGCGCTTTGCGGGAGCCTTGTGGACGCATGAGGGTCGCATGAGGGTCGCATGAGGGTCGCAT
>CAIWJG010000183.1 GCA_903912925.1 uncultured Verrucomicrobia subdivision 3 bacterium | reverse complement strand
TTGGCCTTCACGCTCGTTGAGTTACTGGTGGTGATTGCGATCATCGCCATCCTGGCGGCGCTGCTCCTGCCAGCGCTGGCCCGAGCCAGGGAAAAAGCCTGGACCGTCGGCTGCCTGAGCAACCTCAAGCAGTTGGCAGTTTGCTGGCACCTTTATGCGCTGGATAACAATGATGTGCTGGCGCCCAACAACTCCGTCATGCTTTTCAGCGGCACCAACTGGAACGTCGGCGCGGCCAACGTCTCCTGGTGCCCCGATCACCCGCGCACCGACACCGACAGCGCCGACCTGCGGAGCGGTGCTCTATTCCAATACAACACCTCGGTCGGCATCTATCACTGTCCCGCAGACCGCTCGACGGTCGAGACGCCAGCCGGCCAGCCGACCTCGCAACTTCGGAATCGCAGTTACAACATGAGCCAGTCCGTTAACGGCTACCCTGAGTACCTGGCCAGCCTCGGCATTTCCGGTCTTTCGGATATTCCGGCTTGGAAGAAGTTCACCGAGATCCGGCACCCCGTTCCAAGCCAGCTCTTTGTTTTAATTGATGAAAACCCGGACACCCTCTACGACTCGCAGTTCGGCAACCCGGCGGGCGGGCCCTGGTGGGGCCCGATGTGGTTCGACATGCCTGCCGACCGCCATAACCAAGGAGGCTGCGTATCCTTTGCCGACGGGCATGTCGAGCGCTGGCGCTGGAAGGTTCCCAAAGCCGACGCCTACCCCGGCAAGGTCCCATCCGCTGCGGAGATGCCCGATTTCTTGCGCGTGCAAAACGCCATGAAATGCTGGCGCGACAATTAGGCCGAAGATTTGTTCGTTTACCGGCGGATGCAGGACTGCTGCCAGCGATACTGGAATCGGTTAAACGGTCGCTTCACTTGCCGCTTGCGCTGCCTGGCGGTGAAGAGTAATCCTTTTCGAGGATATGAACTATAAGATCTCACGACGCGCAGCTTCGCTTTCACCCTCGCTCACTCTGGCCATTGACTCGAAGGCCAAGCAAATGAAGGCCGACGGCCTGGACGTAGTCGGCTTCGGCGCCGGCGAGCCGGACTTCGACACCCCGCAGCACATCAAAGACGCCTGCTCCAAGGCGTTGGCCGCCGGCTTCACCAAGTACACCCCCGCCGCCGGCATACCTGAGCTGCGCGCCGCCATCGCCGACAAGCACAAACGCGAGAACGGCCTCACCTACAAGCCCTCGCAAGTCATCGTCTCCTGCGGCGGGAAGCATTCCTGTTTCAACGTCATCTTCGCGACCTGCGAGGAGGGCGACGAAGTCATTATCCCCGCCCCTTACTGGCTGAGCTACCCGGAGATGGTCAAGATGGCCGGCGCCAAGCCCGTCATTGTGGAGACCACCGACAAGACCGAGTTTAAGCTCACCCCGGATGCCTTGCGCCAGGCGATCACCCCACGCACGCGGCTGTTCGTCCTCAACTCGCCCAGCAACCCCACTGGCTCCGTCTATACACCCGACGAACTCAAAGCCCTGGGCGACATCTGCGTCGAGAAGAACGTCCTGATCATGAGCGACGAGATCTACGAGCACCTGCTCTACGACGGCGCGACCACCCGGAGCGTCGCCAGCTTTTCCCCGGCGCACTTCGAGCACACAATCATCGTCCACGGCTTCGCCAAAGCCTGGAGCATGACCGGATGGCGGCTGGGCTGGTGCGCCGCGCCCGAGCCGATTGCGAAGGCCATTGACGCCGTCCAAAGTCACAGCACCAGCAACCCGACCTCCTTTGCGCAGAAGGGCGCCGTCGCCGCGCTGACCGGGCCGCAGGATCATCTGCCGCTCTGGCTGGCCGAATTCAACAAGCGCCGCACCTTTGCCTGGAACAAGATCAACAGCATCCCCGGCCTGAGCTGCGTGAATGCCAAAGGCGCCTTCTACCTCTTCCCGAACATTGCGAAGACAGGCCTCAAGTCCGCCGATTTCTGCGCCAAGCTGCTCGAAGTCGAGAAAGTCGCCGCCGTCCCCGGCGTGGCCTTCGGCGCCGACGATTACATCCGCCTCAGCTACGCCACCAGCATGGCGAACATCGAGAAGGGCCTGGAGCGCATCGAGCGCTTCTGCCAGGGGCTGGTGAAGTAGAGCAAAACGTTGCACAGATGCGCAAGCGCCGCCAGGCACCGGGGGGATACTCCCGGGTGGGTCTCGATTGTTTCTCGATTGTTCCTCGATTGTTTCTCGATTGTTCCTCGATTGTTCCTCGATTGTTCCTCGATTGTTCCTCTAGTTCTGGCTTCTTTTCTCCCGCCTATCGCCAGGGAGTAGGGAGCGCTGGGACAGCGCACTCTGCCATCCCGATGGCTGCGGTCGGCCCAGGCATTTCGTCGAATCCTTGACAGCGCCCGGCGTCAATCCCTAGTCTCAGGGGCATGAAATGGAATCTTATTGTTCTTCCGATTCTTATTATGACAACCGCCGCATCTCCGATTCATCGGGCCTGGGCCGCCAGCTTTGGCGAGGACGCCGCATTTCTGAAGAGCCACACGGAACTCATTGTCCTGGGCGATGAGAAGGGCTTGGCCCGAGTGGCCATCGCGCCCGCCTGGCAGGGGCGCGTCATGACGAGCACGGCGGGCGCGGATGCCGGCCCGAGCTTTGGCTGGATCAACCGGGAGCTGATTGCGTCTGGCAAGCTGCTGCCGCACATAAATGCGTTCGGCGGCGAGGATCGCTTTTGGATGGGACCGGAGGGCGGGCAGTTCTCGGTCTTCTTTGCCAAAGGGGCGAAGTTCGAATTGGCAGACTGGCTCACGCCCGCCGCCTACGACACGTTGCCGTTCAAGGTGGTCCGCCAATCAAGGAATCAGGCCATGTTTGCCTCTCAATTCACCCTGACGAATTACTCGGGAACGCAGTTCGAGGTGGCGGTCAAACGCGAAGTGCGCTTGCTCGGCACGCGAGCGGCATGGAAGAAGCTGGGGGTGAAACCCGCCGCAGACGTAAGCCTGGTCGCTTACGAGACGGACAACAAGATCACGAACGCCGGCAAGGACGCGTGGAAGAAGGAGACGGGCCTGGTTTCGATCTGGATTCTCGGCATGTTTACGCCCTCGCCATCGGCGACCATCGTCGTCCCGATCAAGGCCGGCCCCGAATCGGCGCTGGGCGTGAAGGTGACATCGGATTACTTCGGCAGCATTCCGCCGGAGCGGTTGGTAGTGAAGGAGGATGTGATCTACTTTAGCGCCGATGGGAAGTTCCGCAGCAAGATCGGGATTAACCCCAAGCGCAGCAAAGCCGTATTGGGCAGTTACGACGCTGACAACAAGGTGCTCACCGTGGTGCAGTTCAATCAACCGGCTGGCATCACCGATTATGTTAACTCGCTCTGGAAGATCCAGGACAACCCCTACGGCGGCGATGCGGCCAACTGCTACAACGACGGCCCACCTTCCCCCGGCGCCAAACCGATGGGCCCGTTTTACGAACTGGAATCCTCTTCGCCGGCTGCCGCGCTGGCGCCGGGCAAGAGCCTTTCGCACATCCATCGCACCGTCCACCTGAGCGGATCGGAAGCGGCGTTGGATGGGGTCGCCCGGGCAACGCTGGGCGTTTCCCTGGCCGATATCAAAGCCGGGCTCAAGAAGTAGTGAAATGAGGGAATCACTCGAAAAATGCAGAATGAAGAATGAAGAATGCAGAAGAAGAGAGAGGGGAAACCTTCGCAACCTTGATCTCTAACTAATCTTCGCAATCTCGCCTCCGAACTAAAGGCTCCACCTATGAAAACCAATAAGCAAAGCATGTTCGTCACCGCGGACGGGAAGAACGTGCTGTTCACTTTTACCATCGTCAGCTCGCTGTTTCTCCTCTGGGGATTCTGCAACGGGATGATTGACGTGATGGACAAGCACTTTCAGGAGGAGCTGCACCTGAGCTTGTCCCAATCGGCCTGGGTGCAGTTCGCGCACTGGATGGGCTACTTCCTCATGTCCTTGCCAGCGGGTTGGCTGGCGACGCGGCTCGGCTACAAGGGCGGTATTATCGCCGGGCTGCTGCTGGTCGCCGTGGGCGGCTTTTGGTTCATTCCGGCCACCAAGATCGCGGCCTTTTGGGCCTTTCTCCTCGGCGTGTGTGTGGTGGCCTCCGGCCTGACCTTCCTCGAGACGGTCGCCAACCCCTACACCACAGTGCTCGGGCCGCCGCGCTACGCCGCCACCCGCATCAACTTGGCCCAATCCTGCAACGGCGTGGGCTGGGTGTTTGGCCCCATTGCCGGCAGCATGTTCTTTTACGCCAAGGATACCTCGGGCATTAGCACAGGTGCCCAGACCCTCTGGATTCCCTACGCGGGCGTGGCGGTAGTGGTCCTCATCCTGGCGGTTATCTTCTTCTTCTCACCGGTCCCCGACATCAAAGCGGAGGACGATTATCATTTGGAGGACAAAGACAACGGCTCCACCAAGACTGCGGCCCCGGCTATCCGAGAGGTGAACCGGGGATTGTCGTATGCCTTGCTGCTGGGCAACGTGGCCGCGCTTATCGGTGTTTTCATCTTTATCTTCTGGCTGACTTTCGATGGCCTCCAATTTGGTCCGCGCCTGGTGGGGCTGGCGTCCGCCATTCCTCACCCGTCGAGCCTGATCGTGAGCGCTGAAAACTCCGTGTTGATGGTGCTGGCGGCGGCCGCCTGTCTGGCCTTGGTAGCCGCGGCGATCTGGCTGGTCGGAGTGACCAAACGCCTCTCCCACCAGAGCGTCTGGGCACACGAACATTTCTCCGGCGCCACGCTGGCCCAGTTTCTCTATGTCGCGGCCCAGTGCGGCATTTTCAGTTTCCTGATCAACTACATGACTTCCGAGCCGCCCTCCCTGCCCTCCTCCTGGTTGACGGAGCGCACCAGCAAATGGATTGAGGTCCGAACGGCCTTCACGAGCACTGACTTCAAGGACGTGCCAGCGCTGGCCGCAAAACTGACTGCGAAAGCCGATCCGGTTTCGGCCTTCCTCGCGTCGAACCTCTCCGATTCGACTCAGCTAGCCCTGACCCACTTGAAGGAAGCCGGCGGCGGCGCCACCGCGGTCCGCGTCGCCCTGGCGCAGGATCTCAATAGCCTCGTCCTCAAGACAAATATCTATGTGCCTGACCGCTTCAGCGGCGTCACGTTGCAGGACGCGACCAAGCAATTGCTCTCGCCCGGCGCCCCGCCGCATAGCATGGCGCGGCTCAACCGGCGGCTGCTCGCCGAGGCTTATCCGCAGGAACTCGGTTTCGAGGACGGCATTCTGGGCGTGAGCAACCAGTTCGCCGCTACGCTGGCGTCGGTTGGCTTCATCTTTTTCCTCCTGGGCCGGGTCACCGGCGCGGCCATTCTGCGAAAACACTCCGCTCACAAGCTGCTCGGGCTCTACAGCGTGATCAATGCCATGCTCTGTCTTCTGATCTTCCTGAAGCTGGGATGGTTCTCGGTGGTGTGCGTCTTCCTGAGCTACTTCTTCATGTCCATCACCTTCCCCACCATTTTCGCCCTCGGCATCTTCGGCCTGGGCGATCGGGCAAAGCGCGCCTCAGCCTACATCGTCATGGGCATCGTCGGCGGCGCCCTCCTCCCCAAGTTGATGGGCGCTATCGCCGATCACTACAACATGTCGCGCGGTTTCATTGTGCCACTGATCTGCTTTGTGTTCATCGCCCTTTACGGCTACTGCTGGCCCAAGTTGAGCCGAGCGGAGTCCTTGCACGGGGTGAGTGCTACCGGCGGGCATTGAGCCGAGCCTCGTCAGGCAGCAGTATAGGCTCTTTCTGGACCTGTTTCGAACGGTAGTCCGTGGGATGCGGCGCACGGCTTTCAGGCCAAAGGCCTAGTTCATACCAGCCCAGGGCAACGCCCTGGGTTCATCAGCCCAAAACCCCATTAGCGCTGAAGGCGCGATTCATCCTTCGTCTTGGCAGCCGCCCGTCGGCCAGCCAATCGGCGTCAGTCCCAAACATACCGTTCATCGAACTCCACGTGGTATTTCTGTAGCAGGTGCCGATACTCTTCCTGGAATGTCTGGGTGCGATGATGTTGCTCTTGGCGGTCAATGTAGCGCACCAAATCCTCCAACTGGCTCCAGCCGATGGAGAAATCGCCATAGCCTCCCTGCCAGAAGAATGAGCCATACTGCTCTCCTTGGGTCTTAATCCACGCAGAGGAGGTCTTCTTGATCTTCTCCAGGAGTTCTGCCTGGCTAACGGTGCGCGCCAGCCGCGTTGCGATATGGACGTGATCCGTGGCGCCCCCAACGCGGTAGGCTGGGCAATCACAATCCCGGCACAAGGTGGCCAGATAGGCGTGCAGGCGCGGACGGATGGCCGGGTCAAGCCAGGGGTGGCGGTCCTTAGTGCTGAAGACGACGTGGAGAATGACTTGGCTAAGCGACTGAGGCATAGAATACGTTTGCTTGAACTGAGCCGTCCGAACCCATCCCAGACATTATGAAGCAGGCCGTTGGCCTGCAACCAAATAACGATCGGACAATGAACCCAGGGCGTTGCCCTGGGCTGGTATGAATGACGCCCTTGGCGTCTCCTCGCCCCTCACTCGCCCACGACCTCGGCACGATCTTTGCCCCCGAAGAATCCAGTCTTGTGCCCAAAGCCAGGCTATGGAAAAAATGGGCTTTTCATGGCGGAGCTAAAGCGTTATTCGAGTGTCATCTTATGCGATGCAAGAACTACCCTGTCGTTTGTGCGCTCATCCTTGGCTCGATAATCTTCTGTGGCTCTGCGCGATCCGCGCAGCAGGAATTCTCCTACGTTGACCTGGTCAAACGGTTGACCGATTTGGAATACCTGGCCACACTGCCGCCGCCAGGCGAGCAATGTGTGCAGTGGTCGAGTTACGACCGCAAGAGCCGCTACGACGCGACGCAGGAGAAATACGTCGGCTGGGACGCCAACGGCGACGGCGACGGCATCATCCGCAAAGAAAATGGCAAGCTGGTCTTTGCCGAGATGGAAGGCCCGGGCTGCATCTGGCGCACGTGGTCGGCGGCACCCAAGGAGGGGCACGTGCGTATCTACCTCGACGGCGCGAGCGAGCCTGCCGTGGACCTGCCGTTTATCGGCTACTTCGACGGGAAGAACGAGCCGTTCACGCGGTCTGCAATCGTACACACGGTCGCAATGGGGTGGAACAATTACACCCCCATCCCCTTCCAGAAGTCGTGCAAGATTGTGGCCGACGCGGGCTGGGGCGCCTACTACCATTTCACCTACAGCACCTTCCCCCAGGGCACGAAGGTGCCCACCTTCAAGCGGGAGTTATCGGCGGCAGACCTGGCGGCGCTGGACCAGGCGAATGCGGTGTTGAGCAAGGGCGGCTTCGGCGCAGGCCGGAAGTATGGAGGTGAGAAGCTCTGGAGCAAGGTAGTGAAGGCCCCCGCCGGCAAGACGACCGAGGTCACGCGGCTGAAGGGTCAGCAGGCAATTACCGGCATCCGGCTGAAACTCGACCTACCTGCGGCCCCGGCCGACTACGAGGTGCTGCGTGAGCTGGCTTTGCAGATCAAGTGGGATGGCGAGGCCGCTCCCAGCGTGTGGGCGCCGCTGGGCGACTTCTTCGGCACGGCCCCGGGGGCCAATCAATATCGTTCACTGCCGCTGGGCCTGGGCGAGGATGGTTGGTGGTATTGCAACTGGTACATGCCCTTCGATAAGGAGGCGCGCGTGGAGCTGGTCAACGATGGCAAGACGCCACGCAGTGTGAGTTTCGAGGTGGTGCATGCGCCTTTGTCGCAGCCCATCGCCCAACTGGGTCGCTTCCATGCCAAGTGGCATCGCGACGCCTTCCTGCCAAGGGAGACCGAGCGCTGGATTGACTGGCCGTTCGTGAAGGCCGAGGGCACGGGGCGCTTTGCCGGCGTGATGCTACATGTGTGGAATCCGCGCGGCGGCTGGTGGGGGGAAGGCGACGAGAAGTTCTTCGTGGATGGCGAGAAGTTCCCATCCACGATCGGCACGGGGTCCGAGGATTATTTTGGCTACGCCTGGTGCTGTCCCAAGCTGTTCCAGAACGCCTATCACAACCAGACGCATAACGACGGGAATAACCGTGGGCAGGTGTCCGTGAACCGCTGGCACATTGCCGATGCGGTGCCGTTCCAGAAGTCGTTCGAGGGCAGCATCGAGAAGTATTACAAGAACGACCGGCCAACGCTCTATGCGGCTACCGCCTACTGGTACTTGGCCGCAGACGGCAATGACCCCTACCGGCCGGCGCCATTGAGCGAGCGAGTCGGTTACTGGACACCCGTCGAAAGCACCACACCAATAAAGGGAGCAATCGAGGGCGAGCGGCTCAAGATACTCAGCAAGACCGGCGGAAACCCGCAGGAGCAGGAGTTGAGCGGGTTTGAGGGTCAATGGAGCAATGATTCCCACCTCTGGTGGGTTGAAGCCAAGCCCGGCGACAAGCTGGAGCTCGCGCTGCCGGTGAAGCAGGCCGGCAAATACCGGGTGGCCATGCAACTGACCAAGGCGGTGGACTACGGCATTGTGCAGCTCTACCTCGACGGCCAGAAGCTGGGCGCCCCGATTGATCTCTACCACGATGGCGTGGTGCCCACGGGCCTGCTGCGAATGGGTGAGCACGACCTCTCTGCCGGAGACCACAAGTTGACGGTCGAGATCGTGGGAGCCAACGAGAAGGCGGTTAAGAGCTACATGTTCGGCTTGGACTATGTAAAGCTGGACCCGATGTAACGCACGGGAGGCGATAGGAAATGAACTTGGACTCAACCTTTTCAGTGCGTGAGGGCGGAGGGAGGGTGGAAATCCGAAACCCGAAACCCGAAGGCCGAAAGAAGCCCGAAATCCGAGGTCCGAATTCCCCAGCCACGAGCCGCTGTGGGGTAGGAAGCGCCGGGGGTCTTCTATTGGGGCAGTCGCCTTCGGAGGGGAATCAGAAAAGCACCACGTCCTGTGACTGCAACACCGCTGCCTCGGATTTCGGATTTCGGCCTTCCTTCGGACCTCGGATTTCGGACTTCGGATTTCGACCGAGGTCGCAGCTCTCCCGGCGTGAATTCATCACTCGCACAGCGCTGGCATCCTCCGCAGCGGCCCTGTGCGGGGCCGGCGCATTCCCGGCTTTCTCCGCGGAGCCCTGGCCCCCGCCCATTGTGGTCTTCAGCAAGATCTACCAGGACCTCAAGCTCAGTTTCGAGGAGGCCGCAACGCTCACGGCTGAGGTTGGGTTAGACGGAATAGACTGCCCCGTGCGCCCTGGCGGGGAGATCCTGCCGGAACATGCCGCGCAGCAGATGCCAGCGTATGCCGCGGCCTTGAAGAAGCGGAACCTGCAAATGCCTTTCCTTACTACAGGGATCACCAGCGTCGCCTCGCCGCACACCGAGGATATCCTGCGCACGGCGAAACAGCTTGGCGTGCAGTACTACCGCCTGGGTTTTACCAATAGACAGGCCGACGCGCCGACAGGGAAGCAGGTCAGCGAAGTCCGGGCAAAGCTCAAAGACCTGGCCTCGCTGAATAAGGAGATCGGCATAGGCGCAATCTTGGAGAACCACTCTGCCTCGGGTCGGGGCTATGTCGGGGGTGACTTGACGGAGATGTACGAGGTCGTCAAAGACTTCGACCCGGCACAGATTGGCGTCGCGTTCGACATTGGCCACGCCATCATCGCGCATGGAGACGATTGGCTCAGCCACTTCGAGCGGCTCAAATCGCATTTGCGGGTGGCCTACATCAAGGACATAAAGCGTGGCCAGGGTTTTATGCGCTTCGGCCAAGGGGAACTTGCATCGAACGGCTATTTCAAGCTGCTGAAGCAGATCGGCTACCGAGCCCCCGTCTGCTTGCATATCGAGTTCGACTGGAGCGACAAGGGGAAGTCCAAGACGCGCGCTGCACTGGCCAAAGCGTTGCAGGAGAGTACGCAGGTATTGAGACGCTGGCTCTCGACGGTGGATTGATTCACCCCCCGCCGGGTGAGGGCACCCGACCAACAAGAGGGCGGTTTTGCGGGGGCTGTAGGCCGGGTGCCCTCACCCGGCGTTCCCATCTCTTTACTACGATTTCTTGCCCGCCGGTGGTGGAGCGGGGGCCTGCTTGGGGTGACGCTTATCGCGCTTCTGCTTGAGGAGTTGCAACTGTTGATCCTGGAAGTCCTGCGCCAGCGTCATCAGCACGCCGGTGGACCAGGCGAACGTCAGCAGCCCCGCCATGGCGATCATGCCCTCGAGCAAACGCCAGCGCAGGTGCAAGTTGTAGTTGCTGCCCAGGCAGGTGTACTCCAACAGGGCAAAATAGTAGCAGAGGCTGGCGTTGGCGTTGGCGCTGGTCGTTGTGTTCACGGCACCCTGCCACAGGAAGAACCCGGACCAGACGAACACCTCGATCAAGTGAACCAGCAGGATCATCCAACTGCAGAGGATGAGCATCAGCATGCCCTTGGTGAAGGTCGAACTGTTCTCGACGTGTTGCTTCAAAGCGCCGTAAACACGCAGGATCGAGAGCATGCCCAACCCATGCATGGCCATCGTGATGCCTACCAGGATTCCTCCGTAAACGATCTCCTCGACAGAAGTAGCGTATTCCGCTCCACTCAGGGGGATATTCATACGCGGTTGGGTATTCTCTTCATGGGTGTTGCGAACTGTTCGTCCCAGTAGCCGGCATGTTCGAATGCGTCCGAAGCACCGCGACTGCCAAACGCCCGTCGGTGTGCCACGGATCCCCGCCTCCATTCCTGCCCTCCAGTTGCCGATGAAATTGGTCCACCCAATAGACGCTCTGGACCTCGCCAGCGTTGCGCAAATCGTCCACGATCCGGTCGCGTTCCGCGTCCACATCCGGGCCGATATGATGCGTCACCTCGCCGGTGGTATGGCTGAGGCCGACACGCTCGTCGAATGTCGCGGAGCCGAGCCACAACGGCCGCCCCCCATCCAGTTTGTCCGATCGCCAAAAGCGCACGTGGTGTCGTTGGCGCGGGCTGTTGCCAACCGGTTGCTCGAAGGCTAAATCCTGCTTGCGCCCGAATAGATAGAGATTACTCACCGGAGCATCGTCGTCTGGTCGGCGGAAAACCGAGTCCACCGCGATGCGGACGCTGCTGCGAAACGTGATCGGGTCCGCCGGATCCCAGACGGCGGTCTTCATAGCGAGGATGACATCACTCTCGGAACCCGCGAGGCCGATGTTCAGCGGGTCACCAGGAATGCCAGAAGCCGTATGCGTAATGTTGGGCGTTCCGGACAGATCGGGATGAAGTCGAGCATCAGTTCGCCAGATCAGAGGCAGGACCACATAGGCGGCTACCAGGTAAAGCAGGAGGAGCCCACCTGCCACCAGGAAGAACCTCCGCGCCCGGCCCGCCCGGGGGGCAGATGGCACAGGATTGGGCGATTCAGAAACGCTGGAATCCATACGGGTCAAAGAGGTCGCTCAAGCTCCGGTGATGTTGCCAGGGGCGGGGCGGGCGTTGGCGGACCATTCCTCGACCAGCCGATATCCGACTGCCAGCAGCGTGGGCCCAAGAAAGACCCCAATGAAGCCAAAGGCCAGCGCGCCACCCAGAACGCCGAAGAAGATCAGGATGAACGGCATGTCACTACCCTGGCTGATGAGCCAGGGTTTCATGACGTTGTCAATGTTGGCAACCCCGAGGCCCCAAATGAGCATGAAGATGCCCCAGCCGGTCGAGCCCTGATGGAAGAGCCAAATGGCGGCCGGTCCCCAGGCAAGCGCAGTCCCCAGTATGGGCACGACGGAGAAGAAAAAGGTCAGTAGTGCCAGCAAAGCTGCGCCAGGGACCCCGGCGATCAGGAAACCGATGCCCGCAACGACCGCTTGCGCCAGCGCGGTGCCCAGAATGCCATAAACGACGCCGCGGACGGTCTTGCCGGCCACTGTCAGCAAGTGCCTGCCTCGTTCGCCACCGATGCGGTCCACTGAGGCACTCAGGCGTTGGCCGACGGCAACCCCGTCCCGGAAGAGAAAGAATGCGATGAAAACGCTCAAAGTCAGCTCTATCAAGCCAGCGCCTAGCGCCAAGCCGACTTTGAGCAGCCAGGAACTCACAGGCTCAATGAAGCGTTGCGTTTCCGACCAAAGTTTAGCGGTATCCTGGGCCAGGCTTTGCCAGTAATTGGCCGCCTGCGAGCCGACGACCGGCACCTTGGCCAGCCACGCAGGCGCGGCGGGCGGCCCGCTGGCGATCCAACTGCGTGCCGCCGCGGTAAGTTCCTTCACATTGTCCGCCAGTGTCAGGCCCACGACCAAAAAAGGAAGCAGGACAATGAGAATCATGCTCAGGGTCATCAGGAGAGCGGCGAGCGTGCGCCGGTTGCCGACCAATCGAAGCAGCCGGTGGTAGATCGGCCAGATCGAAAAGGAGAGCACCACCGCCCAGAGCAGCGCCGAGGCGAAAGGGCGCAGCACCGTCAGGCAGCCGGCCACCAGGGCAAGCAAAACCGCCCAGCCAAGGGTTTGTTCCAGTTTGGAGCGTAGTGGACTCATAGGGGGATTCATCGCGCCCGACTGGTCAACGCCATTTTACCGATGTTCATTATCACGTCCCAAGCCGGCCCCGGAAAACTGTGTAACTGCACGAGCACATCCTCAAACGCCGTCAGGAACCATTTCACGTCCTCGGCGCTGATAACGAGAGGCGGTATGAGCTTGATCACGTCGATGTGGTGCCCGGCGACCTGCGTGATGATGTGGTGTTTGTCGAGCAGCGGAATGATGGCGGCCTGGGGAAAGAGGCTTTTGTCAAGCGTGTGCGCCATAGTCCAGGCGGCCTTCAAGCCAAGCGATCGCGGAGCACCAAACTCGATACCCACCATGAGGCCGCGCGCCCGAATCTCCTTGAGGAATTCAAACCGGGGCACTAGCGCGCGCAAGCCTTCGGCCAGTAGGCGCCCCATAGAGTCGGCTTGCTCGACAAGCCGGTGGCGGTCGAGCACATCCATCGCGGCCAGGCCGGCTGCCATCGCAAAGCTGCCCTGACTAAACGTCGAGCTATGCACCACCGAGCGGTTCATGCTGGAAAAGACCTTATCATGGATCCACTGCTTGCAGAGCACCGCGCCTACCGGCACGAACCCGCCAGACAACGTCTTGGACAGCACCACGATGTCGGCGTCCACGTCACCGTCATGTTCGATTGCTAGAAAGCGCCCCGTGCGCCCCATGCCGGTCTGCACCTCATCGTCCACGTAGAGGGCCCCGTGCTGGTGGCACAATTTGGCAGCCTCACGCAAGTATCCGGGCGAAGGAATGTTCACGCCCTTGCCCTGGATGGGTTCGACGACGAAGGCGGCCACGTCGCCCCGGTGCAATTCGCGTTCGAGCGCCTCGAGGTCGTTGAACGGGATCTTGCGACAGTCCGACAGAAATGGCTCGAACCCCGAGCGGAAGCTTTCATCCCCGTTGATCGATAGCGCGCCGTAGGTGAGCCCGTGAAAGGCTTTGTCGCAGTACAGGATGGCCGGTCGGCGCGTGGCGCATCGAGCATACTTCAAGGCAGTCTCAATGCCTTCCGTGCCGGAGTTGGTGAAGAAAACCATGTCGAGGGGAGTCGGCATGCGCTTCTTCAACTCCTGGGCGAGCAACCCGCAGAGCAGCGGCGCCTCAAGCTTCACCAAACTCGGGTAGTCCAGTTCAAGGAAATCTTTGAGCACCCGGCGGACCTCGGGGTGATTCCGGCCGAGACCGAAAACGCCGTAGCCGGCTAGCATGTCGAGGTATTTGGTGCCCCGGACATCCCAGAGGTAGGGCCCGGAGGCACGAACGTAACACCGATCGAAGCCAATGGTTTTCAGCGTCCGGACGTTGGCCGGGTTGACGTGCGCGGTGTGCAGGTCGTAATTGCGCCCTTCGTGCTGTTTGAGCAAGGCGCCAATATCGAGCCCTTCGCCAGGCGAGTCGGTCTTCGGGTTTGAGTTCATCCTAAGAACGGCGTTTCAAACCACCAAATACACGAAACACACGAAAAGTAAAGCCCCCCGGAACTCCGGGGCATTGACAGTATGATTTCACGATTTTAACGCGGCAAGGCATAGTGTTCCAGCATTTCACTTAGCTCCGCTTGAATCCAATCCTTGGACAGGCCGAATTCCTCCAGGGTGTATTCGTGTTTGCTGCTGAAGCCACGCTGTTGCTGGGTGGCAGCGGCTAGTTTCTCGCGAAAGCGGTCGCTCATCGTCCAGCCGAAGTGCTCGTAAAGCTTCTCCAGGGTCGCAAACGGATTCCGGGTCAGGTCGCGGTAATCGATGCAGTAATACTGCTTCGGATTCACCTTCCGGCGGAATTCGAAGAGATGCTTGAACCACTGCACCGCCAGGCGGGCGTAGGCTTTTGAAACTGGCCCGTCCTTCTTCAGCTCAGGAGAGTGGGCTTGCCAGACCGGCCAGAACACGCTCACGTGCGAGGGCACGGACTCGTACGGATGACGAACGATGGTGATGAACTTTCCGTCGGGGAAGGCTTCGAGCAGCGATTCTACCGCGCCGGACGACTGGGTGGCTTTGGTGAGAATCGTTTTGTCGGGGCCACTGGCATAAAGGCGGCGCTGGAGGCAACTGCGGTAAAACTCCATCACCTTGCGCCGTTTATCGGGCGACAAAGCGTCCTGGAATCCCGCCTCCCATAATTCGTCCACGTGCAGAAACAGCAGGAAGATCGCCTCGGTCACAAATGTGTACACAAAGAAGCCGTCATCCTCCTCCGGTTCGTTGAAGCGCATCTTGTGCATGTCATCCCAGCCGCCGAACCATTTCTTTTCCGCCCAGCACACGATTCGACCGAAGGGCTGCCCGAGCTTCCGATCGCACCAGACCAGAGCGTCGAAGCACCGCTGGAAGGAGACGGCGGGGAAGATAGTCTGATAGAGCGCATTGTAAACGAACCGCTCCTCATCCAGGCTGAGGAGTTTCTGAGTCAGCGTTGTGCCGCTGCGCGGCGGGGCCACAATGAATACTGGTTCTCGGACCGGTTGGCGCTTGAATCCAGGGAAGAACACGTGGTCGAGGGCCCGCCCGAGGGCCACGATGAACCACATCACCGCATACAGCAGAGTGAAAAACAGGACGTAAGCCCAACGCCGGAGGCTGAAGCGCGTCTTGAAGAGCGTCAGATACTCCGCACGGGCAAATAGATCGAGATTAATATACACGCCATCAAAACGGAGCCGCAGCGAGCCTCTCTGTTTAGGCCCGGTGCTCCGGGTTCAGCATCCGCTAATGTGCGGCAGGATTCCATTTCCGTGTCCGTTTGAGAAGGATAAACTGGTCGGCCCGGGCGTAATTCCCAAGGCCAGTGACTTGAAGACAAAGCCGAAATTGAGAAAGCAGAAAGCAGAAATAGGAAGGGGCGGAATGCCAAACGAGTAGCTTCGGATTTCTGCTTTCTGTTTTCCCAATTTCGGCTTTTCAGCGGGAAGGCGCTTTGGCTGACGCCCGTGGCTCTGTCGCTTCCCATCCCCCGCCGAGAGCTTTGTAGAGCTGAACGACGGCAATCAATTCGCCGACCTGTGTCTGGACCTCTGCCCGCTGGGACGGGTAAAGGTCCTGCTGGGCTTGCAGCACTTCATAATAGCCGGCCTTGCCGTTAAGGTAACGCTCGGTGGAGATCTTGACCGAGGAGGTCAGTGCCACTATCGCCTGCTGGTCATAAACGAGCGTCTCGCTCAACTTTTGCCTGGAGATCAAGGCGTTGGACACTTCCTGGAGCGCGGTCAGCACGCTTTGCTCGTAGGCGGCCTTGGCTTCGTCAAACTTGGCCTTCGCGGATCGGTACTGAGCGCGAAGCTGCCCTCCCTGAAAAATCGGCCCGGCCAGTGTGCTCCCGAGGTTCCAGGCATTGGCCGATCCGGCGGAAAAAGCGGAAAGCTCCGGGCTCACCTTACCCAGGAAGGTCGTCAGACCGATTTGCGGGAAGAAGTTCGCCAAGTTAGCCCCGATATTGGCGTTGGCAGCGATCAACGACTGCTCCGAAGCCATTACATCGGGCCGTCGCTTGAGCAGGTCGCTGGGCAGCCCCGCCGGAACCTCCGGGGCCAGTTGCGGCTGATTCGTCAACGAATTGCGCACGATTGGGCCAGGGTTGCGGCCCAGCAAAAGGTTGAGCTGGTTCTCGGTAGTCGCAATTTGCAGTTCCAAGCTCGGGATGATCGCCGCCGCGTTGGCCAGCGCGGCAACGGCGCGGTCAGTATCCAGCTTCGAGGCCACCCCATTATTTAGCCGGTCGTTGAAGATCCGGCAGGTGGCGGTGTAGTCGTTGGTCGCGGCGACCTGAACTTGCAGCTCGCGGTCCAGGTCCAGAAGCTGGAAGTAAGCCGTGGCGACATCGCTCACCAGTGTAATCGTTGTGCTGCGGCGGGCTTCGTCCGTAGCCAGGTATTGGGCGCGCGCGGCCTCGCTCAGGCGCCGGATGCGGCCCCAGAAGTCAATTTCCCACACGAGGTTGAGGTTGACTTGAGCGGAGCTTGCGGTACCACCACTCAAACCGGCGGGGGTGTTAAAGACTGCATTGCGCCCGCGCCCGATGTCGCCGCTGTAGCCGATCTGCGGGAACAGCGGCGCGCGCGCCGCCACGGCCTGATTTCGCGCCTGCTCGACTCGCGCGATGGCCTGTTTGAGGTCGTAATTGTTGGTGAGCGCGGTGCCAATCAAGTCTTGCAGGATGGGGTCCTTGAACACCTGCCACCACGGCAGATCGGCGAATGAACTGGCACTTTCGCCAGTAGCGAACCGGTAGGCGCCCGGCGCCTCAACCGCCGGCCGCTTGTAATTCGGGCCCATGGCGCAGCCGCCCAGTACCCCCAGGGTGACGATGACCACCAGGCCGCGTTTGAGTCTGCTTCTCATGGGACTTCGCTCGGAATCACTTATTCAGCAACGTCTTCTTAGTGGCGGCGAGTTCTTTCAGCTTGTCCTGACCGACTTCCGGATACTTCAGGTCAAGCGAAGCCAGGGTCTCAATAACCGTTGCAGCCACGACCAGGCGGGTGAACCATTTGTTGTCCGCTGGCACGACATACCACGGGGCCTCCTCGGAAGCCGTGTGACAGATCATGTCTTCATAAGCCTCCGTGTACTCCTTCCAATGCTCCCGTTCCGCCGCGTCGCTGGCGGAGAACTTCCAGTTCTTCTCCGGGGTCTCAATCCGTTCGAGGAACCGCCGCTTTTGTTCCTTCTTCGAAACATTGAGAAAGAATTTGCGCACCACCACGCCGTTGTGAGCCAAGTATTGCTCGAAATTGCCGATGTCCTCGAACCGTTGCTTCCAGATGTCCTTGGTGACCAGCGTGGGCGGAAGCTTCTGTTTAGCCAGGCATTCCGGGTGCACCCGCACGACCAGAGTCTCCTCGTAATAACTGCGGTTGAAGATGCCGATGTGGCCCCGGTTGGGCAGAACCTTCATGCAACGATACAAATAGTCATGGTCCAAGTCATCAGCGGACGGGGACTTGAACGAGGAAACCTGGCAGCCCTGGGGGTTAACCCCAGACATGACGTGCTTGATGGCGCCGTCTTTGCCAGCGGCATCCATAGCCTGGAAGATGAGCAGCACTGCCCACTTGTCCTGCGCGTAAAGTTTATCCTGGAGTTCGGCCAGCGCCTTGATACCCAATGCGAGCGCTTCCTTGGCCCGCTTCTTGTCTTTTTCGCTGAACTGGAGCGTGTCCCCGGGATCAAAGTCCTTAAGGCGGAAGCCCTTGCCCTTAGCGACCCGAAAAGGGCTGGTAATATTGCGGCACTGACTGACGATTTCTTTCATTTTCATTTTCATAGCAGGCTTTTCGTGTAGAGCGGAAACTTCGGCTCAGTGTGCGGCGCCTTCCGCCGGTTGGGATCCCTCAACCTTGGTGGGTTCATCCTTGGCGCCGCCAAGTTTTTCAACGACGTAGAAGGTCACCGGGATGAGGAAGATGGCGATGCCGCTGGCGGCCAACAT
The DNA here is from genome assembly GCA_903912925.1 of uncultured Verrucomicrobia subdivision 3 bacterium. Lineage (GTDB taxonomy): Bacteria > Verrucomicrobiota > Verrucomicrobiia > Limisphaerales > UBA8199 > PALSA-1440. The sequence goes on along the minus strand of CAIWJG010000183.1, from coordinate 6,914 downwards.
GCCGAAGATGACAGTGAAACCCATGACTTGCCGGGATAATGCGCCGGCACCGCTGGCCTTGGCTAGCGGCACGCAGCCGAGGATGAAGGCGAAGCTGGTCATCAGGATCGGGCGCAGGCGCAGCTTCGCGCCCTCGAGGGTGGCGTCGAGCAGCGGCTTGCCCTGATCATAACCCATTTTGGTGAACTCGACGATCAGGATGGCGTTCTTGGCGGCCAAGCCGATGAGCATCACGAGCCCAATCTGGGCATAGACGTTGTTCTCGTAGTGACCGATCCACAAGCCCGCGAACGCGCCGAACACGGCGATGGGCGTGCCCAGCAGCACGCTGAAGGGCAGGCTCCAACTCTCGTATTGCGCCGCCAGGATCAGGAAGACGCAGAGCAGCGAGAACCCGAAGATGACCATTGGCGACACTCCCTGCGCGGCCTTGTTTTCCTGGTAGCTCATGCCGAGGTAATCGTAGCCCATGCCCTGTGGCATGGTTTCCGCGAAAACCTCCTCCATCGCCTTCATCGCCTGCGCGGAGCTATAGCCGGCCTTGGCCGAAGCATTGATTTGCGCGGACTCGTGGAGGTTATAGCGCAGGGTGAATTCCGGCCCCAGAGTGTTCGTGACGCTGGTAATCGCGGCCAGGGGGACCATGTTGCTAGCACTATTGAGCACGTAGAACTGGCCGAGGTTCTCGGCCTGGTTGCGGTAGTCGCCCTCGGCCTGCACATAGACCTGCCACTGACGGCCGAAGCGATTGAAGTAGTTCACGAAGGCGCCGCCCATGAAGCACTGCATCGTCTGGTAAACGTCCTGCAACCGCACCCCCTGCTGCAGCACCTGGTCCCGATTCACATTCACATACACCTGCGGCACCGCCAGCAGCGCCGTGGTGAATATCCCGGTCAGCTCCGGACGCTTTTGCGCGGCGGCGATGAACTTGGTCAGATTCGGCGCCAGAAACTCCAGCCCATTGCCGGTACGGTCCTCCAGGACGAACGTCACCCCGCCCGAGGCGCCGACGCCTGGAATGGCCGGCGGCGGGAACGCAAAGCCCACCGTGCCGGGGATCCTGGCGAACTCGCGGTTCAGGTGCGTTTTGATGGCCGTGTATTGTTCTTCGGGCTTCTTGCGATCACTCCAATTCTCCAGGGTGATAAAGAAAAAGGCGCTGTAGGTATTATTGACGCCGCTCAACATGCTGTAGCCGATCACCGAGGTGTAATACTTCACGCCGGGGGTGTGCTTGAGGATTTCTTCCGCCTGCTTCACCACGTCGTCGGTGCGCTGCATCGAGGCCGCGTTGGGCAACTGCACGCCGGCATAAACATAGCCCTGGTCCTCATCCGGCAGGAAACTGGTGGGGATGCGCTTGCCGAGCATTCCCGTCAGCACCACCGCGCCGACCAGCAGGAGCAGCGCCAGGGCGCTCTTGTGGATCAGGAAGCGGCACGCGCCCACGTAGCCGTCGGTGGCGCGGCCAAACCACTTATTGAACCAATTGAAGAATAATTGCAGCGGCCCGGTGCCTTTCTTCTTCGGCCGGAGCAGGAGGGCCGAGAGCGCGGGTGAAAGGGTCAACGCGTTGAAGGCCGAAATGATGACCGACACGGCGATGGTCACCGCGAACTGCTGGTAGAGCCGGCCGGTGATGCCGGGGATGAACGCCGTGGGGATAAACACCGCCGCCAGAATGATGGCGATGGCAATGACCGGACCCGAGACCTCGGACATGCCCTTGAGCGCCGCCTCCTTCGGCGACAATCCGAGCTCGATGTGGTGCTCCACGATCTCGACCACCACAATGGCATCGTCCACGACCAGCCCAATGGCGAGCACCAGGCCGAAAAGGGATAGCGTGTTGATGGAGAACCCGAAGAGCGGAAAGAGCATGAACGTGCCGACCAGCGACACCGGCACCGCCAACAACGGAATGAGGGTGGCCCGCCAGCCTTGCAGAAAAACGAACACCACGAGAATGACCAACAGGATGGCCTCCACCAGCGTATGGACGATTTCCTTCATGCCCTCCGTCACCGCCAGGGTGGTGTCGAGCGAGACCACGTAGTCCATGTCCGGCGGAAAGCTCTGCTTGAGTTTCGCCATCAACGCCTTGGCGTCGGCCGCGGCCTGCACCGCATTGGAATCCGGAAGTTGGTAGAGCGCGACGAGCGCCGAGGGCTTGCCGTTTAGCCGGCCCAACATGCTGTAGTTCTGCGCGCCCAGCTCGATGCGAGCGACGTCCTTGACCCGCACGATCGCCCCGCCCGGCGCCGCGCGGAGGACGATTTCGCCGAATTGCTCCGCGGTTTCCAGGCGGCCCTGCGCCCGCACCGCGTAGGTGAACTTCTGGCCGGCGGGCACCGGTTCGCCGCCAATCTGGCCGGCGGGGTTCACGTTGTTCTGCGCCTGGATGGCGTTGATGATCTCCGGGACGGTGATGCTCATCTGCGCGAGGCGGTCGGGCCGGACCCAGAGGCGGATGGCATATTGGCCCGCGCCGAACACCGAGACACTGGCGATGCCCGCCACGCGCGTCATCTGGTCGTTGATGTTGATGTAGGAGTAGTTGGCCAGGAAGACGCCATCGTAGGTGTTGCTCGGCGAATAGAGCGCAAACATGATGAGCGGCGCCATCGTGGATTTCTGGACGGTCACGCCCTGGTTGATCACCGCGCTGGGCAATTGCGAGTTGGCCTGGCTCTGCCGCATCTGGGCGAGAATCTGGTCCGTGTTCGGATCGGTCTTGATGTTGAAATCTATCGTCAGCGTGGACGCGCCGTTGTTGGCGTTTAAGGAATACATGTATTCCATGTTGTCCACGCCGGACATCTGCTGCTCGATGGGAGTGGCGACGGACTGATCCACGGTGACGGCATCCGCGCCCGGATAGGTGGCCTTCACCTGAATTTGCGGGTCGGCGATATTGGGGAACTGCGCGATGGGCAGGCTCGACATGGCGACCAACCCGATGATCACCATCAGGATGGAGATCACAATCGCCACGATCGGGCGGTTGATGAAGAATTTCGACATAGGTCAGAAAGTGCCGAGCGCGAGGTGGGTTCTGGCTACGGCTTCTTCTCTGGCGCCGGTGCCGCCGAGGCCGCGGCAGGCTTTGCTCCATACGGCACGGGGTTCACGATCGCACCCTCGCGCACCTTCTGAATCCCTTCGGCTACCACGCGGTCCCCCGCCTTCAACTTCCCCTGGATCACCCACTGGGCCCCAACATGCTCCCCAGCAATCACGGGCACAATGCTGACTTTATTGTCGGCCCCGACAATCGCGACGAGGTTGCGCCCTTGCATGTCGGCCACCGCCTGCTGCGGCACCAGTAGCGCATTCTTCTCCGTTTCCAGAAGTGCCCGCACCCGGGTGAACATCCCGGGAACCAGCAACCCCTGCGGATTAGGAAACTCGCCCACGACCTGAATCGTGCCGGTCCGAACGTTCACCTGATTGTCGGCAAACCGGACCCGCCCCTTCTGCGGGTAAACCAAACCGGATGAGAGCGTCAATTCCAGAGGCGGGCCCTGGGAATCACCACTGCCCCCCCCGCGGAGCACCCTGCCCTCTGCCAGCGCCTGCTCCTGCATCCGCGTCATCAACCCCTCCGCCAGCGAGACATACACCCGGATGGGATCGATCTTAACCACCGTGGTCAGCGGCCCAGTGCTGGGGCCAATCAAGTTACCCACTTGAGCCTGGGCTATTCCAGCCACGCCATCAATGGGGGAAAGGATCTTGGTAAATCCGAGGTTCAGCGCCGCCTGATCGACGACTGCCTGGGCGGCTTCGACCTGGCCCTGGGCCGTCGCATCATTCTGGATAGCGTCGTCGAGTTCCTGTTGGCTGATAGCCTGGGTTTTCGCCAGCGGCGTGTAGCGTACCACGTCCAGCGCACACTTCTGCTTTTGCGACTTGGCCTGGGTAAGCTGGGCCTTGGCTTTGTCCAGCGCCGCCTGAAATGGAGCCATTTCAATCTGGAAGAGCAATTGGCCATTGGTGACCATGCTGCCTTCCGTGTAAGCCCGGCTCACCAGGTAACCGCTTACCTGGGCGGAGATCGTCGCGTTGACTTCAGCTTCCAGGGTTCCGACCCATTCACGGTAGATGGGCACGTCTCTCTGCTCGACGGCCACCACTTCCACCTCTGGCGGTGCCGCCGGCTGGGCCGATTGCTTTTCCTTGCAACCGAAAGATGGCACGAGCATCGGAATGAACAGAGCCGTCAACATCGCTCGATGAATCATTTTCTTGGTCATAGCTTGGGTACGCTGAACCGAACCAATAGCGGCCAAGTCACTGCGCCGCCCTTGCAGGTGAAGACTTACGTGAATCGGTATCATACGTCAAGCAGCAGTTATCGCGTCTCGGGGCGGCTAAAGGCTAAAGGCTGAATGCCTTCCGGATATTCCGTGCGAGGCCAGTGACGTAGGGAACGCCGGAAAGCCCGGTGGTTCTGCAATCCCAAAGGGATTGTGTCCTCCAGCCCAGGGTTGACGAGTCCGCGAGGCTACCCTGGGTTAGCGACCGTGCAGGTTTCAACCCCAACGGGGTTGTGCCCCATCGCCGCTTAGGCGAATGCAGAATGCAGAATGAAGAATGAAGAATGCCAGGAAACGCCACCACGGTGCCTGCGTCTGGCCAGCATTCTTCATTCTTCATTCTGCATTCCCTCAGCAACCCTGGGCTTCGGGGCGGAATCCCTTTGGGATTCATCTGGAATTTCCGAAAGGCATTGAGGCTAAAGGCTCAATGCTGAATTGCGGATCGAGCATGGGTTTGCCTTCAGCCTTCAGCCTTCAGCCTTTAGCCTTTCTGCGCCGCCCTGCCTTCGGCCTCGGGCGGGCAGACCGCAGCGAGACAATGCTTGCGCGAACTAAAGATGCGGTTGGCGCCAATCACCCCGGTCAGCTCCTGCTGATCCAGGTCCGCCCGCAGGCCGGTGCTGACGCGAGCGAGAGCAAGCGCGACTCCCTGTTTGGCCAGATCCTGGTGGAGTTCCAGGAGTGCGCGGCCGGCGGAGAAGTCGATGTCGGTGATCGCGCCGGCATCCACCACCAGCCATCGCACTGGGGAGGCCGCGTCTTTGACCAGCGAGTTCGCCTGCTCGACAAAATGATTCGCATTCGCGTAATAGAGGTCGGCGCCGAACCAGTACATCACCACGCCCGGCTCGATCATTTTGCCCGGGACCACCGGATCCATGCGCCAATGCTCCACCGGGTCGCGCATAATGACTGCGGTGTTTGGGCGATAGCCATGGCGCACGTGCTGGAGCATTGACCAGACCAGGGCCAGCAGGATGCCGTGCTCGACGCCAATGAACACCACCGCCACTGCAGTTACTACCGCCAGGTTGAACTCCTTGGGGCTGTTGCGCAACAAAGTGCGCAAGCCCTTCACATCCACCAACCGCACCGCCACGACAAATACGATCGCCCCCAGCACGCAAATCGGCAGGAACTTCAAAGGACCGGTCAGGAACAACAACACCAGCGCGACCGTCGCGGCGGTGGCCAGGTGCGCGATCTGGCTGCTCCCGCCAGAGGTTTCCACCATGGCGGTCTGGGTCGGGCTGCCATTGACGACAAAGGTGCCGCTCAGCGCTGCGGCCGTATCCGCCGCGCACAACCCGAGCAGGTCGCGGTTCTCATCCAGCGTCTGGTGATGGCGCGTCGCGTAGGCGCGAGCGGTCACCGAGCTCTGCGCTACGATCATCACAAAACACGCGCCGGCAATCGGGAGCAATGCGTTGACGTCACTCCATGACACCTCCGGGAAGCTAATTCGCGGCAACCCACCCGCAACCGGCCCCAGCACGTCAATCCCGTAGCTGGCGAAATCAAGCGCCGCGCTCAAGCCGATGGTCGCAACCACCGCCAGCAGCGCCCCGGGCAGTCTCGGCACCAGCCGGGGTGAGGCGAAAATAACCACGACCACCCCGACCGAGACCGCTAGCGTTGGCCAATGGAGTTTCCCCAGGTTCCCAAGCACTGCCCCCAATTGCCCCACGCTCGTCTTGCTGGTCACCGGGATGCCCAACATCTCGCCCAGCACGGAGATGCCGACCTGGAAACCGACCCCCGTCAGGAAACCGATCAACACGGTGCGGGACAGGAAGTCCGACAAGAAGCCTAGCCGGAGCAACCGTGCCAGCAGCAGGAAACCCGCCGCCAGCAACGCAACCATCGAGGCCAGGGCGACATACTTCGGGCTCGACGCAGCCGCCAGCGGGGAGATGCCCACGGCCAGAATCGCCGCTGTCGCCGAATCGGCTGCCACGACCAGATACCGCGAAGCGCCGAAGACTGCGAATGCTGCCACCGGCAACAGGAGCGTATATAACCCGGTGATGACTGGCGTGCCGGCGATTTTGGTATAGCCCATCGCCTGCGGAATGTTCAGCGCCGCCAGCGTCAGCCCCGCCATCAGGTTCGGAAGGATTTGCGCCCGGTCGAGCGGCAGGATACCTTGAAACAGTGGCCAGCGATACCGGCCGAGGCGCTTGCCGTTACCCTTCCCCGCGATGCTCATAGGTTACTGCTGCTTGATTCCAAACGGGTGGACTCTATATGCGGGGCTCGCGAGCGTCAAAGCTCATTTGCCATACTGTCATTTGCCATACTTGGATCGCGCGGGTGCAAGACAGGATGCTTCTCTGGGTGATTTTACCCAGCAAATCCGGGCCTTCCGTATATCGCTTGCTAAATACAACGCGGCCGGCCTCTCATTAACACCCCACTTTAGTGGGGTGTGGGCGGTGGTCTCGGGGGCGGAACCGCTTCAGCGGTTTACCCGCCACCGTAAACCGCTGAAGCGGTTGGGGAGCCTGTTCGCGTGCCACACCCACCTCGCTGAAGCGAGGTGTTAATGAGAGTCGGCCGCCCACCCCGAAGAAATCTGTCGTGCGCCCG
>CAIWJG010000182.1 GCA_903912925.1 uncultured Verrucomicrobia subdivision 3 bacterium | reverse complement strand
GCGAATCTTTGAGGCTCAGACTACTGTTTCTTGAGGTTTTTCAACAAGCCAACCACCAACGAGGCCAAACATTCAGCCTATCCAGAGCGAGATAAACCCTTGCCCTGCGCACCCAGGGATAGTTCTTTCTCAGACACTAACTACCGATCCATATTATAACTATGGCCAGAAGACCTTTGCTTACTTCGTAGGAGGCCAGCTTGACTGGATCTATGGAATTATCGGCGTTCAGCCGAGTCTTAAGATTCGCCAGCTCGATTCCGCGACAGTAAGGACTGAATGGCCTTCATGGGCTACGAGTTATGTGCTTCAGACTTGCACGAACATCTCTGCTTCGAACTGGGTAACTGTTTCTGCTGTTCCTGATATCGACGGCACGAATTGCTGTGTCAATTTTCAGATTGATGGCAGTAGCGGGTCGCCTCAGCCGAGGGTGGTAATGATGGAGCCGCCATCGCCTACCAGGTATTGGCGGTTGATGCGCGATGTATCGCGGATAGGCAGTGCTCAAAAGGCCACTGCAAAACGTTGGTCGGCAGCGGCTCCGTTGTTCGACGATCTTATCGATCGAACGCCAGAGCCTTAGTCTGCAGGAAACGGGTCAAACCGGAGATTTGCCCCAAGAGGGGCTGGCGCTTGGGCGGCGTTGGCACGTTCGGGGTTGTTGCCTGCGAACAAGTGTCTCACTATTGACACAAAGTCACCGGCGCGGCTTTGCATGCAGAAGCGTAAACGGGTCAGTTCAGGGCAAAAAGGGTTTGATTTGAAGGCCCGCCAATGTATGTTTCCACCATGAAAAGCGTGAATTATCCGCTGGCCCTGCCGTTGGACTTCCTGGACGAGTTCAAGCAGGTCGCCAAGGAAGCTGGCCTTTCCACCGCGGCGACCATCCGCCAGAGCGCGAAACTGGGGCTTCCCAAGTTCCGCGAGCAAATCTCCAGCAGCCGAGTCACCAACGTCGCCCCATTGCCGGACAAGGTTGCCCGGAAGCTCTACGCCGAACGCGAGGAGGATATGAACTCGATCCGCCGATTCATTGCGGCTCAGCCGAAGGACGTCCGACACGTTGGAGAAGAAGGACCTCTCGCAACGGCGCGGTGAAGTGGTGTCCCTGGAGCGACGCCGGGATATATCTCCCGAAAGATCACGCAGGGCTTGGCCATTGCCGGCCTCTAAAACACCTGCCCCGCCAGCCTTCCCCAAGGAAACCGTAGATTTGCCCCAAGAGGGGCTGGCGCTTGGGCGGCGGTGGCACGTTTGGGGTTGTTGCCTGCGTGCAAGAAGTAAAGGGGCCACGCAGTTAATGAGAATGTAATGTTTGGTTTGCGCCCAGAGGCGAGGTGAGGCTAAGCTGGGTTCATGGCTCGGAAGCTGCGCATTCAATATCCTGGGGCGATTTATCACCCGCGCAGGGTCCTCTTTCAGCCTTTCTGAATCAGGCGCACCACGGCTTCACGGATGCGCGTGAACTTTGCACTCTGCAACTCGCCGACTTGCCCGGCCACAAGGCTGCTGTGCGCGGTGAACAGTTTGCCGGGACGCGCGTAACTGGTGAGCCGCAACGAACCGTGCGCGAAGTCGCTGGGGTCCAACTGAATGGCACGGGGGTCGCCGTAGGATTTGCTGGTGATCTGGCAGAGAACCCAGTCCCCGCGGCCAGCCTCGGCCAACACCACCGCTGGACGCAATTTGGACGCGGTGAGATCGGAAAAGGGGAAGTGAACTATGACCACTTGCCCGGCTGCAAATGTGCCCATGCGGCATCCTCCTCGGGGCGATTCCAATCCTCCCCCAGCGCCGCCTCGCTCAAGAGCGCCGCGTCATGCGGGTGGGGCGCTTCCTCCATGATGGTGACGAGCGCGCGCCTGGGCGAGGCCAAATGCACTGGCTCGACCAGCAACACCTCACCATTGGGCTGAATGACTGCCTCGACGGTTCTCATCTTGAGGGAAAGTCTAACACGGCCGGCGGCATCCGCAACGGGAATTAGCTGCCCGGCGGGGCGGCCAGGCGGTAAACCGCCCGCACCGAAAACGGGTCAGACTGTAGACTTGCCCCAAGAGGGGCTGGCGCTTGGGCGGCGTTGGCACGTTCGGGGTTGTTGCCTGCGTGCAAGAAGTGGCGGCCACGCCGGGCGAGTTATCCGAAAGGCTGAAGGCTGAAGGCTGAAGGCTAAAGGCTAAAGACCGCAAGACGTCCGTAAATTGGGCCGGCCTACCTGCGGAGGGCGCTTCTGGGAAAGGAAATTGGGACCAGCAAAAGCATACTGCCTGTAGTGGTCAGCCGCTTTCGAAGGACCCCACATATAGTGCTTTCTGGAGCGTTTTTGGCGTTACGTGCCTGAGATTGCAACGGTTGGCCTTGTCGGTGGGCTTGGGGACAACGGCGCGATTGGGGACCCAGGAAGAATCCTCACCGCCAGGCAGGATGCCTGACGCCACAGCGTGTGGATTTGCCCGTCTCGATAATAGTGCAAGCAACCTTTCCTTTCACCGTCTCTCACTGCTAATCTATCAGCGTAGTCAAAAACAATGAAAACGAATCTTAAGATCAACCGTCGGGACTTCCTCAAGTCCGCTTCAATGCTGAGCGCGGCAGTGCCGTTCCTTCTTCCATCCAAAGTCTGGGGAGCAGACACCGCTCCGAGCAATCTGCTCACGATGGGCTTCATCGGCATGGGCACGCAATCGCGCGGGCTGCTGGGCAATTTCCTCGCTCAGCAAACACGGGTGCTCGCGGTCTGCGATGTGGATACCACCCGCCGCAACGACGCCAAGCAGAAGGTGGATAAGCGCTACGGGAACCAGGACTGCGCGGCCTACAATGATTTTCGTGAGATCATCAACCGCAAGGATATTGACGCGGTCTGCATTGCCACCCCGGACCACTGGCACGCCATCCCGACCCTCGCGGCGCTGCGCAGCGGCAAGGATGTCTATTGCGAGAAACCGCTGACCCACAACATTCATGAGTCGGTCGAGATCCTGAAAGCCGTGGACGCCAATGGGCGTGTCCTGCAGACCGGCTCCATGCAGCGCTCGTCGAATGAATTCCGCGTCGCGTGCGAGCTGGTGCGCAACGGCGTTATTGGCGAGGTTGAGCGAGTCGAATGCAGCTTTGGTGATCCGGGCCGCCCGTGTGACCTGCCGGAGGAAGCGCTGGAGCCGGGCCTGGATTGGAACCTGTGGTGCGGACCGGCGCCCTCGCGTCCCTACAGCTCGGTGCTCAGCCCGCGCGGCATCCATAAGGGTTTCCCCGCGTGGCGCGACTATCTCGATTATGGCAGCGGCGGGGTGGGCGACTGGGGCGCGCACCACATCGACATCGCGCAGTGGGGCCTCGGCATGGACGACAGCGGCCCGGTAGAGGTCATTCCGCCCGCGGACGCCACCGCCCGGCGCGGAGCCAAATTTGTCTATGCCAGCGGCATCACCCTGGAACACAAAGATGGGTTCGGCATCCATTTCTTCGGCAAGAAGGGCGAAGTGCTTGTCAACCGCGGCCAATTCGTGCTGATCCTGGATGGCAAGACCGTCGCCAGCTTTACGGAGGAGCAGAAGAAGAAAGGCGCTTCGGGCGCGCGAGACACCACCTGCGCCTTCGAGGTCAAGAAGGCCGAGAGCGAGTATCTCGCCAACGCGCCGATTAAGCTCTACGTGAGCCGGCAGCACATCTCCGATTTCCTGGGGTGCGTCAAGAGCCGCAAGAAGCCGATCACCAGCGAGCAGGTCGGCGCCCGCTCCGCCATCTGCTGTCATCTGTTCAACCAGAGCTACTACCACCACGCGCTCCTCAAGTGGGATCCGACGAAGTTCGAGTTCATCGGCGGCACGGGCGACCCGAAATGGCTGACCCGCGATTACCGCAGCCCCTGGACGGTTTGATGCGGCGGCGGGCGTTCTGCCCGCCAGTAAGCCGGGGCGTTCTGCCGGGCGGGAATGAGTGATCAGATGGATTGAGCCAACGCGCCGCGCTTCGGCGAGGGACAGGCACGCCCTGGACCATTATCGCGTGGATCGTAGAATGGTATGGACTATTTTACGACATACGCTATAATGGTTCCATGAACGAACGCCCGCGCCTTTACGCTGCGGTCTTGTGGGACCACCTGGAAAGACACCGTCAGATGGCCTTGGTGTCCGGGCCACGCCAGGTCGGCAAGACCACTGTGTGCCGGTCCATCGGCGAGGCCTATCTGAACTGGGACAACACCGATGACCGACGACGTCTGCTGCGCGGCCCGGCGTCGCTGGCCGAGGTGCTCCAGTTGGATCGTCTGCGGGCGCGCCCGCTCGTGGCGGTTCTGGACGAACTGCACAAATACACCAAATGGAAGGCGTTGCTCAAAGGCTTCTTCGACACCCATGGCGACCGGGTGCGGCTGATCGTAACGGGCAGTTCGCGACTGGATGTTTTCCGCCGGGGCGGCGACAGCCTGATGGGGCGTTACCTGCTCTACCGCATGCATCCGTGGAGCGTGGGTGAATGCTTGAGAACGGGCCTGCCCGCGGGAGAAATTCAGACGCCCGCCGAGCCGGCGCCTGCCGATTGGGAGGCGCTCTGGGAGCATGGGGGCTTCCCGGAGCCATTTCTGCGGCGGGACAGCCGGTTCACACGCCGCTGGCGTTCGTTGCGGCAGGAGCAGCTCTCACGGGAAGACCTGCGCGAGCTGGCTCAGGTCGCCGACCTCGGCACCATGGAAGTTCTGATGCAACTGCTCGCCGAGCGCAGCGGGCAGCAGCTTGTCTATTCCAATCTCGCCCAGGAAATCCAGGTCGCGGTGGACACCGCGAAGCGCTGGATAGATCTCCTCGGACGAATGCATTACGGGTTTATCGTCCGCCCCTGGTTTGCGAACGTGGCCAAGGCGCTGCGCAAGGAGCCCAAGTGGTTCCTGCGCGATTGGAGCGGACTGGCCGAAGACGGTGCACGGGCGGAAACCCTGGTCGCCTGCCACCTGCTCAAGTCGGTGGAAGGCTGGACCGACCTTGGGATCGGCGACTTCGAACTGCGTTATCTGCGTGACAAACAGAAACGCGAGGTGGACTTCCTGGTCGTGCGCGACCGCAAGCCTTGGTTCCTGGTCGAGGTCAAGCTCTCCGACACAACGCTCTCTCCGTCGCTCGCGCACTTCCAAGCCCAGACCAAGGCGCCCCACGCCTTCCAGGTGGTAATAAACCTGCCTTATGAGCCGGCCGATTGCTTCAAGGCCGGCCAACCCGTGGTCGTTCCGGCCAAGACCTTTCTGAGCCAGCTCTTGTGATACGTGAAACGTGATACGTGAAACGTGAAGGGATCCGGCCAAGCCCAACGGCGTTGGTGCGTTGCGCCTTCACGTTTCACGCATCACGTTTCACGCATCACGTTTCACGCATCACGTTTCACGCATCACGTTTCACGTATCATTAGGAGGTCTCTCCCTGGATGGGTGACTTGGCTCGGGCGCTACTGTGCCCCTTACTTTTCCCACTTGCTGGGCGGGCGGGGCGGGCCGGCGTAGGGGACGGCGACGCGCCGGGTGGCGGTCCGCGGTGCGAGCACGGTGGCCTGTGAATCGGCCGCCTTGGGCGCTTCGATGAAGCCGTAGTAGCGGCCCATCCAGTAGTCCATGAGCCACCGGTTCGGCGGCGTGACTCTTCTGCCGCCTTCCCCGCCGTCGTATTCAATGGCTGAGGAGGTGGACCAGGTGGCCTCGGCTTCCCGTGGAGAGATCGCCCGGGTGCCCTTCGCGTAAGAGACATAGCCGCGCCGGGGCCCCAGGTCTGTGCGGTGGCTATTTCGGTAGCTGGCGTTCACCAGGTTCAGCGGCCATTCTCGGAGATGCCGCACCGCTTCGGGCACCTCGCAATCGTTGCCGGTGAGGGAGCCGTAGATGAAGTTGAAGTAGGGCACCTGCTGTATGCGCAACACCTCCCAGGTCCGCTCGATACTGCGCAAGTAGATGGAGCGGAGGTAGGGGTCACGTGTATAGCGCAGCAATGGGGCGTAGCAGTTAAACGCAAGCTCGTCATCCCAGGGCACGATTGATTCGGGGGGGAAGGTGAGCTTCTGCCGGACGGTATAGGTGTGATAGCGCCACTTGATGCACTGCTCCAGCCCGGCGAGGAACTGCGGGTCTGCCGTCATACCGTAGGCCACGGCCATATAAGTCTGGGCCTCCATGCCGTTGAGCCCGCGGGACTCAAAACCGTAGGCTGATTGGAGGTAGTTGGTGTCCCACCGGCCCCAGCGGGTAGGTTTGCCGTCCATGTCCCGCAGCACCCAGCCATTGGCGAGGATATGCGCGGAGATATTGGCCAGATGCTGGGCCGCCCGATCCTTCTCCCGGCCCTTGGCGGCCAGGTCGTGGAACATGGCAACGGAATAGAAGTGGGCGTTGACCTCGTCGCTGGAAGTGTCCCCCTTCCAGAGCCAGAGCCCGTCCTCAGTGGGATACCATTTGGCGGGCAGGCCGCCCGAGCCGCGGTTGTCGCGCTCGCCCTCATCGCCCTTGACCGACCAGACGGCCCGGGCGATGAAGCCCGGACGGTCCTTGATGTCGTCGAGCCACACCATAGCTCTAAAAGCCTCCAGCGCTTCCTGCCGCGCTGCCTCGTCGCCGGTGGCGGCGTATTTGAAGGTCATCGCGGAGAGGTAGTAGGAGGTGTTGCCGCCATCGTTATCGCTGATCTCCCGCAGCCAGCCTTTCGCGTCGCTCGCCCAATAGAGCTTGTGGACGAAGCCCAGGCGTTTGAATCCCCACTCATTCATCTCACGCTCGAAATAGGCCGCCTTCTTCAACAGCGTATAGGGTTCGTAGCGGATGATGCCCAGGCCGGCGTCGGTGGCAATGCAAACGGCGTCGCCGGCCGAGGCAATGTCATGCACGTTGCCGCCCGGCAGCCAATGATCCGGCCCGAAGTATTGGAATTCATCGCCCACTTTGCGGATAGCCCCGGTGCGAGTGCCGATCCAGAGGTCGCCGTCGAGCCCCTCCGTCAGGCAGGTCGTGTCCTCGAACGGCAGGCCATCGGCCCCACGCAATGTGGTCATGGCCATGCCGCGCAGCACGCCAAGACCGCGATCGGTGGCGACATAGATACGGTTGCCCAAAGCCAGGATGTCGCGCGTAACTGGCGAAGGGAGCGTGCCCCAATCTATTGTGTCGGGCACAAACTTCGCCCCGTCCAGCAGGGCCACGTTCCCAGGCCGCAACATATATAGGGTGCCGCTGTAAGAGGCGATACGCATCACCGGGCTTATGCTCACCGGGTCAGCGAGCACTTGAGTAAAGTCCTCCGCCAGCAAGGTTTCGTCGTTGGAGAGGTAGCCGGTTGCGGGTTTTATGCTTACCCAGTGACCGTCCTCGAAGCGATAGAGGTCGTCGGCGGTTGCGGCGTGGACCTGGCCCAGGTGCAGGCAGAAATCCGTCATGGCCCGCTCGTCAATGCGCTGCCACTTGTCCGCGGCGCAGCGGTAGTTGCCGCCTTCCGCTGCCGCCCAGAGCGCCCCGCCCAGCGAACGCAGCCGCCGAATGCCCGCCGGCGCTCCCGGGACATCCTGCAGGGCTTGCTGGCTGAGCTTCTTGAGTGAACCCCCGGTAACGGCATAAAGGTTGCCCTGGTAAAACGCCAGCGCGGTCACCGGCTGGGCAGTGCGAACCTGCCCTCCGACTTCCTGGAAATAGACATCGTCAGCCACCGGTTTCCAGAACCGGCGCTGGTCGGCGTTGGTGTAAAGCCCCGGCGGGACGAGCGCCGGGCTGTCCGCGCTGGAGGCACTTCGCGGCAGCGCGGTGGCCGCCAGTAGCAGCAGGCACATCGCGTGCAGGATTCGTCGCGTTACCTGAGTCAGGTTCAGTTTGGATGGGACAGATGCCCCGCCCCCGGATGGAGTTCTCGTATTCAAGCTGTGGAAGGATAGCTCGGCTGAAGCTCAGCAAAAGTCAATTGTTTGGCTGCGCTGGCCACTACCGCCAGTGCGTCAGCCGTTAGCAATCGTGCGCCCTGTTCCCCCTCACCCCTGCCCTCTCCCTCAGGGAGAGGGTGAGCCCTCGGCAGCGCTCGAAAATGTCCAGCGTTCAGTGGGTAATCCCAGACGGTCGAACGCCATTCCCTCTCCCTGAGGGAGAGGGCCAGGGTGAGGGGGAAGGCGGCCTCTTGCTGAGTAGTCACGGCTTTAGTCTGCGCTCCCTACCCATCAGGGTGGTAACCGTTCTCCGGCCCCGGCCATCAAACTTGCAATCCACTCAGCTCCTGACCACCTTGGCTCTGCCATGTACTGCGCAAGACCAGCTTTGACGTTGTTGATCGTGTTCTCCGCATTGGTGAGTTCAATGAATATCCCCGCGGCCGAATCGATCGGGCCGACGGTGGCGAAGCGCCGGATCGAGTCCATTCGCTCGCTTGATTTCGACGACATCACACCCGCTGAGGGCCTGCTGCTCAAACATGCTCGTTACACCCACGAGATGTATCAGGCCTACACGCCCAAGCATGTGTTGACGCTCAACTACTCCACGAAACCGAGCGACAAAGCCTTTCCGGGCGACACGATTGGCCGATACATCCTCTCCACCACGCTGCTCTCGCGGGCGCTGCACGAACCGGAGCCGGAGACCTTGAAGCAAGTGATGGCGGCCCTGCCGGGCATGGTCAACGCGGAAGGTTACCTCGGCTGGGTGCTCCCGGAAGATCGAGCCGACGAAACGGGCCTCGCCAACATCATGTGGTGCAATGGCCTGACGGAGTACTATCTCTGGAAACGAGATGAGGCCGCGCTGAAGATGGACCGGAACCTCTTCGGCCAGATCATCCTGCCCATCCGCGAAGCCTACTACTACTATTACTCGCCTGAGAAGACCGACGGCAAAATCAAGTGGGTCCACTGCACCGGCGACACGGCTCAGGCCTTTGGGATCATTGATCCCGCGACCCGCGGCTATGCGCTCTTTCCCAGCCCCGAGCTGAAGCAGGAGATTAATGAACTGATACGCCTCTACCGGAAGATAGACCACGTCGCGATCAAGGCGCAGATTCACGCCGTGCTGTTCACTACCCGCGGGATCCTCCGCTGGTACGAGCTGGAGCGGAACCCCGAACACCTGGCCTTCGCCGAAGACCTCTACCGGCGCTATCGCCATTTGGCGATGACCGAAGACTACGAGAATTACAACTGGTTCGGCCGCCCGGAGTCCACGGAGGGATGCGCGATCGTGGACTCGTTCACCGTGGCTGTGCGCCTGTGGCGCCTGACCGGCAAGACCGAGTATCTGGAGGATGCACAACACATCCTGTTCAACGGCTTGCTGGCGAACCAGAAAGACGGCGACTTCGGCATCAATAACTGCGTAGGGCCAAACAACCAGATCTTCCTTAAGGACGGTGGGCCTGCGCCATGGTGCTGTTCGGTTTGGGGCGGCAAGGGGCTCGCCCGTGCCTTTCAATACAGCTACTTCCTGCGCAAGGATGGGCTGATGGTCACCATCCCCGGGAACAGCACGGTGACCGCGCGCCTCCCCAAGGGTTCGCTGACTCTCAAGCAGACCACCGGTTACCCGCACGAGAACGGAATGCGCTTTGAAGTTCTGGCCAGCGAATCCAAACAGGCGCGCTCGCTCGCCGTCTTCGCGCCTTCTTGGATCAAGCGCGAGAGCGTCATCGTGACCGTCAACGGCCGGAAGACCAAACCCGCGCTGCAGGACGGCTTCCTGGTCGTCAGACGCACCATGAAACGCGGGGACATCATCGAGTTCCAGTTCGCGCAAGTCATCGGCCCGGCTCCGTTGCTCTGCCCGGAGCGGACGCCGGGATTTCATCGCTACATGCACGGCCCACTGGTGCTGGGGGCGGACTCGAAGACAGAGCAGCGGCTGCCCCTCAACACGCCGATCGAGGCGCTCGGCTCAGCCCGCTACCGGGCCGGCGACGTCACCCTCGCGCCGCTTTGCGACCTGACCGACCGCCGCGATGCTGCCAAACGGGCCCGGAGCGGTTCGATCCAATTGCTCTTCCGCGACTAAGGGACCATCTTCCAAAACATCGAACATCCAACATCCAACACCCAACATCCAATGACTGCGCGGACATCGGCCCCTGGATGTTGGATGTTGGATGTTTCCGAGGTTCATGGGCAGGTTGATCAACGGCAGTGGGGCCCGGCCCATAGGAGCCGCCAGGTGGTGCGGTAGCCGGCCCGTCACTGCGGGTTAACCAGCCGGACCCACTGCACTTGCGTCCGGTACTGCACCCCGTCCGCAGTCTGGACCTGCGCGTAGAATGGATGCAGGCCAGCGCCGAGGGCGGAACCGTCAACGGTGAAGGTGGCGGTGGATTGGTTGGTGAGTGTAGTGAGCAAGCCGCCGGTACTGAATAGGCTGATGGCGCTAACGCTGTCGGTGTTGGCAACAACCTGAATGTAGTAGGTTCCCTGTACGGAAGCCCCGTCGGCCAGGTCGAGCAAGGTCAGGCTAGCAGACAGCGGCGAGTTCTGAATTTGAATCGGGAGGGTGATTCTGGTCTGAGTACGCACATGGCTGCCTTCATAGGCTACGGCGGCCAGTTCGTGGAAACCGTCCGCCAGGCGGGTAGTGTCAAACGGGAAGGCGACGGCCAGGCTGCTGACACCCGCGGTGACGTAAAGATGATTGCGGGGTTGGAGCTCGGGCAAGTTGGCATTGAGGCTCATGGGAACAGATGGAAAGGTGCCCACGCCGTCTGAGCCGATCAATTGCGCCTGAATAGCGGCGGCAGCGGGGCCAGGGCTGGAGGCGTACAGGTTGAAGCTGGCGGTTCCACAAACGCCTGGGCTTAGGTCCTCCGCGACCAGGCCATCACTTCCCTGCAAGCCCGGGGACGAGTTGATGGCGGTCACCAATTGCTGGGCCAGGTCGGATAGTGTCGCGGAGCTCGACTGGTTGGTGACGCTGAGGCTAAGGACTACACCGTTGGTCTTGGTCACGCTGACTTGGAGCCGGGAGCCCACCGCGATGGTCCCGATGACGTTGAAGGCACACAGCCCCTTGGCGGCTGAATCAAGAAAGGCGCCGCGGCTGGCGGCCAAAAAGGTGGTGAGTGCGCCGGCGCTGCCCGCAGAACTGCTGACGACAGCCTGGGCTTGCCCCACCGCGAGATTATTGGTGAACACGGGGGTCCAATGGACCTGGTTCGTCGATGCCAGGATGACGCACGACTGCGCAGCACCCTTGACTTGAAACAGGAGACCGCTGGCATTGGTCCCCACCGACGACACTGACGGCGCGGGCATCGGCGGCAAGGCCAGTGCGCAGTAGAACCGCTGGGGAAGGTTTCGAGCGGCAGCATCCTCAAAAACCAACGACCCGCCCATCACATTGGTGAAAACAGGAAACCAAGAACTCAAATTGGTGGAGGCCTGGATCAAGCAGGCGGTGCCCGAGGGCGTCTCGACATGCCAACGGAAGGTGCCATCGCTTTTGCGCCCCATCGAAGTCAACTGCGGCCGCACAAAACCCGGCAGATATTGAGCGCTGTAATAGCTGCCGGCCACGTTGGTGATCGCGCATTCAGTGAAATAGAACGGGTTGACGAGGCCATTGGCGGCCAGCGAGTGCAATTCGATGCGGTCGCCGTGAACGAAGGCGGCGACCTGGGTGAGATAGATGGTGGCCGGTGCGTTCAGCAGGGCGGCCAGGCCATTGGCCACCGTGGCGAGCGTGGCGTTGGTGGGGACGGTGTAGGTGAGCGGATAGCCAGTGAGAGACACGCTTAGCACGTTACCCGCCTGGGGGGCCACATTGGTCAAGGTTTGGAAGTAAATGCCGTCGATAAACAAGTCGATCTGCTGGAGGGGATGGCTCGCGTCCAAGGCCGAGAAGGCCACGCCGAGTTGGGCCGTGCCGCTCGCGACGGCGTTGGTCGTGTCGCCGGTCCAGGCACCCGAGGCGGACTGAGCGAAGGGCGCTGCGAGCGGTTCCCCCACAATGAGTCCTTGATACGGGGCGTAGAGACTTTGGTAATAGCATTCGGCCAGGCTGAAGCCGCGCGCCTGGTAGAAATAATTCTGCGGGTTGGGAAACTTTTGGGGGCAAGGGCTGGGCTCGGTTACCGTGCCGTAACTGCCGGCGGCGCCCGCATTGATAAAGGCCAGGAGGCTGGTTTGGGGGTTGGATCCGAAAATTACCCCACCAAACGAAGTCAGGCTGTCGGCCATCGCCCCCGGCACGAAGGTGTTGGGCGAGACGCTAAAGCTGGCCAAGCCCGTTTCATATCCCAGCAAGCCGGTCTGGCCGCCAGGCGAAGCCGCGTTAGTGCGCACCATCGCGTAATTCCCCCGCAGGAGCGTGTTGAAGATGGCGTTGTCGAAGGCATGGTAACGCACATTGCGAGCCGAGTCTGAACTCTTGGCCAGGATAACGGGCTGGACGGGAAAAGTTGAGTCGCTGGCGACACCTTGATCCACCAAGCGCTTCGCCTGAGCGAGCGAATCGGCCGTGAGCATGGTGGTTAGAAAGGAGTAACCGGGCGCACTCGCCGGTTCAGCCTGGCGGAAGATCTGCTCGCTCGCGCAGTAGCTGTTCGTGACGTCCCTCCAATTGGGTCCGGTATCGACCTTCAAACCGTAAAACAGCGCGGCAGTCGTGCTGTTGACCTTGGGGTGATTCAACGTCTGAAACGGGATATCCATCGAGAGGACCACGTAATCGATCTGGTTCGTCAACTGGCGCGCCACCAGCATATCCAGCAACGGGGTGAGCAGACTCGCCTGGAAATCCGTGTCACTCCAGCAGATGTTGCCCCCCGCCCAGTTGATGCGCAGGACATTCCCGGGCGGCACTTGCCGCCGCTCACAAAAATAATTCCCCAACTCGCACGAGTTCGTGCTGTTCTGGTTGATAACGACAACCGTATTCAAGCCGCTCCCGCCAGCCTTAACCTGGAAACCCGACGCGCAACTCAGCAACAATAAAGCGCTGGCAACCAAACTTCGGAGCCCGGAGTAGCTTGATTGGAGCCGCCTTGCGTCGGCTGCTGCGCACGATTGAATCCCGCCCCCCGGCGCCCACCTCGCTGTGGTATCACGCGGCACCGAGTGCGAGCGGCGTCTGCCCCGAAGGTCGTACGACCAAAGTGTCATCTAGCCCAGACGCCGAAACCCTCGCGAATCTTCAATCCCGTGCCAACATTTTATCGGGGTTGGCCGCCGGCTCTCATTACCCCCCCCCGCTTCAGCGGGGTGAGTGGGGCACGCGACCAAGCCCCACAACCGCTTCAGCGGTTTACGATGGTGGCTAAACAAACCGCTGAAGCGGGGTGTTAATGAGAGACATGCCATGGTGGGTATAGGAAGCAATATACGAAAGGCCCGGATTTGGAGGTGAAATCACCCCAGGAAGAAAACTGTCTTCCACCCCATCCGCGGATT
>CAIWJG010000181.1 GCA_903912925.1 uncultured Verrucomicrobia subdivision 3 bacterium | reverse complement strand
CTATAAACATGGCGCTCCTAACGGAGCTGAGCCCATCTCCGTCGTTGAAGATACGTATAAGGTGCAGGCCATCGCGGCTCGCTCTCCCCTGGGGGCGGGGTGAGGGGGAACTTTTCCCCTCCCGACCGCTCCAGATGGCGGTTGATGTGACATGCTCATTGAGTTCCATTTGCCACCGACTGCGCCAGGCGCGCCGGGCGCGTGCCTGAACCGGTTCCTGGCTGACCCCTGAGCACAAAGATACCAGTGGTGATCAGCAGAACCCCCAACACGGTCACGACCACCCCCCCACGTAGATTGGGCGAGACGGGGCATAACGCTGGGGCAGCCCGGTCAATGATCTCCACGATCGCCGCACTCAGCATCCCTGCCCCGGCCTTCTCAGGGATGACCTTTGTATCGAGCAGTACCTGGTGGAAGCGTCGCACTTCCTCAGCAGCGCGCTCAGACTCGGGATTGGGCCGGGGCTGGATGGCCCTCATGACATCGTTAGTGATTGCGCGCGAAATCTCCTGTTGCAGCTTCTCGATGAGCTGGCTTAGCGACTCAGCCCTGGTCTCCAAGCCGAGCATAATACCGGCGGCACGCTCGTTGATTTTCTTGCGCAAGATGTCAACCTGACCTTGGCTATTGCTGACCTCACTCTGGGCTGGACTTCGCTCATTCTTCAACGCCAGGGACTGGCGTTCCGCTGCGGCCAGGGATTCCAGGAGGGCGCTCAGAAGTGCGTCCCGAGCCACGACCTGAATGGCTTGCACCAGCCCCTCCCGCCCGGAATCCTTCTCGATCCTCTTTAGGTGGTCCACGAGGGCCATCTGACGGACATACCCGGCCTTCAGATCAACGCAACGAGCCTCCAACTCGCGCAGTGCCTCCATCTTCGCCAGTCGAGACGAGACAGCCTCATTCGCAGTCGGGTCGTGGACAATCGCAAATGCGCGGAGTGACTGCACACGGCCCATGTCTCTCGCCAGGTTCTCTTCCTCCTCCTGAGAGTGTTTCTCCTGGCGCTGCGCCCAGTAAGCTTCCGCAATGGCATTGGCGAGCTTGGCGGCTTCGTCGGGCTTGTCGCTGGCAGCGCAAAGTTGAATGAGGTTGGTCCCGCGTAGCAGGCCGAGGTCGAGCCTCGCCCTGAGCAAGGCCAGGGTCTGCCAAGGCTTGAGAGGAACACCCCCGGCATACTTCATGCCCCACGCTTGGTTCAGGTCAAGGGCCTTGATGACTTTGCTCAAGACCGCTTCTGACCGGATGACATCCAATTCGTTCTGGATGAAGGAAGGGTCATAGCCCGGCCCTCCGTGCTGGCCGCTGAGGCGGCTGTCGCCCATTGGGTCATACTGAATCCGCACGCGAGCCGTAGATTGGTAGCTTGTCGGGCTGAGGAACATCCGGACCCCGAGAATGACGAGGACCATGCCAACCCCCAACAGCCCCAAACCACCCACTTCATGCACAGTCACCCCGCCTCTTTCTGAATCCGCCCCAACCAATCGCCGAATACGGCCCAGCAGCGACCCGCCACTGGCAGCGATGGCCAGGCCCGGCAGTTCTGTGCGAAGCCCTTCCAACGTCACCAGGGCGCGCGCGTAACCAAGCCGGTCACCGCACACCTTAACCACGAGGTCGTCGCAACAATTCTCCCGTTCTTCCCGTATGCACCTGGAAATCCACCACGCAGCCGGGTGGTAGAACATCAGGGTCTCCACCGCGCATTGGAAGGCGTTCACGAGATAGTCGAGGCGGCGCACATGGGCCAGCTCATGGGCCAGAATGGCCTCCAACTGGCCTGGCGTCAGGCCGCTTAGCGTGGCCGCTGGCAGCAGGATGACCGGCCGGAACCAGCCGATCACGGTCGGCACCTCGACCAGCGCCGATTTGAGCAGGCGCACGGGCCGGCTCACACCCAACCGGTGGCGCAGCTCGTCCAACGTCTCCAGCCAGGCCGCAGCCACTGGCGCGTTATGGTGGGTGTAGATGCCCCGGACGGACCAAAAGCTCCGCGTGAGCCGGGCGGAGAAAAAGACCACGCCCAGCAGCCAGCCCAGCGCCAGGATCGGCACGAGCCGCGTGAGGGATTCGGAGCCTCCACCACTCGGCCAGCCGGTGCCATCGCCATGGAATGCCGGGCCCAGGCTCCCGGGGCCAAGCAGGGGCACCACGGCCTCGGGTGGGCCTGATACCGGATAAGGCGAGACCCAGACCGCGGGCGCGGGTGTTGTTTCATGGAGGAATGTCAGCAGTGGCGCGGCTGCGAACAATGCGAGGCAGGCGCAGCCCGCCAGGTAGCGGGTGTTCGCCGACTGGCGGCGCAAGCCGACCCGAAGCGCGAGGAAGATCAACCCGATGACCGCCCCTTGCCATAATGAGTGCAGCAGCGTCCAGCCGACCTCACGCATGAGCGGGTGGTTGAGGATGGCAGAGGTGGCAGTCATTTGCTTCCCCTTTCCATGTCGTCCAGCAGTTTCCGAATCTCGGCCAACTCAGCGGGCGTGGCTTTCTTGGCCGCCAGCGCCTGCATCACCAGCTTGGGCGCTGAGCCGGAGAAAAGTCGTTCCAGCAAGTGGCCGACCACCTGGCGCTGCGTCTGCCCCTCGCTGCGGGCCGCCCGGTACACATGCGAGCGGTCGGTCTCGTCACGGGCAAGCAACCCCTTCTCGCACATGATCTGCATGATCTTCAAGACGGTCGTGTAGCCGGTGCCCTGTGTCGGGTTGAGTCGCTCCCACACTTCGCGGACGGTGGTGGGTCCGCGCTGCCAAAGGACTCGGAGGATCGCCACTTCGGCATCAGTCGGTTTAGGTAGTTTGGATTTCTTCATACAGCTTTATTGACAGCCGATCATACGAATACGTTCGTACTATTCAACAAATACTTTCTGCGTGAATCATCGGGCATCGGCGCACCCCGAGGCGGAGCGGCGTCGCATAGGCCAGGGGCAAATGGCGGCCAACCAGTTCCGCAAAGGCCGTCTCGGAGCCACTTTGGGCGTATTGGCGCAGGAGTTCGGCATCGTCACTAATAGTTCATTCACCTTATAGCTGCCGCCGAACCCCAAAACCGAACAGAAAATCTTTGGGGAAACGAAGATTGTTGCCTGGGGGAGCGGGTTGACAGCGAAGACGGGAAGGCGGGAAGAAGAGAATGAAAGCAGAAAGTGGGAAAGCAGAAAGCAGAAATCCAAAGGCCCGCGCTTTCCATTCCGCCCTTTCTGCTTTTCCAATTCCAGCTTTTCCCCTAGCGCCTTCACTTGTTGCGAGCTGTCAATCACCCGAACCGCCCCCAGGCGGGCCCGCAGGTGGCGGGAGAGGGCAAAAGCGTTGGCGACGGGGACCAGCGATTGAGCTAATTGGAAAATGGTTGATTTCATTCGGGCATTACTTTGCAATTGGAATCTCGGGATGCGGATTTTGGAGTATGACGTTCTTTCCTGAAGACCCGTCGGAAACAATGTAATCAGGAGGAAAGGATGGTGCAAAGGCCTCCTCGTCTGTAAATGCTGGATTCAGCTCTATTTGCTTGAACGCTACGTTTCTTGTCTCGAAGGTGGAATCGGCGTTGACTTTGGATAGCGTCCACACGGTCGGCTGACCATTATCATTAAACCTCCCCCGCTTGGAGATTGTTGCAGTATGCTGGGTCTGATTCATCACGCTTTCCTGCAAGCAAACGGTTTTGCCCAATACCTGACCAGTCCACACGTTTGCTTGGATTAGACCAAGCGAGGGGAGATGGCCCTTTAAGCTGAATTGGGTAATTCTTTTTCCGTCCAACAGTCCGTCGGTGGCTTCCAGCCGCCAGCTTGAGCTTGTTTGATTACAAAGTCGCTTGGCCTTTTCGGAATCCATCTTCGCTTTACTGAAGTCAAAAGCATGGGGCTTTAGATTCTTTTTAGCGTCGGACGAATCCATGAGCGCAAGAACGATGACCATCGCCACCTCATTGTGCATTTGTAACGCCTGCCAAAACTGATGCTGTGTCCCCGGCCTATCCTGCTTGAAAAGCATAATGTCGTGCAAATTGCGGTTTACCTGATAGCTCGCATACGGGGAAAAGGGTGAATTGGGTATGTTGACGTGTGTTTCGTAGTATTCGTCCGGATGAGATTGCACAAACCTCTCTATCCCCATTGCCTCATCGTTCATGTCCAAGCGAAAGTAATTACCGGAATACCATTCTCGCACATGCTGAATCCTCTTTCCTGAACGTGCCTTCACAATGGCATTGGACTGCACAATCCTCCATTCTGATTTCTGTTCCCTGCTCCAGCGGGCGGAGTCTTTGTGCATCATGGTTTCAATCTCGGCCAGTTCGGTTTCCACCTGCGCTTTGGTATAAGGCTTCGTAGTCAATTCTATGTCTGCCACGAATTGGCTCCGCTGTGGCCTGGCGGCTGTCGCTAGGGCAAACAACTGTTGGATTTCAGATAACGAGGCTGCTCGTGGGTGATGACTTTCACCCCCGTGAATAGCACTCCCCTCCGTGAGGGCGAGTGAACCGAGCAGTATGGCTCCTGCGCCACCGGCCAGCAGGCAGGCTGTGGCCACATAGACCGCCGTCTTGACCTTCATCCACGTCATGGCGCTGAGAGTCACCTTGGCTAAGCTGAGGGAGGCAGCCGCTCCTCCGAACAGGGCCGCTGTCGCCGCCGAACCGGCCAAGCCAACTGGCGCAGCCTGGATGGCGTTGGCGGAAAGCAGCGTTCCCAAGGCCCCAGCCGAGAGGACGACGCCGCGCCTGGTGAGGGCAGCCCTTAGCTTCTCCAGCGCCCGAGCCACACGTTTCCCGGCAGAATCTGCCGTCAACCCCAGGGCTGCGCCCACGTCGGCTAAGGGCTGGTTTTCGAAGAACCGGAGTATTAGGGCGTGACGGTCTTTGTCGGGCAGGCGCACCATAGCTTCGTCAAGCAAGGGGGCCACCTGTTCCCAGGCAGGATCATTGGCGGAAAGGGTTTGCACTTGAGCAGCCTCCTGTTCGTGTTGCTGACGGCGGCGCTGAGACTTCAGCGCGTCAGATGCGGCGAACCGGGTGGCACGATATAGCCAGCCAGGAAGGCTCACCCCTGAGCGGAGGGTGTGGGCTTTTCGGGCCAAGATGATGAACACGGCTTGGGTGACCTCCTCGGCCAGATGCGGGTCGGCCACCTGCCGTAGCGCCGCCGAATAGACCAAGCTGGTATGGCGTTTGACCAGCGCGGTGAACGCCTCTTCCGATTGGAGCCGGGTATATTGGCCCAGCAGTTCGAGATCATTCATCGCATCCATCTACTTATATATGGCCGCCCAAGCCAAAATCGGACAGGAAATCTTTGGGGAAACGAATATTCTTGCCGGGGGGAGCGGGGTTGACAGCGAAGGCAGGAAGGCGGGAAGAAGGCTAAAGGCTAAAGGCTGAAGGCTGAAATGGGAATAGAGGGGAAAAGCAGAAAGCAGAAAGCAGAAAGCTGAAATCAGACGACGGAGGGCGGAGGACGGAAGCCGGAAGCGAGAGGTCAGAGGTCAGAGGTCAGAAGGCAGAATCGCTGAAGTGCTGAAACGCTGAAACGCTGAAACGGCAGTGTTCCTTCGAACTTGACCAGCCAGCCAGGATCTGGGATGTTTAGAGCACGAAAGCTGATCTTCCGAGCTGTTTATGAGTCAATTCGGGTTTCCATTTGCCTACAAGAAGGCCACCCAGGCATTGAACTTCTTTGCCCAAGAGGCCGGGGGGCGCTTGAGCAAGCTAAGGGCATTGAAGTTGGTCTTTTTCGCCGACCGTTATCACCTGCGGAAGTACGGGCGTCTGGTGACGAACGACGAGTATTGGGCCATGGATTACGGCCCCGTTGCCTCAAACACCAAGGACCTCGCGGAGCTGAGCGCGTTTCTTGGCGAGCAGGAGAAGACGTATGCGAACAGGTTCCTCGAACCCGCGGACGAGAATCACCGCTACGGCTCGAAAGCCCCAGTGGACGAGGCGGTGCTTTCCACGTCGGACCTGGAGGCTCTGGGGTTCGCCTGGAAAGCTTTTGGCCGCAGGGGGAGGCTGGTGGACCTGACTCATGAGTACCCGGAGTGGAAGCGTCACGAAGCTGCATTGAAGGCCAAGCAGGTTTCGCGAGTGCGTATCCGATACGAAGATTTCCTTGAGAATCCCCATCCGGGTGTGGATCCGTGCCACAGCCTTGCCCGGGAGCAGCAAGAAGACCGGCGCGCAGCCTTGCGCGAAATGGAGTCCTTCGAAGTGAAATGGAGTTAAGGGCGCAATCGTGGACGCTCGCTCGCTGCTGAGACTCACGCTTCGACCCGGCAGCGTCTATTATTTCCAGGAGCGGTCGTTTACCTCGCCGGAACCGCACTACTTCATCGTGGTGAACCGGCAGCCTCTGGCCGGGGAGATTCTTGTCCTGACCGTGATTTCGTCCAAGGTGGAGCGGGTGAAGCGGCTGCGCAAGGAGTTGCCAGGAACGATCGTGGAGATTGGTCCCAGCGATTACGGGGAGCTGAAACGGCCGTCTATCGTCGATTGCAACGTGGTTTTTCGGAAGGCGTTGTCAGAACTGGCGGAGAAAATCCAATGCAAGGAGGTCGGCTATAAGGAAGACCTGCCACCCGAGGTATTGAATCGCATTTGCCAAGCGATCAAGGCCAGTCCGCTGGTTGAAGAAGAAACCAAGCAGTTGCTGGATAAGCCCTAAGCAATCTACGCCCACTGGTCCCCCAAAAGCCATACTCCCGGAAAAGCAGAAGCCAGAGGACAGAGGACAGATGGCTAAAGGCTAAAGGCTAAAGGCTAAAAGGACAGCGAAGGCGGGAAGGCGGGAAGAAGAGAATGAAAGCAGAAATTGGGAAAGCAGAAAGCAGAAATCCTCTATTTGGGCGCAGTGCCAGAGCTGGTAGCGCCGGGGCCACTTACAGGACTGCCGCCATGACCTTGCCGGTTACGGATTTGCTCGCGCGACCAGCGCGCGGAGGCTGGATCACCTTATGACTTCAACCGCGGCATGCGCAATGCCGGTGTCCAGGGTAGCGAGTTTCATTCCGCGGCGAGCGGCGAGTTCGGCCAGGTAACTGTCAGTGACCGCTTCGCTCTTGTGCGCTCCAGACTCGATCGCCGGCATGTCGGCCGGGACAAATTCCACCTTGTGAGCTTTGACGAAGGCCTCCAGGGCCTGGCGCGCCAGGGCCATGCTGAGGTTGTATGCCTTGGGATGGGTGCTGATGCGGAGAAACCCCAACTCGCTAAGCGGACAAGTGGCCAGCAATTTCCTCCGGAGCCAGATGTCAGTG